>NZ_JBIWAF010000002.1:0-479284 GCF_044759925.1 Pseudomonas sp. NPDC099000
GCAATAATCCTGTACCGCTGATAGCTTCGCTTGAATCGTGTACTTTCCCATGAAACACCCCATCGGTCGTGTCCAACTTTTGGGGTGCACACCACAGAGCGAGGGAACGATCACTGAAAGGGGTACTGAAATCCAACCGAACTCAAGGCAAAACACCAGGGTCAACCCTTTGAATCCTGTGCCCCGAGATCGGAGATTTCCCATGACTGACTATCCAAAACCACCCTTTCCCAAACAAGGCCAGCCCGTTCCCGGCTCCCAAAAGAAAATGGACCCGTACCCGGACTGTGGCGAAAAAAGCTACAAAGGCTCGGGCCGGCTGGACGGCAAGATTGCCTTGATCACCGGGGCCGACAGCGGCATCGGTCGCGCGGTGGCCATTGCCTTCGCCCGTGAAGGGGCCGACGTTGCGATCGCCTACCTCAATGAACATGAAGACGCGCAGGAAACCGCGCGCTGGGTCGAACAGGCCGGACGCCAATGCGTGCTGCTGCCCGGCGACATCGCGCAAAAAGCGCAATGCCAGGCCCTGGTGGACAAGACGGTCGAGCGCTTTGGGCGGATCGATATTCTGGTCAACAACGCAGCCTTCCAGATGACGCACGAAAACATCGAAGACATCCCGGACGAAGAGTGGGTGATGACCTTCGACGTGAACATCACGGCCATGTTCCGGATCTGCCAGGCCGCGCTGAAGCACATGAAGGCCGGCAGTTCGATCATCAACACCAGTTCGGTCAATTCGGACATGCCCAAACCCACCCTCCTCGCTTACGCCACGACCAAGGGCGCGATCGCCAACTTCACCGGCGGTCTGGCGCAGATGCTCGGGCCGAAAAATATTCGGGTGAACAGCGTGGCGCCGGGGCCGATCTGGACACCGTTGATCGTCTCGACCATGCCCGATGAAGAAGTGCAGAACTTCGGTGGGCACACCCCGCTGGGGCGCCCGGGACAACCGGTGGAAGTGGCGCCGATTTATGTGCTGCTGGCGTCGGACGAGGCCAGTTACATCACCGGACAGCGCTATGGCGTGACCGGCGGCAAACCGATGTTGTAGCTGGTGGCGCCGCCCTGTGGCGAGGGGGCTTGCCCCCCGTTCGGCTGCGCAGCAGTCGTGAAACCATTCAACCACGGTGTTCCAGGAGAAACCGTGCATACCGGGTTTACGACTGCTGCGCAGCCGAACGGGGGCAAGCCCCCTCGCCACAGGCTACAAGTGAGTTAACACGCAAAAAAATGAACCCCCGGCAAATCTCCCCCCTCAATACGTTTAGGCCCCCATCACGGGCCGCTCGAGGAGGTCATCATGTCCGCACCTATCGTCAAACTCTTCACCCAGCCCAATTTCGCCTGGACGGATATTCGCCGGGAAGAAGAAGCACACCCGCGCCATTACCTCGCGCATTTACTGCTACTCGCGTTGATCCCCGCGGTTTGCCTGTTTATCGGGACCACCTATGTCGGCTGGAGCCTGGCCGAGAACGAAATCGTCAAGCTCAGTACCCAAAGTGCCCTGCAACTTTGCGTGCTGCTGTACGTCACCATCATCGCCGGCGTGGCGCTGATGGGGGGATTCATCCGCTGGATGTCGCGCACCTTCGACGCGCGCCCGACCATCAATCAATGCATTGGCTTTGCAGCGTATACCGCGACACCGTTCTTCCTGGCCGGTATTGCCGGGCTGTACCCGAGTCGTTGGCTCGCCATTACGGTCTTGGGCGCCGCCTCCCTCTACTCGACGTTTTTGCTGTTTGTCGGCCTGCCGACGTTCATGCACGAGCGCAAGGAGCAAGGCCTGCTGAACGCGGCGTGCGTCTGGGGTGTCGGCCTTTTGGTATTGGTGACTATTCTGGTAGAGATGATTCTGCTGTGGTTCAACGTGCTGACGCCTGAATACCTGCGCGCGACGGTCGGTTGATCCAAAGAGGCCCACGAACCCGGTCCACCCCCAGCGAGAGCCGAACATGAGTTTCATTTTATGGGTGGCCGTGTTGGGTGCCGTATTGCTGACGCTGGCGCTGACTTCGTCCTACCTGCGATGGATGCCGGTGACCACGTCTGCGGTGTGCCTGGTGCTGGGTGCCGCCATCGGGCCGGCCGGGTTCGGGCTGTTGAAGCTGGACACCGCTGACGCTTCGATCTGGATGGAGCACCTGACGGAAGTCGCGGTGCTCTTTTCGTTGTTTGTTTGCGGCCTGAAATTGCGCTCGCCGCTCAAGCATAAAAACTGGCGGATCGCGTTCGGCCTGGCCGGCCCGGTCATGTTGTTGACCATTGTCGGCATCTGCCTGTTGCTGCATTACGGGCTGCAATTGTCGTGGGGCGCGTCAGTGCTGATCGGCTCGATCCTGGCGCCTACCGATCCGGTGCTTGCCGCTCTGGTCCAGGTCAACGACGCGCGGGATGACGACAGCGTGCGGTTTGGCCTCTCTGGTGAAGCCGGGCTCAATGACGGGATTGCGTTTCCGTTTGTGATCCTTGGCCTGCTCCTGCTGCAACACGAGGGTAACCCCGGCTGGTTTGGCGACTGGGTGCTACGCAGCCTGATCTGGGCCGTTCCGGCCGGTTTGCTGACGGGTTACTGGATGGGGCGCGGCATCGGGCGCCTGACGTTGACACTGCGGATCAAGAACGATGACAGCACGCTGTCCCCGAACGATTACCTGGCCCTCGCCTTGATTGCCCTGGCGTATGTCGGTGCTGAGTCCATCCACGCTTACGGGTTTCTGTCGGTATTTGCTGCCGGGCTCGGATTGCGGCAAGAGGAAGTCAGCTCCACGGACAATGACGAGCTCCCTGCTGAGCATTTGGTCCAGCCGGTGGTCGGTCACCAGAATGTCGAACCGCAACACGCGGTGCATGGCGATACCAACAACCTTGAGGACACCCAGGTCGCCGCTGGCATCATGATGGGTGACATGCTCGCGTTTGGCAGTCTCGTGGAGCGCGCCATGGAAGTCTTTTTGGTGACCCTGCTCGGCGTCGTGCTGATCGCTCACTGGGACTGGCGCGCCCTGCTGGTCGGCGGGGTGTTGTTTTGCCTGATTCGCCCTTTGAGCGTCGTCGTGATGCCATGGGGCCGGTTGCTCGATTGGCGGCAACGAATGTTGATCGGCTGGTTCGGCATACGTGGCATCGGCAGTCTGTATTACCTGTTCTACGCCTTGAATCACGGGGTGGGCCAGTCGGTGTCGACGCTGTGTACGGACCTGACCTTGTCCGTGGTCGCGTTGAGCATTCTGATCCACGGCATCACCACGCAACCCACCCTCGCCCGCTATGAACGGCGCAAGAAACAAATTATTTGATTTTTTGCCTGTGTATTTACGGGTGGATCAAACGAAATTTCGCCTTAAAAAATTTGAAATCCCTGTGCAAGCCGATAGTCACAACCTTAATTCCGCCTGGTTTTTGGAGTGGCGGAACCCGACAGGTTCGGTTCCACTGTGGCAACGATGCCTTCAAAAAGGGACCTCGGATAAGAATAAGGTGCCGGTCATGATTCACTGTTCAACTCCCGATCAAATCAAAGCCTGCCGGGCGTTCGCCCTGGAATGCAATCGCCAGATGTTCGAAGACGCCCAGTTGTTGAGCCGCTGTGCCTTTGAGATGCTTGAGGACGGCGATATGGACCTGGAACGGTTTGAGCGTTATCGGACGATGCGCAGGAAGGCTGATCTGAAATTTCAGGAGGCGATCGAGCATCTGCGATTGCTCAACGCGGATTTCCCGCCGATCCCGATGTCCATGAACAACTCCCACCGGTTGCGCCAGCAGCTCGAAGACCGGGCCTGAATTCGAGTCAATAGAAGCCCGGCGGTTGCCGGGCTTTTCAGTCTGCGGTTCAGCCGCCAGGGTTGGTGACCTGTATGTAAAACGCATAACTGCCCAGCAACACCCAGAACGTCGCAAAAATCCACGGCGTGCGCACGGAAAACAGCAGCGATTTGCGGTATCCCTTGTGGGACGACTCCATCTCACTGAACAGCGGCGACTCATCGTAAGCCAGCCCCATCAATGGCTCACTGCGCAATAGCTCACTCTGCTTGAAGTGCCAGTGGTCGATGATGTCATAAGCCGCACGAATCCCCGGCCAGGCGTTCAGCGAACTGAGCAGCCCAAGCAGCGCGAGGAACGGCGGCACCACCAGGGTGAAGAGTTTTCCCCATTCGGGATTGAGGTTGGACATGCAGGAAGCAAAGGCAATCACCAGAAACGACTGCGCGGCCAGGTAAGCGTCGGTCCGATTGGCGAGGATGCTGGTTTCGTACTGGATTTCCCGGCGGTAGAAATCCAGGCGCTCCTTGGGCGAGCCGAACATCTTGGCGTGGTGTTCGGTCATGGATTCTTTGGCAGTTTGTTCGGTCAATATTCTGGGCACGGGAATTACACAGCGACTGGGAAAGCGTTAAGACGAAACCTGCCCCGGCAAAGTTCAGCCGGATTTAATGCGCCTCGGTCGAACGCTACTTCGCTGGCGTGGTCCTTCAGATACACAAGCTGACTTTAAGGACCGCGGATGGACTCTCTCGATTGGGTGCAATGGCCGGCGATGCTGGTCACGGTGCTGGCAGCATGGTTGATCGGCTCGCAAACACCCTCGCGCAGGGTGTGGGGCTTCAGTTTTTTTATCGTCAGCAACCTCTTGTGGGTGATCTGGGGTTACCACACCCACGCCTATGCATTGATCGTGTTGCAGTTTTGCCTGTGTGCCATGAATTTGCGCGGTTTCAAGAAGAACGCGAACGGCTGAGCGTAACGCGCGTCATTTCATGGCCAGGGCAATGACCTCCACCAGATTGAGTTGGGTATAAGGTTTGGACAAGCGCGGGAGTTTGGTCGCGAAGCCTTCCAGGCGCTCGGCATAACCCGTGGCGAGAATGATCGGCACGTCCGGCTTCAAGGTCCGGATTGCCTTCGCCAGTTGCGCGCCATTCATTTGTGGCATCGCCATGTCGGTAATGACCAGGTCAATGTGCTGCTCACCGTCAATCAGCTCCAGCGCTTGTGTGCCGGACACCGCACTGAGCACCCGGTGGCCGAGGTCCTCGAGCAACAGGCCGGTACTGGTCAACACCAGGCTGTCGTCGTCCACCACCAATACGCACAATTGAGCCACTGGTGGTGCTTCCACTTCCGGTGCAGCAGGTTTGCTGCCCGAATTAGCGATGGCCGCGGGTATCCAGAGTTCAGCGGTCGTACCCAGGTCCTTCTGGCTCTTGAGAATGAATCGCCCGCCCAATTGTTCGATAAAGCCATGGATCATCGACAATCCCAGCCCCGTGCCTTTGCCCACCCCTTTTGTGGTGAAAAAAGGGTCCATTGCCGAGGACAGGGTGGCCTCATCCATGCCCTCTCCGGTATCGGCGACACCCAGGCAAACATATCGACCTGGCTCCAGCATCAACGTTGATTGATCGGGGATTTCTTCTGTCCGGGTACTGATGACGATTTTACCGCCGTTGGGCATGGCATCCCGGGCATTGGTTGCGAGGTTCAGCACGGCAAGTTCGAGTTGATTCACATCCGCCATGACGGGTACGAGGTCAGGAGAAAAGCGTGTTTCAAGCTGAATGGAGGGTCCGAGAGAGCTGCGCAACAGTCCGCTGATCCCTTCCACCAGCGCGGGTATCTCGACGGATTCGGACTTGAGTTCCTGACGTCTGGCGAAAGCCAGCATGCGCTGGGTCAGGGAAACGCCGCGCAAGGCACCCTGGGTGGCGTTGTCCACCAATCGAGTGACTTTCGGATCTTCTCCCACGCGTTTGCGCACGATTTCCAGATTGCCAAGAATGACGGTCAGCAGATTATTGAAATCGTGGGCTATCCCGCCACTGAGTTGGCCGATGGCCTGCATCTTCTGCGCCTGAAACAGTGCTTCACGGGTTTGCTCCAGGGCCTTTTGTGCTTGTGTGGCCTCGGTGATATCGCGGGTAATTTTGGCAAAACCCAGCAACGTGCCCGTTTCGCCCCAGATCGGATCGACCACGACATGGGCAAAGAACCGCGTACCGTCCTTGCGCACGCGCCAGGCCTTGTTTTCGAAGCGCCCTTCCCGGGTAGCGGTCTCCAACGCACGTTGTGGCTCCCCGGCTTCACGGTCTTCAGGGGTGTAGAAGATGGAAAAATGCTGGCCGATGACTTCTTCGGGGCGGTAGCCTTTGATGCGTTGGGCCCCTTGATTCCAGTTGGTCAGGCGTCCGTCCGGGGCGAGCATGTAGATGGCGTAGTCAGTGACGCTTTGAACCAGCAACCGAAACTGCTGCTCGCTTTGCTTGAGGGTCTCCTCGGCCATCTTGCGGTCGGTGAGGTCCCGGGTGATCTTGGCGAAACCCAACAGCTTGCCCGTCGGATCAAGAATAGGGTCAATCACCACATGGCACCAGAAGTGCGTGCCGTCCTTGCGAACCCGCCAGCCTTCGCCCTCGAAACGACCTTCGCGGATCGCCGTATCCAGCGCGCGCCGGGGCAGACCGGCTGCGCGATCTTCTTCGGTATAAAAGCGTGAAAAATGCTGACCGAGGATCTCCGCCTCCTCATACCCCTTGAAACGTTTGGCGCCAGAGTTCCAGCTGATGATGATGCCATCGGGGTCAATCATGTAGATCGCATAGTCCACCACGGCATCAATCAGCAGGCGAAAGCGCATTTCCTCGATGGAGTTGGTTTTGGACTGGTTATCACTCATCGATCACACCCGTGATTATTGTTTTGTGGAGTATGCGACAAACCGTGGGTTTGGTAAGCCCGAAAACGGCCGTGCACTGGAGCATAGCGTTCGGACCACCTATTCTCGAAGCCAAACGCCATTCCTGGCCCATTCAAGGCGCCCCAATGATCCTGATTCTGTTGCCCACTTCTGACTATGACCCCACTGAGAGCAGCGTTCCATGGCAAGCCATGCGCCAGGCCGGCATCGAGGTGCGCTTTGCGTCACCCGAGGGGTTGCCCGCCTACGCCGACTCGCGCCTGGTGGACATCGGATTCGGCCCGTTGAACCCGTTGCTGATGACGCGCAAGGCCGACCTTGCCAGCTACGCCCGGATGATCGAAGACCCTTCATTTCGCAAACCGCTGTCCTATGACGATGTCGACCCCAGCGAGTTCCACGGGCTGCTGATTCCCGGCGGGCATGCCAAGGGCATGCGCAGCCTGCTGGAGTCCAAGCAGGCCCGACGGATCGCCCTGCACTTTTTCAAGGCAGACAAACCCGTGGCAGCGGTCTGTCACGGCGTGCTGGTGCTTGCCCGCACCCTCGACCCGGACAGCGGGCTTTCGGTGTTGCAGGGGCGCAAGGTCACCGCCCTGGTGGCCAACACCATGGAGCTGCCTGCCTGGGCAATCACCGCTGCCTGGCTCGGCCGCTACTACCGGACCTATCCTCAAACCGTCGAAGCGGAAGTCACCGCAGCCCTGTCCAGCCCGATGGATTTCCTGCGCGGGCCATTCCTGGCGGTGCGTGATTCGGCGGACCAGCCACAACGGGGTTTCGTCGTCCGCGATGGACCGTTGCTGACTGCTCGCTGGCCAGGAGACTGTCATCGTTTCGCCGCCGAATGGGTTCGCCTGCTTATCGGTTCACGTATTTGACAATGCAGGCGTATAGGTCGTTGTAGACAAAATCAGGGACAACCTGGGCGTATGTCTGGGTTCTGAGCAACGCCAGGTGGCATTCTTTTACCACCTCGTCACGCTCATTCAGGGTGTGGACATGATTATTGATGATGCTTCCATAGGCGCTGAACACCGTCGGCGACGAAGATGGCGTCACACCAGCGGTTGTGGCGTAGGTGAAATGAGCACGCGAGACGCGTTCTTTCAGCGCCCCGAACCCGCGCTCATACACAGTGATTTGTGAACGGTCGACGGCCTTCGAGGCGGTTTCGAAGGCCAGGATGACCGCTTGCACATTCCGCATGGCCGCCTCCAGCGTCGATCGCGTGACAAACCTTTCCAACTCGCGGTTTTCCAGGCTTTTGAAAGCTCTTTTGATGCTCGAAACGTGAGCAAACTCCAGCGTGCAGCCAACGATATGCGTTTCGAACTGATAGCCGGCCGCTGTCGCCAGCGGTGGAAATGCGGCGAAATCGAGGCTGTCGAACGCACACTCCATGATGATGTTGTATTTGAGTGTGAAGGCTTCGGTGAAGATTTTGGCGCTGAGCTCTCGGACGAAAGCTTCAGTATGCTCATAGGCATGCAGGACGCCGAGCTTGATCATTTCCGCGTACTGAGGGTGTTTTTGTCGGTATTCGGGCAGGTAGAGACGAACATATTTGTCGTAGCGCCGGGTCGGCAGGAGTGTGTTTTCCAGCAGAAAGGTTTTACCCGAGCCTTGAAGCCCGGCAACCACCAGGATTTTGGGCGTTTCCTCGGCGGTGATACCGCGGAACAGCGTGGTTTTGATGACATTGAACGCGGCAGTGACTTGCTCAGAGGTGTAGGTGTAGTTCGGTGCGGAGGACATACCTTGATTTCCTTATCAAAGAGCGGGCTGAAAGTGATGCCTGCCCTTTGAATAAAGCGCTGTTTCCGCGTTTGTTCAAACGCGTGTGTCTTTCAAGATATGTCTTTGTTTTAAAAGGTAAAAGATCCTACGTAGCAAAGGTCAAATGCGCCTGCTCGACCGACCACCAACGCGGCAGCAAGTGTTTCACCTTGCTGTCACCGAACCGGTCATCAATCAACATCACCACCCCTTGATCCTGCTGAGTGCGGATCACCCTTCCTGCCGCCTGCACCACTTTCTGCACGCCGGGATACAGGTAGGTGTAGTCATAACCGGCGCCGAAGATCGCCGCCATTCGATGCTTCAACTGCTCGTTGACCGGGTTGAGTTGCGCCAGCCCCAGGGTGGCGATGAACGCGCCGATCAGGCGTGCACCCGGCAGGTCGATGCCTTCGCCGAACGCTCCGCCCAGCACCGCAAAACCAACGCCCTGGCTGTGCACGGTGAACTGATCGAGAAAGGCCTGGCGTTGCCCTTCCGCCATTCCCCGAGACTGCGACCACACATTGATCTGCGGGTGTCGCTCGGCCAGTAACTGCGCGACTTGCTGCAAATAATCGAAGCTGCTGAAAAATGCCAGGTAGTTACCGGGGCGTTGGCTGAATTGCCGGGCGATCAGTTCGACAATCGGTTCGAGGGACGCCTGACGGTGGACGAATCGGGTCGATATCTGGCTGACGATGTGCACTTTCAACTGGTCGGCATGGAACGGCGATTCGACATCGATCCACACCGTGTCCGGCGGCGTACCCAGCAGGTCCGCGTAATAATGCCGAGGGCTCAGCGTCGCGGAGAACAGCACCGTGCTGCGCGCAGCGGTCAGGCGCGGGCGGATGAAACCGGCCGGCACCACGTTGCGCAGGCACAGTTGCGACAGGTTTTGTTTGCGCTCGAGGTCACGCTTGCTGATGTCGAACAGAAACTGCTCATCGAAGAGCTCGGCCACGCGACAAAACTGCAGCATGTCGAAGTAAAAATTCTGTAGGGCGCTGTCCAGGCCCTGGGGATGATCGTTCAGATAATCGCCGATGCTCGCGCTGCACGACGATAGCGCCTGGAGGAGCTTTTCCGGTGCCTTGTCGTATGCCTGATAGGGGGCCAATTGCAGAGTGTGCAGGGCATTCCACTCACGATTGACCCGCTGCAACGGTTTTTTCAGGGCCTCCGGTGCGGTTTTTCGCACGCCGTTGAGGGTCGATTGATCGAGCGTGGCGCTGTACATCTGCCGGCCGCGTTCCACCAGGTTGTGCGCCTCATCCACCAACACCGCGACTTTCCAGTTATTGGCCTGGGCCAGTCCGAACAGCAACGCACTGAAATCGAAATAGTAGTTGTAGTCGGCGACCACCACGTCTGCCCAGCGGGCCATTTCCTGGCTCAGGTAATAAGGGCAGACTTCATGCGCCAATGCCACTTCGCGCAATGCGTCCTGATTCAACAGGCTGAGTTCACTGGCGGCCTGGCGGGCGGCCGGCAAACGATCATAAAAGCCCTGGGCCAACGGGCAAGATTCACCGTGACAGGCTTTGTCCGGGTGCTCACAGGCCTTGTCCCGGGCGATCATCTCCAGCACCCGCAGCGGCGGCGCATCGGCGCTATCCAGGATCACTTGCGCGGCATCCAGCGCCAGTTTGCGCCCCGGTGTTTTCGCCGTGAGAAAGAACACCTTGTCCAACTGCTGCGGCGCCAAGGCCTTGAGCATCGGAAACAGCGTGCCCACGGTCTTGCCGATGCCGGTCGGCGCCTGAGCCATCAGGCAACGACCGGTGCTGACTGCCTTGAACACCGATTCCGCCAGATGCCGTTGCCCCGGACGAAAGTCGGCATGGGGGAACGCCAATTGCTGCGCCGCGCGATTGCGCGCCTCTCGATGGGCCATTTCCTGCTCGGCCCATTGCAGGAACAGCCCGCAATGATGCTCGAAAAACTGCTGCAATTCCCCGGCGCTGAAGGCCTCGACCAGGCAGGTTTCCTTTTCGCTGACGATGTCGAAGTACACCAGCGCCAGATTGATCTGCGCCTGCTCCAGCTTCTGGCACATCAGCCATCCGTAGACCTTCGCTTGCGCCCAGTGCAATTGCCGGTGGTTGGCCGGTTGCTTGCTCAGGTCGCCTCGATAGGTTTTGACTTCTTCCAGGCAGTTTTGCACCGGGTCATAGCCGTCCGCCCTGCCCTTGACCTTCAAGGTTTTATACAGGCCTTCGAGGGCGACTTCGCTTTGATAGCCCTCGCTTCGACGCGAAGCGACGGTTCGGTGCCCGACGATGCCCTCCAGCGCGGTCGGCGACGGCGTGAAACGCAGGTCGAGGTCGCCGACCTTGGCGGTGAATTCACACAGCGCCCGCACCGCAATGCTGTAGCTCAAGCGCTCTGCTCCGCCCATTGCACATAGCAGACGGCGATCGGCATCTGATGTTCGTGACAGAACTCCAGCCAGCGCAATTGGTTGTCTTGCAGGCGATCGCCGGGGCCTTTGACTTCGATCATGCGGTAGGTCCTGTGCTGCGGCCAGAACTGGATCAGGTCGGGCATGCCGGCCCGATTGGCCTTGATGTCCAGCAGCAGGCGATTGAACCAGTGCTTGAGGTGTTCGGCCGGCAGGCAATCGAGTGCTTGATCCAGCAGTTCTTCGCTCAGCGCGCCCCAGAACACAAAAGGTGACTGCACGCCCCACTTGTCGACGTAGCGTTCACGGATGGTCTGGATGTAACGCCCGTCATCGAGTTCGGCGAGACACGCCTGAAACAGATCCGCACGACGCGCATGGAAGTCCTCGTTGAGCAGGTCCACCGGCCCGCGCTGGAAGGGGTGGAAAAACGCTCCCGGCAACGGTGCAAAGATTGCCGGCCAGCACAACAGGCCGAACAGCGAGTTGATCAGACTGTTTTCGACGTAGTGCACCGGTGCCGAATCCTCCGCCAGGTGCGCCTGAACATGAAATTCGACCGACAACGCCGGATCTGTCCTGGGCAAGTGCAGGTCCAGGCGTAGCATTTCCCGGGGAGATGGCCGCTTCATCGCTGGACCGCCCAGTTTGCGCCGCAACCTGGGCAACACACGCAGCACCTGCTGATGCTCGGTGGCGCTTTCCGGCGATTGCTCCGCGTGCGTGGCCAAATGCAGGGCCAACTGATATTCCCCACAACGCTCCAACACCCGAATAAGGCGCACGCGTGCGCCGGGATAGGCGCAGTCGCGGTAAATCGTCAGCGCCGTGGAAAAATCCGTGATGCGTTCGCAGTACTGACCGATCTGGAACAAAAGCTTGCCCCGACGACGTTGCAACCACGGGTTGTCGAGTGCCAGCCCGTTGATCTGCTCGACGATGTCTGCCACCACCTCGCCGGCCTCGAGACGTTGCTGGCAGTGGTGCAGGAACAGGCAGGCGTCCACGTCCTCACGGCTGCGCAGGCCCCGGGATTCGGCGCAGAATTCGACTTTTTCATAGGTAAAGATGCCGAGGTCGGCCAGCACGAACTCCGACCAGTCCTGATACAGGTTGCCGAAAAACATCAGCCGCAACCGGTCGCACAGGTCCATGATGGTCAGCGTGAACAGGCGGTCGTTCAGTTGCGGGCACCATTGCGCGAAGCTTTGCGCCTCGCAGAACCGCTCACTCAGGGTCGCCAGCCATTCGGTCTTCTTGCCTTTGGGTTGATCGATGGCCGCACCCAAACAGTGAAAAATCTCGGCCTTGAGCAGCACCTCGAACAGGTCGCCGATCGGCAAGGGCGATTGCTCGTCAATCCAGCCTGCCGTCAGCAATGGCTGGGCAGCGCTGGCAATGTCGCCAATCTCGACGTAACTCAATTTGCCGGCCCTGAAATGCAACCCCTTGCGCATCACCATCCTGACCAGCAGCGCTCGGGACTCGCGGGGTTGCCGACTGAAGTCGCGAATGAAGTCCTGCTCCTCGACGCTCAGTACATCGGCATAGCGATGCTCAAGCCAATCAAGCACTTGCATGAAGTTGTTCAAGTAATAGAACGGGTCATCGAGAGGATTTGCAGTCACAGGGAAAAATGGCCATGGCGAGCGAGTACTGGTTATGCGTACAGATAACAGCTACGGCGTATCCGGTGCAAACGGAAAAGGATAAGCGGCGGCGCTATCTGGTTATTTTCGGGTGACCATCGAACTTTCTGCCGATCCATGGCACCAACCGGCATAGCGGCTTTTTTTGTACATTTGAGAGGTGGGTATGAATATCAAGACTCTGGGTTTGCCCTTGGCAGCGGTGGCCTTCCTGGCCCTGGCCGGTTGCTCCACGCCAACGGTCGTGACGCTGCAGAACGGCACCCAGTATTTGACCAAGGACATGCCGAAAACCAAGACCAAGGACGGGTTTTACGAGTTTGAGGATATTTCCGGCGCGAAAGTGAAGGTCAATGCCAACGACGTGGCCACGGTTCGCGAGGAAGACTGAAGACCGAGTCATCGTTCATCGCGGGCAAGCCTCGCTCCTACAGGGTTGTACGAGTCCTTGTAGGAGCGAGGCTTGCCCGCGATGAGGTCCTCAAAGACGCCGAAAATCTATGGCATCCACGGCGTACTGTTATCGCAGGAAATGAACTTCCCCCCTCGCCTCCTCAGTTCTTCATTAATCTTCTGGCAGCGATCAAATTCCTGCTGCATCGCGTGATCGATGCTGATGTTGCCGGTGATCTGCGGATGCTTTTGCTCCGAGCGAAAGGTCACAAAAGGCTGTTCCGGCTGCAGCTGGAAACGGCTTTTCTCTTCAAGGGGTTCGACGGTTTCCGGCGATGCCGGCGTCGGCAGTTGATCTGGCGTCATGCCATAGCGGCTCAAAATCGAGCTGTGAGGCAACTCTGCGGCGGCACTCCCCGATAACAGGGCCAGCGCCAAACCGATGAGGTGCTTCTTGCTGTTACTCACGTTCCTTAATCTCCTGATCCAGTACTCAATCCTGTTGTTGCAAGGTATTGGAGTCCTTGGGTGACTGTCGGGTCACGAATTCAGGCAGGTTTACCTCGTTATCGTTCTTCGCGGGCAAGCCTCGCTCCTACAGAGGTTTTGCGATTCCTTGTAGGAGCGAGGCTTGCCCGCGAAGGGGCCCTTACCGGCGCCACACCAACGTCAGGCGATTACGATCCCTGAGCCAGACAAGCTCTCCAGCCCAACCCCCACCAACGTCACCGAATCCGCGCCAAACGTCAGCACCGTATCCTGCCCCACCGTCGTGGCATGCGCCCGATAATCATCATTCGGCGCTACCCCCTGAACCCCGAGAAATACCAGCTTGTCGTTCGCCTGGTACCCCACCACCCGGTCCTGCCCAAACGCACCGCTGAACAGGAACGTATCAATCCCGCCCCCTGAGTCCATCAGGTCATTCCCCGCTCCGCCGACAAACACATCGTTGCCCTTGCCGCCGAGCAAATGATCGTTGCCGTCCAGACCGAACAGCCAGTCGCCCGTCGCCTGCGCCTTAAGCGTATCGGCCCCCGCGCCGCCCTTCACCGCTGACGCGTACTGAGTCAGGTTGTTGCCGACGGCAAGTCCATTGGCCGTCACGCTGTGCGTCACGTCATCCTTGAACAGCCCCCACAGGAACCCCGGCTCCTTGGTGACAATGCTGCCGATGTCCCGGGTGATGCTGATGCCGCCATTGGCATCACGGACGTAGAGGTTGCCGGCGCCATCGTTGGCGAAGTTGAAATTGTTCACCGACTGCTGCAAGTCCAGCACGTTGCTGCCCTTGCCACCCAATACGATGTTGTAGCCGCCACCGTCACGGAAGGTGTCGTTACCGTCCCGACCCTCCAGGTAGTCGTTGCCCTTGCCACCCTGAATCAGGTCATTGCCGTCGCTGCCGATGATGAAGGTGCTGCCCTTGTGGGTTTCGGCGTTGCGATTGAGGTCCTGAACCCAGGTGTTGATGCGTGCCGGGTCCGAGAGGTTGGCGACGATGATCGTCGAGTCTTTGCTGGTGAGGTCGTAGAACTTCGATTCGATCACCCGGTTCATGCCGTCGCCATAGGCAGTCGGCAAGTGCGAGATCCAGGTCGGGATGTTGAGGATGGAGAACGGCAGCACATTCCACGCGGTCGAGGCGTAGTGGTCGTTGAAGCTGACGATGTTATCGGTCGTCGAGGCCTTGGCGGCATCGTGCACGCCCACCGACGACAGGTTGAAGGATGATCCGTCGAGGGCACGAAACACCGGGTCGTTTTCATAGCCGACGTTGAGCACTTTGTCGGTGCTGCTCTGGGTCGGGGACGCGTAGGCGATGTAGTTGGAATCCTTGTAGAACCCGGACCACTTGTCCGTGCTCAAGTCCGCCAGGCTGTTGACCGCCAGCCCGCCGAGGCTGTGGCCACTGACCAACACGTCCTTGCCCGACAGGCCATTGGCCTGGGCAAAGGCCATGACGTCGCCGAGCAGATTGCCGAAGGCTTCGCCCACGTAGTTTTTCGCATAATCCTTGGGGCCGAGCGCCGCCAGCAGATCGTTGATCACGTCGCCGATGGAGTCGCTGATGAGCGTTTCTCGCGGGCCGCTGGTGCCGCGAAAGGCGATACCGATTTCGGTCAGATGGCCCTGAGCATCGTACTTGCCGAGGATTTCCACCTGCGCGCTGGTGTACCCGGCCTTCTCGCCGAAGAACGTTCCGCGAGCGTCGACCTTGCCGTCATAGCCCAATTGCGAGGCCGTGATGGGCGTCCAGCCGGCTTTTTGCACGGCCTCCAGGGCGGCTTTTTCCGAATCGGGGTTCCACGGAATGCCCGGAATCACGCCCTGTGAATCGGTGCCACCCAGCAGCGCGGTGACCAGGGTCGCCGGCAAGCCAAGGCCGAAGCCGTTGTGCTGGTAACCGGTGGCAAAGCCGTTGTCGAGGTTGTGATAGGAATACAGCGTGATTGCCATCGCGTCGGTAAATAACGCTTTGGAATCGGCTGTACCGAAGTTTTTGTAGTCATACACACCCATTGGTATTGCCTCTCTTTTGTTGGAATTGTCAGAGATAGCTCACAACCAGGACGCCTCGCTCCCGAGGCGTCCCGGAGCATTTAGTGCATGCAGCTTTTACGCAAACGTAATGCCGGAAGCCGACAGGCTGTCCAGTCCCACTCCCACCAGGGTCACGGCAAAATCGCCGACCTTCAGCACCGTGTCATGGCCCGACTGCGAGGCGTGTTGCTTGTAGTCATAACCCTGCCCCGCGCCCTGAACGCCGAGGAACACCAGCTTGTCGTTGCCTTGATAGCCGTTGATCGCGTCAAAACCGAAGGCGCCGCTGAACAGGAAGGTGTTGTTGCCACCCGAAGCCTGCATCACGTCGTTGCCCGCGCCACCGACGAAGGTCACCTGGCTTTTGTCGCTGCTCAGCAGGTCGTCGCCGGCATTGCCAAACAACCAGTCGCCGTCGACGCTGGCTGCCAGTGTGTTGCCGTAGGCGTCACCGTTGAGCGAGTGGTTGTAGTGGGTCAATTCACTGCCGTTGAGCAAGCCGCTGGCGGTGACACTGTAAGTCACCTCCTTACTGCCCCACCATGAACCCGACTCCTTGCTCACCAGCGCGCCGATGTCGCGGGTCATGCTGATGCCGCCATAGGCATCACGCACGTACAGCGTGCCGTCGCCGTCGTTGGCAACGCTGAAGTTCTGCAACGGCTTCTGCAATTCGAAGGTGTTGCTGCCCTTGCCGCCCAGCAGGAAGTTGTAGCCACCGTCATCGCGGAACCGGTCGTTGCCGTCGCGGCCTTCGATGAAGTCATTGCCGACACCGCCCTTGAGCAGGTCGTTGCTGTCGGTGCCGATGATGAAGGTGCTGCCGGTGTGGGGCTCGCCGCTGCGACCGAGGTCCTCGACCCAGGTGGTGCCCCGGGACGATTCCGCCAGGTTGGAGACAATCAGCGTCGAGTCCTTGCCGGTGAGGTCGTAGAAGCGCGAGTCGATCACCCGGTTCAATCCGTCGGCATAGCCCAACGAGCCATGGGCCGACCAGTTCAGCGGATTGAGGATGCTGAACGGCACCAGGTTCTGCGCCGTGGACGCGTACTGGTCATTGAAGTTGACGATGTTGTTGGTCGCCGAATCCTGATGCCCGTCGTGCTTGCCCAAGGAACCACTGCTGAACGTGGTGCCATCGAGCACCCGGAATACCGGGTCGTTCTCGTAGCCGATGTTCAACACGTTGTTGCCGGTGGCGCTCTGGGTCGGTGAGGCGAACGCAATGTAGTTGGCGTCCTTGAAGAATCCGCCCCAGTTATTGCCGCTCAGTTCGGCGAGGCTGTTGACCCCGAGCCCGCCCAGGCTATGGCCGCTGACCATCACCTCTTTTGCGCTCAATCCATGGGCGATCGCAAACGCGGCTACGTCCTTGAGCAAGTTGTCGAAGGCATTCTTCGCATAGTTCGTCGCGTAATCCACCGGGCCGACGGCGGCCAGCAGGTTGTTCTTCATGTCGCCGAAGGTGTCGCTGTACCCCAGGCCTCCGGTACCCCGGAAGGCAATGCCGATACCGATCAGCTTGCCCGCCGTGTCGTACTTGCCGAGCACTTCGGCTTCGGCGCTGGTGAAGCCGTCCTTCTCGCCATAGAAGGTGCCCTGAGCCCCGACCTTGCCTTGGTAACCCAGCTGCGCAGCGCTAATCGGCGCCCAGGCGGTGGCCGGCAGCGGCTGACCGGTTGGCGTGTACGCGTACAGCGTCAGCGCGATGGCGTCGCTGTACAACGCCTTGCCATCCGCATTTTTGTAATCAAACAGTCCCATGTTGTTTGCTTCCTTTGCGTGAAATCAGAACTGCCAGTCGAGTGTCAGACCTACACCGTGGTCTTTCTCGTTGGAGCCCAGCAGTCCGTTGTAGTCCAGGCTCACCCGCACATCCCGAGCCACCGCCAGACCGGCTCGCGCACCCACAACGGCGGCGTTACGATCCAGGGAAACGCTCTGCACGCTGAACCCGGTGTTGCCGTTGGCGAAGGCCAGGTGATCTTCGGAACGGGTGTTGCTCAGGTTGTGCTGCCAGCCCAGAGTGCCGGACAGTTCCAGTTGCTGTTTGTCCGACAGGGCAATGGCTTTGCTCGCCCGCACACCGAGGGTCGAGAGCACGGCGTCGCGGTTGTCTTCGCCTCCCTTGAGCGCGGCGGCATCGCCTTTCTCGGTGAAGCTGTCGCGGTTGAGGTGCACGTAAGCCAGGTTGGCGAACGGTTCCAGGGCCAGCGGCTGCAGGTCCAGGCGATACGCCGCTTCGGTAAACAGTTGGGCGGTGGTCGCATCGCGTTTGGACTTCTGTTTGCCGCTGACGTCGCCGAATTGCAGGTCACGTTTCACGTCGATGCGATGCCAGCTGTAGGCGCCGCCGACGCTCAAGCGCAGCGCATCGATTTCATGGCCCAGGTAGGCGCCCAAGTGGTAGCTGTCGACCGAGGCTGATGAATGCGTGCCATCGCCCATGCTCAACGAGCTGTCGCTATACCCGGTGACGAAACCCAGCCGCGTATCTTCAGTGATCAGACCGTCGACACCGGCCAGCAAGCCGCCGATGGAGCTGTTGGAACTGGCGTTGTCATGCCCGCCATCGCTCTTTCCCCAGGCGCCGAGGACTTTGACCCAGGCGTTGCTGCGGTCATCGGTCGGTGCCGCGGCATCGAACAGATCCCGCTCACGCAGGCGTTCGCCGACGGCATCGCGCAGGTAACGGCTGTCGTTGATCAGCAACGTGCCGATCGCCGGATGAATTTCACCGGACAGTTGCTGGAAAGCTTGTTGCGCAACCGCCGCGGTCGGCGACAGCAGCAGGGTTTCATAGAGCGCATTGCCGGCGCCCAATTGCTCGGCGGCAGCGGCGACAGCGCGTTGGTTCGGGGTTTGGCCGACACTGGCGAAGGACGCGGCGTTGCGCTCTACCGCCAATTGGATGCCATTGGCCGAGTAGCCGAGTGTGCCGCCGATGAACAGGTAGTCAGGCAGTACCGCACCGAAACGCCCTTCGATCCCGCCGGCCGCTTGCAGAATGTTGTATTGGTTGCCGAGCAGGGATTGCACTTCGCTGGTGGTCAGCAAGGTCGGGCTGTTTTCCAGGGACAGGCTGACGGTCGCGCCGTCGATCACGGCTTTGCCGCCCGCGATGATCTGGTCGCTGCTGGTGGGCGACAATTCCACGGCGTAGGTCGAGCCAGGCTCGAAAGTCACGTCGCCCGCCACCTGCAAGGTGCCGATGGAATTGCCGGGCGCCACGGTGCCACCGCTTTTCGCGGTCAATGCGCCGATCCGGCCGTTACCGCCGAGGATCCCGCTGTCGTTGACGGTGACCGCCGAGAGCAGCGAGCCGTTGATGGCCAATCGACCCTGATTGACCAGCGTCGGGCCGGCGTAGGTGTTGGCGCCGGTCAGCACCAGCGTGCCGATGCCCTGCTTGGTCAAGCCGCCGTGGCCGGAAATGTCGTTGCGCCAGACGTCCCGCCCACACTGCACGTCGTTACACACGCGTTCGGTCGGTTTGCCCGCATCGATAATCGCGCCGATGCCCGGCAAGTCCGCGACAAACTGGCTGGAGCCGTAGGCGCCCTGGATGCGGAACTCCTCGGGAATGTCTTGCTCGGTGACAAACATCGCCGGGCCATCAATGCCTTTGCGCAGGTTGATCATGCCCCAGCCATACAGCGAGTCGACACCCGGTGCGCCCATGTCGGTGGCCGTGGTGCGCAGCACGCTGGCGACCTGGGCGCCGGTCATGTACGGGAAGCGTTCCATCAACACCGCCACCGCGCCTGCGACGTGCGGCGCCGCCATGGAGGTGCCGTTTTTGTTGGCGTAGCCGATGGTCATGTTATCGGCATTGGTGCCGCCGATGACTGCGCTGAAGATCTTGCTGCCCGGTGCCGACACGCAGAAACTCGCGGTGTAGCCGCAGCGCGACGAGAAGGTGCTGATGTTGTAGAGGTCCGGGCTGTTGAGGTCCGGGTTCTTCTGCAAGGCCGCGACGGTCATCCAGTTCGGCGCGATTTCAGGGACGAAATAACCGAGTCCGGCAATGGCGTCCGGATTATTGAGGTTGTAGTCGTTGCCGGCGGCGAAGATCGTCACGATGCCGCTGCGAGCGGCCGCGATCGCACCGTCATAGGCGCCGCCCTGGCGTGTGCCGAGGATGGGCTGGATCTCATTGAACTGCAGTCGCGCGTCCTGCACGGTGAAGTGCGGATACGCCGGGTCGCGGCCGCCCAGATCGAATCGATCGGTGATGCCGATGCCCCAACTGTTGTTGATAATCCGCGCACCGCTGGCAATCAACGCATCCCAACCGGCCTTGTACACCGCACCGTCGTTGCCGAGGATGATGCCGTCTTCGGGGCCTGGATCGCCGTTGTCGGCGCTGATGATCTGCGCGTTGTACGCCACGCCGTGCATCGGGTTGCCGTCACGGCTGCCAGCCGCGATCCCGCCGACGTGAGTGCCGTGGGAGCCGAGCTTGCCGTCGTAGCCGACCGTGGGCGAACCGTCATACCGGAACGCATCGCCGGCTTTGACCGGGATGTACGGGTCGGTGTACTCGCGGATACCGCTGGTGACCAGGGTGACGACCTTGTTGGCACCGGAAAATTCCGGGTGTAGGGCGTAAACCGGTTGATCGAAGATCCCCAGTTTCACGCCTTTGCCGCTGTAACCGGCGGCGTAGGCATCCTGGGCGTTGATCGCGCCCAGGCCCCAGTCCGCGTTGAACTCAGCGCTGCGCCAGCTGTTGGGATCGCCTGCTTTACCGTTTTCCACGTAGGGCGCCGCTTGTGCGGTGCCTACAGAGGCCAATGCACAGAGCAAGGCAAGGTTGTTGTACTTCTTATTCATCCAGCTACCGTCCTTAGTTGTGTTGCGAAAATCCTGTGCTCTGAAAAGCACACTTTTATGTTGTGAAGCACGCCCCCTGTAGCAGCTGGCGCAGCTGCTACAAGGGTTCAGGTTAAAACTGCCAATTGAGGCTCAGCCCTACGCCATGGCTCTTCTCGCGGCTGGCCAGTTGGCCGGTGTAATCGAGGTTCACGCGAATGTCCCGGCTCAGGGCCAGGCTGGCATGGGCGCCTACCAGCGCCGCATCACGCACCATGGGCGAGCTCTCCACCGAGAACGGCGTGCTACCGCTGGAAAATGCCAGGTGTTCTTCGGCATCGGTGTTACTCAGGTTGCGCTGCCAGCCGAGGCTCGCTCCCAGCTCAAGCTGTTGCTGGCCGGACAGGTTCACCGTTTTCAACGCGCGCACGCCCAACGTGCTGAGCACCGCCTCCCGCGTGTCGCCACGGCTTTTCAGTGCGGCGCCATCGCCTTTCTCGGTGAAACCCTCGGTGTCGAGGTGTACGTAGGCCAGGTTGGCAAAGGGTTCGAGCGCGAGCGGTTGCAGGTTCAGGCGATACGCCGCTTCACCGAACACCTGAGTGGTGCCGGCATCGACCTTGGCTTTCTGCTTGGCGCTGACGTCGCCGTATTGCAGGTCACGTTTGACGTCGGCGCGATGCCAGCTGTAGGCACCGCCGGCACTCAGCCGCCAGGCACCCAGTTCGCGGCCGGCATACGCACCCAAGTGATAGCTGTCGACCTTGGCCGATGAATGAGTGCCCGAGCCCATGCTCACCGAGCTATCGCTATAACCGGTGACCAGGCCGATCCGGGTTTGCTCGTCAATCGCACCATCGACACCGGCAAGCAAGCCGCCAATCGAGGTGGTGTAACCGGCGGTGTCATGCCGGTCATCGGTCTTGCCCCAGGCCCCCAGCGCCTTTATCCAGCCATTGCTTTGCGCGCCTTTGGCGTCAACCAGTCGCTCACCGACCGCATCACGCAGGTAACGACTGTCGTTAATCAGCACGGAGCCCAACGCCGGGTAGATTTCCCCCGACAACTGCTGGAACGCCTGCTGTGCGGACGTCGCGGTGGGCGACAGCAACAGGCTTTCGTAAACCGGATTGCCTGCCCCAAGCCCCTCCACGGCAGAGGCGACGGCACGTTGATTCGGCGTCTGGCCGACGCTGGCGAAAGTCGTGTCGTTACGCTCCACACTCAGTTGAATACCGGAGGCGGCGTAATCGAGGCTGCCGCCAATGAACAGATAATTGGGCAACACCGCACCGAACTGACCTTGAATGCCGCCGGCCGCTTGCAGAATGTTGTATTGGTGACCGAGCAGGCTTTGCACTTGTTGAGTGCTGAGCAAGGTCGGGCTGTTTTCCAGCGACAAGCTGACCGTCGCCCCGCTAACCGTGGCCGTGCCGCCCGCGATGATCCGGTCACTGTCAGTCGGCGACAGCTCCACCGCGTAGGTCGAGCCGGGCGCAAACGTGACGTCGCCAGCGACCTGCAAGGTGCCAATGGAATTGCCCGGCGCAACGGTAGCGCCCCGGTTGGCCGTCAGTGCGCCGACTCGTCCTGAACCGCCCAGCGTGCCGCTGTCATTGACGGTCACGCTGGATGCCAACGAACCATTGACCGACAGCAGGCCGCCATTCACCGTGGTCGACCCGCGCCAGGTGTTGTCGCCGGTCAGCATCAATCGTCCGGCTCCGGACTTGATCAGGCTGCCTTCATAGACTCGGCTGGCGGCCGCTGAATCGCGAGCCATGCCGACGGCGTAATCCGTCTGATCCTGTTGGCTGGCACCGGCCGGCACGCCGTTCTCCCAGCCTTTGGCCCTCAACGTCTGTTGCCAGGCACTGCGTTCGGCCGCGTCTTCGCCCTGCCGCTGGATCAGCGCGTTGTCCGAGATGTCGTTGCTCCAGACATCGCTCTGCCCTGCCCCCAGATTGGCGTCGAAGCGCCCGAGCAATTGCCCCGGCCCGCGCATCGCCCGTTCAAGGTTGGCCACGCCCCAGCCGACGCGGGTGTTCGGCGCCTGGGTGACGGAACCGTCGAGTTGGGTGGCGGTGGTCAACAGGGTTTCCAGCGCCTGCTGGTTGGTCATGTACGGATAGCGTTCCATCACCAGCGCCAGCGCGCCGGTGGCATGCGGCGCGGACATGGAGGTGCCGGACTTGATCGCATAACCGGCGTCGGGAATGGTGCTGTCGATTTTCGCGCCGGGGGTGGTGATGCACCAATACTTGGCGATCCCGCACTGGTTGTACTTCTGCTGGTTGCTTTGATCCAGCCCCGACACCGCCAGCCAATGGCCTTCCAGGTCTGGTTCAAAATACGGCAAGGCCGAACGCACGCTGGCATTCGGGTAACCGCTGTTGCCGGCGCTGAACACGTTGATCACACCGCGACGGGAAACATCAGCCGCCGCATCGATCCAGGTGCCTTTGTTCCAGTGCTGAGCGTAGGCGGCGTGCAGATCGCCGAGGGTGCGATAGCTGACGTCCGGTGGCTGGCTGCCCCAGCTGTTATTGATCGCCCGCACGCCGGCGTCGGCCAAGGCGTTGTAGACCGCTTTGAAGTAGCGCGGATCCGGGTTGGGGCCGAACAGAAAACTGTCGTTCTTGTTGGTATTGCCGACGTAGACCTGCGCGTTGTACGCCACACCGTGCATGCCGGTGCCATCGCGGGAGGCGCCGATGGTGCCGGCGACGTGGGTACCGTGGGAGTCGTTATTGGCGTTGAGGGTGCCGTCGACATTGAACAGTGAACCGTCGACGTAACTGCCGCTGGCCAACACCGCGTGGTAACGGTCGGTGGCGAATTCGGGATGGGCTGCATCGAAGCCTGAATCGAGCTCGCCGATTTTCACACCCTTGCCGGTGATACCGGCGGCGTAGGCCTGGTCGGCCTGCATGCGGGCCAGTCCCCAGTCACGCTGAAATTCCACCGAGCGCCAACTGGCGGCATCGCCCAGAGTGCCGGTTTCCTGGTAAAGCGCCTGGGCCGAGCCTGGCGCTACTGAAATCCAGAGCAATAACGTGCCGACCGACATCGGCTTGATCTGTACATCCATGTTCAACTTCTCGCTTTTTTGGCGTTTTTAGAATTCTGGTTGCCCATTAGGGGCCACACGCAACTCCTGTAACAGCTGGCGAAGCCTGCTGCTACAGGTCAAATCATTGAGATCTCGGGCCTTGGCCGAACGCCTCGTCCACCTTGGCCAGATCCTGCTCATTCAGTGTCCCGGCGTAGTAATGCAATTTGGTCCAGGCCATCAGGTAGTCGTACCTTGCCTGAGCCAAATCCCGGCGGGTGGTAAATAGTTGTTGTTCGGCATTCAACGCATCCAGGTTCACCCGCTCGCCGCCCAGGATGCTTTGCTTGGTCGAGACCACCAGCGCTTCCGCCGATTTCAGGGCTTTCTGATAGGCCCGCAACTTGTTCACCCCCGACAGGCAGGCGCTGAATTGCCGACGCAGTTCGATCAGGGTTTCCCGGGTCTTGCCGTCCAGTTCGTATTCGGCCTGTTCCATGGTGCGGCTGGCCTGTCGGGTCGACGCCGACACCCCGCCGCCGGCGTACAACGGCACGCTGACTTCAATGCCGATGGTGTTGGTGTCGTAACGCTGGTTGTAGGTGTTGCCGCTTTCCGATTCGTTCTGGCGCACCGAAGCGTAGGCACTGACTTTCGGCAGGTGTCCGGCGCGGTTGCGTTCGACTTCATACCGCGCGACTTCCACAGCCTGGCGCTGCGAGGCCAGGTTCGGGTTGTTGGCCACGGCCATCTCGTGCCAGGTGTCGTAGTTGGCCGGCAGTAGGCTGAAGGTCTGGAAGTTCTGGTCCAGCGGCGCCAGGTCCGTGATGTCGACCGCTGGCACGCCAATCAGCGCGCCCAGTTCGCGCAAGGATGCGTCCTGCTCGTTGCGTGCCTCGATTTCCTCGGCGGTCGCCAGTTCGTAGCGAGACTCGGCCTCAAGAATATCGGTGCGCGTGCCCTCGCCCTGGCGGAACATCTGCTCGTTCTGCTGGAACTGCTGTTCGAAGGCTTTCTTCTTCGCCTGCGCGATGTCGATCTGATCCTGAGCGAACAACGCATGGGTGTAGTTTTCCAGCACACGAACCAGCAACTCCTGGCTCTTGCCGCGAAAGGCTTCGTCGGCAAATAACGACTGCGCCACGCCTTTGCGGTACGCCGCGTAGGCTTCGTAATCGAGCAATGGCTGTTGCAGGGTCAGGTTCGAACCGTAGCTGCCGTAGTTGCGGTCCTCAGTGAAGTCCGGCCGACCTTCATTGATTTGGGTAACCTTGGAGGTGTTGCGCCCCTTGTTGTAGGTGTAACCAATCCTGGGCAACAGCCCGGCCCTGCCAATGATACGGTTCTCCAGGCCGGCATCGCGTTCCTTCATGGCGCCAAGGAACACCGGGTCATTGCGCAACGCTTGCTCGTAGATCTCGAACGGCCCCATGGAGGCCATCACACTGTTGCACGTCAGCAACGCCAGGGTGGCTGCGAGCATTGAAAGCTTATTCATACAGCCGAACATCCTTATTCCTCGGTCAACGCGGAGCCTGCCCGGTCGAGCAGCGGTTTGAACAAATAGTTGAGGAGTGAACGTTCACCGGTACGCACGAACATTTCCGCCGGCATGCCGGGCTTGATCACCAGGCCGTTGAGTTTTTCCATGGCCTGGTCGCTGACGCTGCTGCGCAGCACGTAGTACGGCGCGCCGGTTTTCTCGTCGACCATCTGATCGGCGGAAATCAGGCTGACTTCGCCAGGCACTCGGGGTGTGCGGCTCTGGTTGAACGCGGTGAACAGAATGTCCACCGGCAAGTGGGTGCCGACCTTGTCGATCAGGTTGATCGGCAAGTGCCCTTCCACTTCCAGGCGGGTGCCTTGCGGCACGATCTCCAGCAAGGTTTCGCCCTGACGGACCACCGCACCTTCGGTGTGAACCCCAAGGTTGACCGCGATGCCGTCGGCGGTGGCGATGATTTCGCTGTGTTGCAGATCGAACCCGGCGGAAGTCAGCTGCTCTTCCAGGGTCACGCTTTTGAGTTGCGCGTCGGCCAGTTGCGTGCGGACTTCTTTCTGGTATTCCTCGATGTGCTGTTGCAGCTTCAGGCGCGATTCGAGGATGCCCTGCTCGACCCGGCCGCTTTCACCGCTGTTTTCCGACAGTTGCTGCTGCACCTGCGACAGTTGCCGCTGGTACTCCATCAAGCGGTTGCGCGGGATGTAGCCGTTGTCAGCCAGGGGCTGAAGATTACTCAGTTGTTGTTGCAGCGAACTGGCCTGAGCCGTCAGGTCCGTGCGGGCGCGGCGCATGCCGGCCAATTGCGCGCTGGCACCTTCGATGCTTGCGCGCAAACCCGCCTGCTCACGGGAAAACGCTTCGCGGCGGCTGCTGAACAATTGCCGCTGCCCCTCAAGGACCAGAGCCAGGCGTGGATCGGGATCGTTGCTCAGTTCCGCCGGGAAATTCACCTGCTTGAGGTTGTCCCGTTCGCTCTGCCACCGCGCCAGGCTGGCCCAAGCCATGCGGTATTGCGCTTGCAGCGATTGCACATCGGCCGCGACCTGGGTCTGGTCGAGCTGGAACAGCGGCTGGCCCTGCTTTACCACTTGGCCCTCGCGCACCAGAATCCGGCTGACCACGCCGTTGCTCATCGATTGCACGGCTTTGCGCTTGCCCGAGACCACGACCGTGCCTTGCACCGGAATACCTTGGTCGAGCGGCGCGAGGCTGGCCCAGGTGAAGAAACTGCCGGCGCCGACGATCGCCAGAATCCAGCCCATGCGGGCGAAGAATCGCGCATCACGCTCAGGGCGTTCGGCGATGTAATCGTGTTCCATCGTCGCTTCGTTTTCAGTGTTCATGCGAGCGCTGGTCATACACCCGAATTCCTTGTCGTAGGCTGATACTGGCGACTCATGCTGAGCCCGCCCGGTGCTTGCGCCGGTTTTTCGCGTTGCTGCTCATGGGCGCCGGAGAGTGCCTTGAGCACTTCCTGGCTGGGGCCGAAGGCCTGCAAACGACCTTCGTTGAGCACCAGCAGCTTGTCGGCCTGGGCCAGCGCCGAAGAGCGATGGGTCACCAGAATCACGCTGGTGCCCTGGCCCTTCATCTGCGCGATGGCGCCGGCCAGCGCCGCTTCGCCCACGGTGTCGAGGTTGGAATTGGGCTCATCGAGCACCACCAGGCTTGGCTTGCCGTACAGCGCGCGAGCCAATGCCACCCGTTGCTTCTGGCCGCCAGACAAGCCGCTGCCGTCCTCGCCCAGCACCGTGTCGTAGCCCTGCGGCATGCGCAGGATCAGCTCATGGACGCCCGCCTGTTGCGCCGCTTCGACGACTTTTTGCGGATCGGCTTCGCGAAACCGCGCGATGTTTTCGGCGATGCTGCCGCTGAACAATTCGATGTCCTGGGGCAAGTAACCGATGTAGGGACCGAGGTCGTCGCGGTTCCAGCGATGGATGTCCGCGCCATCGAGCCGCACAGTGCCGCCGAGAGTTGGCCAGACGCCGACCAGCACTCGGGCCAGGGTCGACTTGCCGGAGCCGGAGGCGCCGAGTACGCCCAACACTTCACCGGCACCCAGGCTGAAATTGACCATGTGCAGGGTCGCCGCCCGTTGCCCCGGTGGGCCGGCGCTGACTTGTTCGAAGGTGATCTGGCCTTTCGGCGCCGGCAGCGCCATGGCTTCGTCACTCGGTGGAAAGGCTTGCAGCAGCGAATCAAGACGACGGTAAGCGAGCTTGGCGCCGCTCCATTGCTTCCAGACCGCGATCAGTTGATCGATGGGGCTCAGGACGCGGCCCATCAAAATGGAACCGGCGATCATCATCCCGGCGGTCATGTCGCCCTTGATCACCAGCAAGGCGCCGAGGCCCAGAACCAGGGATTGCAGGCACAGGCGCAAGGTTTTGCTCAGGGAGCTGATGATGGCACCGGTGTCGCTGGCCTGATTCTGCAGGCCGAGGAAACGCGAGTGCACCTGAAACCAGCGCTTGCGCAACACACCGAGCATGCCCATGGCCTGAATGGTTTCGGCGTTGTGCAGGTGACTGGTGGCCAGCTGGCTGGATTTCTGGGAAAACCCGGCGGCTTCGCCCAGGGGCTTTTTGGTCATTGCCTCGTTAAGGCAAGCGAGGCCGATCAGCACCACTGCGCCCACGGTTGCGAACACACCGAGCCAGACGTTGAACAGGTAGATCACGAAGAGATAGACCGGAAACCACGGCGCATCAAAGAACGCGAACAGCGCAGGACCGGTGACGAATTGGCGAATATGGGTCAGATCGCCAAGGGATTGCCCGGCGTTGCCCTCGCCCTTGAGCAGGTTGCGCTCGAACGCGGCCTGATACACCCGCAGGTTGAAACGGCGCTCCAGTTGGCTGCCGATGCGGATGACGATGAAGCTGCGCACGATCTCCAGCACACCGATAAAGGCGAAAAATCCGACCACCATCAACGACAGCATGGCCAGGGTGGTTTCGTTTTGCGAAGACAGCACGCGGTCGTAGACCTGGAGCATGTAAATCGACGGAACCAGCATCAATATGTTTATCAACGCGGTGAAACAACCGACGCTGATCAGGATGCTCTTATAGTCGCCCAGTGCCTTGAACAACGGTGCGGTGGCTGGGGTCTTCGCCATCTTCATTGATTTTTCCTGAGATGATATTCCTCGCCCGGTTTTGGCGAGATGTCAATTAACTGTCCGCACACGGGTCGAGACATTCTTTGCCGGTCAGCGCTTACAAATGAATAACAACTTTCTATATTTTATTAAAAGTCAGGTTATTGATCTGAAGCTTATAACGGCAACTACGCGCTTTATATTCAACACTTGCGTCGGCTCGGTACTTTTCGCTTAAAGCGCAGCGCGCTTGAGCGTAATGATCAGACCCGACTTCAATGTGCTTTGATAAAGCCCTTCATGCTGTCGGCTGAAAAACACAATTCTTGAGCCTTCGTCACCGGTGATAGCGATGCCGTCCGGTTCCGGGAACCAGCCAATCGCAGGCTTTTGCAGCCAGGCACCGAGGCATCCAGCGCCCTCACCCAGTGTCTGCGTTGGCTGAAAGTCGATGACGCATACGTTGGACGGTTTGTCTTGCGACGTCTGGGACTCTGGTGAGTCATCTTTGGCGCTCAGGGTCGCCTGCCATTTGCCGGCCAGTTCCGAGGGATCCGCTAATTTCAGGCTGCTCGCCATGGCTGTCTCTCCAAAAAAAATCATCAACGTCGCCAGGAGCCACGCGGTTGTTCGGTGAGTAAAGGCTTTATGAGCCATAGGTTGTTGTACTCCAGCTTGTGGCCTTTGGCACAGAGGGCGGCGCATCGGCGCCACCCTCCTTATCGCGTTACATCACGCAGCGATGTCCGAGAACGCCGCCTGGCCAACGGTGCTGACCAGGAAATCAGCTACGCCGTGCCCGGAGAAGTCCACCGCCAACTGGCTGTTACCGCCCGAAGAGGTCAACACTGCATCGCCTGCCGCACCGGTGAACGAGCTCACGAAGTGCAGGCCCGCGCCTTTGGTGATGCCGGTCAGGTCAATCTTGTCCAGGCCGCTGACAAAATCGAGGATCTGATCGGCCACACCCGGCTTGGAGTCGCTGCTGGCCGCAAACACAAAGGTGTCCGAGCCGGTACCGCCCCACAGCTTGTCCGCACCGCCCGCGCCGAAGAGGATGTCGTTGCCGGCACCGCCCTTCAGTTCGTTGGATACCCCATTACCAATCAGCAGGTCGTTGCCCGAACCGCCAATCGCGTTCTCGATGGTTGCACCCTTGGCAATGGAAACGTTGCCCACCATACCGCCAACGTCGGAGAACGAGGCTTCATTGAGGTTGATCTTCTGGTTCTGGGTAAAACCGGAGAAGTCCAGCGTGTCTTTGCCGCCCGCATCCCACACCGAGAACACGACCTTGTCCGACGACGAAGACGCGCTCAGAAAATCGCGTCCGGCATTGGAGTTGAAACCGTAGGTGGTGTCACCGGTGCGGGTGGTGGTGTTGGCACCGTAGAGCTTCTGGATGGCGGCAATATCGTCCAGCAGCGGACCGGACGCATAGGCTTCGACGCCGCCCTTGCTGAAGTTCTGATCGGTATTGCTTTCACTCCAGTAGCTCATGAGGCTGTAGCCGCGAGTGTCTTCTGCGTAGGTCGCGTCGTTGTAAGTCGGCGCGCCTTCACCGGCGTTGTAGTCGCCGGGGTGGGCCAGGCCCAGGGAGTGACCGATTTCGTGGGTCAGGGTTTGACGACCGTAGTTGTTCAGGTCCGGCGTCTTGTTGGGCGTGTAGCTGCTGTTGGTCAGGTACCAGGACGTACCGTCATAACCGGCGCCGGTGCCAGGCAGGTAGGCGAATGCCGCTGCGCCGTCCTGGCCGCCGCTGTAGTTGCCGAAGGTCATGTGACCATCGCCGCCCGTGGCTTTCTCGGTAAAAGTGACTTTAGCTACATCGGCCCAGGATTGCATGGCGAGCACGGCCTGGGCTTTCTGTTGAGCGCTGAACTGACTGAAGCCGGTAATCCCGTGCTTGTTCATGGTGCTCGACGACGCCGAGGTCAGGAACGTGTAGGTCAGTTCGATTTTGCCGCTGCCGTCCTTGTCCTGGTAGGCAGCACCGTCGCGCAGCAATTGGGTCGCTGCCTCGTCGACGGAATAGGAGGGTTTGCCATTGACCGTGAGATTGCCACCCCGGTCATACTGATGGCTGAAGCTGTCGATCTGGTTGTACGCGGAACTGGGCGCAGCCAATGCTTGCAATGGCGAAAAGGCCTGTTCGGCAAGATCAATAGCGTTGTTTTTAACTTTCGACATAAACACACTTCCTTGTTTAGCAATGGAACAGTTTTTGTCAGATAGCGACAATCTCTGGCGAGATCGTCCTATCACTCGCCCAATGAAGGCGAAAGAAAACTGACACAATTCGAAATCAAACGTCTACATTTTTTTTGACGTCAAATTGTTCTGCTCCAGCAAGTACCCGGAAACAATGCCTGCGCTGTCGAAATATAGTTTTAAGTTGCGGGTTTCGGACTAATTGTCTGACGATTTCGTATTTAAATATTAAATATGGTTAAGTTGTTTTTTGTCGAACAGGCCTCACTTTTCGGGACTTATTAATATGAGTGCCATTGCAATGCCATCAGCTAAATCAAACGCTCGATGAGGTGTGGTCAGCTGCGATGACTTCCAGATGAACAGAAAAACCGATGGTGAACACGTTGCGTGCTCACCATCGCGTTTACCCGCAGCCACACTATTTTCTAAACCTCATCGATAACGGATAAGACCGTTTCTCGACTGTCCAGGATCCCCAGGTTCTGGAGGATGTCGTTGATGCTCCCCCATATGCCGAGGTCCTCGGGTGTTGATTCTTCGAGCACGATACGACTCAAGCTCAGCAACATATGCAACCTGCCAAAGGCGATATGATCGGACTGGGTGCCTTTATCGATGATTCGCTGGGCAGCGAGGTTAATCTCTCCTTCAAGGTAAGCTTTCAAATCTGATGTGTTCATTGCGATTCTCCTTTGCAGACGTCATGTCTGTGCCGTCAACGCTACAAAAGATTTTGCCGACTATCTACTGTCAGAAGTAACAGGTGCAGACAGTCAATAACGCGCTTTGGCGGCCCTCAACTCCCCGTCCGAATCTTGTTCCACACTCGTGTGCGAATCCGGTCAATGTTCAGCGGCATCGCCTCCAGCGCAAACAATTTGCCCATCATTTCCGGGCTCGGATACACCTTGGTGTCGTTCTTGATGGCCGGGTCGATCAGACTGTCGGCCTGTTGGTTGCCGTTGGCGTAGTGCACGTGGTTGCTGATGCTGGCCATGACATCCGGGCGCAGCAGGTAGTTCATGAACGCGTAGCCGGCTTTTTCGTCCGGGGCGTCGGTGGGCATGGCGACCATGTCGAACCAGATGGCGGCGCCCTCCTTGGGAATGGCGTAGCCGATGTCGATGCCGTTCTTGGCTTCTTTGGCACGGTTCTCGGCTTGCAGGATGTCGCCGGAGAAGCCGACCGCCACGCAGATGTCACCGTTGGCCAGGTCGCTGGTGTATTTGGATGAGTGGAAATAGCTGACGTAGGGCCGGACTTTCATCAGCAGCGCTTCAGCTTTTTTGTAGTCTTCCGGGTTCTTGCTGTGGTGCGGTAGCCCCAGGTAGTTCAGCGCGGCCGGCAGCAGTTCAGGGCCGTTGTCGAGGATGGCGACGCCGCACTTTTGCAGCTTGGCCATGTTCTCGGGCTTGAAGATCAGGTCCCAGGAATCCACGGGCGCGTTGTCGCCCAGCACGGCCTTGACCTTGGCGATGTTGTAGCCAATGCCGGTGCTGCCCCACAGGTACGGGAAACCGTGTTCATTGCCGGGATCGTTGGTCTGCAGCGCGGTGAGCAACACCGGGTTGAGATTTTTCCAGTTCGCCAGCTGGCTCTTGTCGAGCTTCTTCAGCGCCCCGCCCTGAATCTGCCGTGCCATGAAGTGGTTGGACGGGAATACCACGTCGTACCCGGATTTGCCGGTCATCAACTTGCCATCAAGGGTTTCGTTGCTGTCGTAGACGTCGTAGCTGAAGGCGATGCCGGTTTCTTTCTGGAAGTTTTTCGTGGTGTCCGGGGCGATGTAGTCCGACCAGTTATAGATTTTGACGGTCTCGGCCGCGTGGCTGAGCGACGCGACGAGCGCAAGGGGTGCGAGGGTCAGTGTCTTTCGGATCATGAGTCGATTCCTGTATGAGCTGTTGTGCTTTTTATTGGAGGGCTGGCAGGCAATCAAAGGATCAAAATCAAAAAATCAAAACGTAGGTCTTGCGCACGGTTTCCTGGATGTCCCAGATGCCGAGGCTGTTGGCCGGCAACATCAGTGCGTCACCGGCTTCGATGTAGAGGGTTTCACCGTCATCCGGGGTGAAGGTGCAGCGGCCCTGAATGAAGTGACAGAATTCCTGCGCAACGATCTGCCGGCGCCATCGGCCGGGCGTGCATTCCCAGACGCCGGTTTCGACGCCGTCGTCGCGTTCGACGCTGGTGGTCGAGGCCACCGCCACCGGCGTTCCCAACGGCACGGCGACGGGGTTCGACGCGTCCAGTTCCAGTGTTGCGGTGTTCTTGAATTGGGTGATGCCCATGGGAGTACCTGTCGATTGAGCCTATAGATGAAAAGCGTGCCGTTCAGTGCATGAAACCTTCCATGAACCCCGCCACCTTGCTCGCCAGTTTGCGGCGCCAAGGGGCCGTAGCCGGGTTGGCCAGGGTCTGGTCTTCGTGGACGAAGCTGCGGATGATCGCGTTGTAACCCAGCCAGCGGCAGGGCTCCGGTTCCCAGGCCCGGAGCGTGTCGAGACCGCCCTGGGGCATGACCCAAGGCTGGTGAACCAGTTCGGTATCGCGCTCCAGAATCAGATCCGCCAGGGTTCTGCCACCCAGGTTGCTGGCGCCGACGCCCTCGCCGCCATAACCGCCGGACAAGGCAATGCCGCTGGCGTGATCGCAGAGCATGTGCGGCTTGAAGTGCCGGGACATGCCCAGGTTGCCGCCCCACGCGTGGGTAATCTGCACGTTCTTGAGTTGCGGGAAGAGTTCGCCGAACAGGTAGCGCCGCAACTCCACTTCGCTGGTGGTCAGGTCAAAGTCATGGCGCAACTTGCCGGCAAACTGATAGCCGCCCCGGGCGCCGAACACCAGGCGGTTGTCCGCCGTGCGCTGGCCGTAGGTGACCTGTCGACTGCTTTCGCTGAACGCCTGGCCGCGGCTCAAGCCGATTTCGTCCCAGGTCGCGGCGGACAGTGGCTCGGTGGCGACAATCAGGCTTTGTACCGGTAACTGATAGCGGCCCAGTGGTGGCAGCGTGACCGAATAACCCTCTACCGCCGGCACGATCCACCGGCTGCGGACCTGAGCCTTGGCCGTGCGCAAACTCCCCGATTGCCACTGCGTGACCGCGCTGTTTTCGTAGATTTTGACACCCATGCGCTCGACCGTTTCCGCCAGACCTCGCACCAACTTTGCCGGGTGAATGGTCGCGACGTGCGGTGCATAGATACCGCCATAAGGCTTCGCAACTCTGATCTGTTGCGCCAGCTGTTCTGGGCTGAGCCAGCGGTAATCGCTCTCGGTCAGGCCTTGGCGGTAAAGCTTGTCCAGATAGTCTCGCAGGCTGGTTTCCTGCTCGGGATAGCGCGCGGCACAGTACAGCACCCCGCCTTTGCGATAATCGCAGTCGATGCCCTCACGTTCGATGACAATCTCGACTTCATCAGGGATGCTGTGCAGCAGATCGAAAGAGGCGCGACGTTGGTCCGGCGGCAATCCGGCCAATAATCGGTCCTCGCCCAGCAAGTTACCCATCAGCCAGCCGCCGTTTCTGCCCGACGCGCCAAAACCGGCGGTTTGCGCTTCGACGATGGCGATGTCCAGGCCTGGCGCCAGGCGCTTGAGGTAGTACGCAGTCCAGAGTCCGGTGTAACCCGCGCCGATGATGGCCACGTCGAGGTCCAGATCGTGCTCCAGCGCTGGACGCGCCAGCAACGGCTCGTCGAGTTGATCCATCCACAAACTGATAGTGCGCCACGCCGACATGCCAGACTCCGCCACTTAAACTTCGATGGCGTCGATCCTAGTGCGTGAGCTCAGGGACTGTCGTGCGCGCGTGCACGCAAAGAAATTTGTTTGACGTAAGCCTTGGGCGACAGCCCTGTGTGCTGGCGGAAACAACTGTAGAACGCCGATAACGAGTTGAAGCCGGCGGCAAACGCCAGCTCATCAATGCGCAACGGTGGCGTGGCGGCGTCCAGCGCCGCGAGCAAATGCTGCAGCCTTGCCTGGTTTACATAGCGATAGAAGCTCTGGCCCAGCACTTGATTCAGCAGATAGGAAATTTGATTGCGGCTGTAACCACACTCCTGCGCCACCCGCTGCAGATCAAGCTCGGGGTCCAGATAAGGCTGCTGGCGCTGGAAATACTGTTGCAGGTCGTCAGCCATGAAGCTCAACTGGCGCGGTGAAAGCCCGAGCCGGCTGGCGGCCGGGCGCAAGTTCGCCGCGGTGTTGCTTGGGGGTTGTTCGCGCACGAGGGACGCGTATTCGTTGACACGCCAGATCAACCCGTCGCGCACCGTGATTGCTTCACTGGAACGGAACGACACCAGCCCTTCACCGCCGCGCAAGGTCATCTGGTACTGGATGAACGCGGTGTTGCCGTCCAGGCGTATGCGATCGGAATGCTCCAGCGCTTCGTCCGGGTTACGCGGCATGCTGCCGCGCACGTACTCGCGCAACTCGTGCAGGCCCATGACCCGGTTCTGGAAAAAATCGTTGTACTGAACGTCCGGGTGATAAAGCGCCATGACACCGTCCAGATCCCGGTGTTTCCAGCACAGGTGGTAGCGCATGACCGTCTCACCCGTGGCCTGGGTTTGCCGCGGGCCATCATCATCGGCGTGCATAAAGGACTCGACGAAAAAAAACCGAGCTTGCCGAAGTTCGGCCACGGCTTCAATGGCCAGACCCAATCGCCGTAACGCCGAGCAAGGCCCGGCAGTGATCCACATCAAAAAAACGGTAGCAATCGCCAAACGGACTGAAAAAAATCACATGGTTTTCACATCTGGATGCTACTTTTAAAGGCAATCACCGGTTGAGCCATTGAAGGCTCTTCCCTCCTAACATGAGCTAAAGGAAGCGCTCGATGAAGAAGGCGGGCAACACATGAATAAAGGGTCTTTCAGCAAAGTTACGTTTCCAAACGCCTGTCAGCTGATGCGCTGGCATTTTCATCCCATGGGATTCGAGGCGAGCATGGACGCGCCGGGCAGCATGATCGCCCGTCTGTTTGACCGCGCCAGTGGCGAGACCATGATCGCCATTGCAGGCATACCTTGCGCAACCGTGATGAATGCCGCGGACGTAGAACGAATAATCGAAGCCGTGGAAGACGAACTTGAGTCTTTCATTCCTCCCGAGGCCCTCAAGAGTTACGCCTGAGTGTCAAACGCCCAACAAAAAGCCCACATCATGTGGGCTTTTTTGTGGGCTCGGGTTCAGACCAGCTTCTGACCTTGACGGTGATCAGCGAAGAACGGCTTGTCCTTGCCAATCCGGTCAGACGCCTTGGGCGTGTTCGCCGCCTGAGTGTCCTGCCCGTCGACATACCAGTAGCAATGACTCACCGCCCGCGTGATGCCGACGTAAGCCAGTCGCAGGATTTCGTCTTTCTGTGCGTTGTCGTAAGGCTCGTTGTCGCCCGCCTTGCCAAGTCCCGCCATACGATAAACCTGGTTCTTGTAAGGAGAACTGGTCAGGTGCTGGCAATCACCAAGCAAGAACACCGCGTCGGCCTGCAAGCCCTTGGCGCTGTGATACGTCAGCTGTTTGATGCGCCGAGCATCATACGGCAAGCTAGAATCCACATTAACTACAGACTGAATATGCTGTTCAATCAATAGCTTATCGCTGCTTTTTCGATAAAGCATCAAGATAGAATCACCCTGTTGGTAATGCTGGATCAGGCGTTGAGCCATGCCCTGATCGTCCCGTTCCATGACGTTCACTGGCAACAGTGCCTTGGGTTCACCGCTGGCCTTGGCCTTCTTTCCTGCGATGGACGGCGCTGCGCGGACGATATGCTCGGCCGCGTCAATGATGTGCTGATGGCTGCGGTAGTTGTCGCTGAGCATCACCTTCGTGGTGCTCGGCGACGGGAATTCCTTGTTGAACTCCATGAAATACGTCGGCGAACTGCCGCGCCAGCCATAAATGGACTGCCAGTCATCGCCGACGCACAGCAACGACGAACGTTGCGCGCCTCGCCCCACGTGCATTGCCGGGCCGCGACGGCGTATCTCGGCCAGGCTGGCACGAATCCAGGAGACAATCTGCGGCGATACGTCCTGAAATTCGTCGATCATCAGATGCAACAAAGGCCTCAGCAGCTCATCGCTCAGCAGCTTCAGGTTTTCCGGGGAATGCTCGCTGAACAAGGCAAACATCCGGTTGTAGGTCATCACCGGTGGCTTTTGATCGAGCAAATGATCTTCCAGGGCGCGCCAGAACAGACTCAACGCCTCGAAGAAATACCGGTCCGGATCATCCTTGGCGAAACTCATCTGGCCAACGGCATTCGGAACATCCAGGCCCAGGTTTTCGATAAACCCGGCGGCAGCCACAAAGCAGTCCAGCAAGGGAGCTGACCCCAACTCACCCTTCACCTTGTAATCGAAGCCCGGGCCGGCACTGGCGTCCCCTGCCAGCGAAGCCAGTACGCGCTTTGAAGATTCGTAACTATCCAACCATATCAATGGCTTACGACAGAAAGCTTGAAACAGGGTTCGCTTCACTGCCCATTCGGCGCGAACCGTTAACCTGGCATTCGGGCGGCAGACTTGCGGGTTTTCCCGGGGGTCAAAACCGAGCACCACCCAGGCATCCAGCGTCGGGATGTAGCCGTGACAATGGAAGGTCGCACCATTGATGTCGAATGCCTGCCGATTGGGCTCGATGCCTTTGATTGGCCAGGCGCCAGCGCGAAACCACAGATCTTCAATCGTGTCGCAGAGCTCTTCATCACGCTTGGCCGCCAATTCGGTGACCGCCATGCGTTTCTGCACATCAGGGTGATCGCGCTCAAGCTCCTTGAGCTGCAAGGCATGACGGGACAGCGGCTTGATCAGCTCGCGAAAACGCTCATCACGGGTGTGCAGGCTGTGAAAACAGGCATTGAGTTGCTGCCGCTGAGCGTCATTGATGCGCAGGTCGAAGGGATTGCTGTCGACCTCCTCATCGCCGTTTTGCGCGCGATTGCTGAGGTTTTCGAACGCTTGCAGACGCTCGAACCCCGGCAGGCTGCGAACCATTGGCAGGATTCGCGAGTGGAAAGTACGCACCAGATCCCGCGCCTCTTTGAGGCTCAGCGCCCGGCCCCACAATGCAAAGAGTTCGATCAGCTTATTAATGAAGTCTTTGCGCGACTCGCGGGTGAAGGTCACGACGGTCATCGAACTCAGCTCGAACCCCAGGTAATGGGTCAGCAGCAGGATACGCAATACCAGCGTCGTCGACTTGCCCGCCCCGGCCCCCGCAATCACTGACGTCGAAGGCGTCTCGCTGAAAATCATCTTCCACTGGGCGACGTTTGGCTGGGCGTGAGGTGGCAGCAGTCGGGCGACATCGGCCTTCATGCGCTTCTTCAGCTCGGCGCTCAAGGGCAGGCGCCAATCGTCGAACAAGTTGTCATCGACATTAGGCGGCCGATGCTCGGTCGAGCGCGAATCGCGGATCAACAGCACTTGCCGACCTTCTTCCAGCCCCTCGGCTTTCCCTTCCTTATAGCCGTAATCCACCCCGGCGCTGTGACCGCTGCGAAAACCGTCGGCTTGTCCGTGCAGCCACGACGCACGGTGCTGCGCACGCAGGCGCGTAAGGCCATGACCAAAGAATCGGGCGGCCAGACGCTTGAGCAGTGGCATCTCGGCCAGGGGACGGAGTTCGGGAGGAAGATCGGGGGTGTGTTGCGGCACGCGGACTGACTCCAGGGTGTGAGGCTGTTGAGGGCTATGGTGTCCGTATTTGCCGTTGAGTTCTAGTGAAATGCTTACAGGTCATTGGCTTATACGATGAAGTGAAGGCTGGATGAGAATGTTTCGAGGGCATTTGACATCAATTAAATCGATCATATTGAGGCATTTTTTACGCTTTTTATCGATTGGTGCCTGATAGATGATGCCCGCCATCAACCACCGGTTCTCGTTTCGTGGCTCAGGCGCTCTGCCCCATGACGAACCTTTTCAGGAGACGATCATGCTTGAACTCAGACCTTTCAACTCCCTGGGCGGCGCCCACCACGGCTGGTTGGATGCGCATCACCACTTTTCGTTCGCCGAGTACCACGACCCGAAACGCATGAATTGGGGCAACCTGCGGGTATGGAACGACGACGTGATCGTCTCCGGCACCGGGTTCCCGAAACACCCGCACCGGGACATGGAAATCATCACCTACGTTCGTGAAGGCGCAATTACCCACGAAGACAACCTTGGCAACAAGGGTCGTACCGAAGCGGGCGACGTTCAGGTGATGAGCGCCGGCACCGGGATCGCTCACAGCGAATACAACCTGGAAGCGGGCGAAACCAAGATTTTCCAGATCTGGATCATTCCGAATGAATCCGGTCTGGCCCCTTCATGGGGCGCCAAGCCTTTCCCGAAAGGCCAACGCGAAGGCTTTGTGACGTTGGCCAGCGGCAAGGCGGGTGACGATCAAAGCCTGCGGATCCGTGCCGATGCACGGCTGGTGGCCGCGAACCTGAAGGCTGGTGAATCCGCTGAATATCAGCTGGACAGTGGCCGTCGCGCTTACCTGGTTCCGGCTACCGGGGTCATTGAAGTCAATGGCTTGCGTGCACAAGCTCGAGACGGTGTGGCGGTGGCGGATGAGCAGGTGTTGCGAGTGACTGCCATCGAAGACAGTGAAATCGTGTTGGTGGATCTGGCTTGATCGGGTAAATGCAGGGCAAAAAAAGGGGCGACCGTTGATGGTCGCCCCTTTTTTACATCTGAACCTTTGTGGCGAGGGGGCTTGTCGGAACGCCGCATCGCCCCGTTCGGCTACGAAGCAGTCGTCAGATCTATATCGCGGTATAGCTGGGAAAATGCCGGGGGCCGCTTCGCGACCCAACGGGGGCAAGCCCCCTCGCCACAGGTCCGTCACTTATTTCGCAGAAATAGCGCCATCCACCAGGGTCTGGGCTTCCGCAACCAACTGCTTGAGATGCTCGTCACTGACGAAGCTCTCAGCGTAGATCTTGTAAATGTCCTCAGTCCCCGAAGGCCGTGCCGCAAACCAGCCATTCTCGGTCATGACTTTCAAACCACCGATGGCCTGATCATTACCCGGCGCATGACTGAGGATGCTCTGGATCGCTTCGCCGGCCAGTTGGGTCGAGGTGACCTGATCCGGTGACAGCTTGCTCAACAAAGCTTTCTGTTCAGGGTTGGCCTTGGCATCGACGCGCACCGAGAACGGTTCGCCGAGTTCGTCGGTCAACGCACGGTAGGCCTGGCTCGGGTCGCGACCGGTGCGAGCGGTCATTTCTGCCGCCAGCAATGCCGGAATCAAGCCGTCCTTGTCGGTGCACCAGACGCCGCCGTCCTTGCGCAGGAACGAGGCACCCGCGCTTTCTTCGCCGCCAAAACCCAGCGAACCGTCGAACAGGCCGTCAGCAAACCATTTGAAACCGACCGGCACTTCGTACAGGCGACGACCCAGGCGCTTGGCCACGCGATCGATCAAGCCGCTGCTGACCACGGTTTTGCCCACGGCAGCGTCGGCGCGCCACTGCGGGCGGTTCTGGAACAGGTAGTCGATAGAGACGGCGAGGTAGCTGTTCGGTGCCAGCAGACCACCGGAGGGGGTGACGATGCCATGGCGATCGTGATCCGGGTCACAGGCAAACGCTACATCAAAGCGCTCTTTCAGACCGATCAGGCCTTGCATGGCATGGCTCGACGAGGGGTCCATGCGGATTTGGCCGTCCCAATCGACCGTCATGAAACGGAACGTCGGATCGACCTGTTTGTTGACTACTTCCAGGTCCAGACGGTAGTGCTCGGCAATCGCCGACCAGTAGCGCACCCCTGCTCCGCCCAACGGATCGACACCCAGACGCAGCTTGGCGTCACGGATGGCGTCGAAGTCGATCACGTTGATGAGGTCGGCGACGTAGGTGTTGAGGTAATCGTGACGATGGGTGGTGCTGGCCTTCAGCGCCTGCTCGTAGCTGATGCGTTTGACACCGGCCAGCTTCTTGCCCAGCAGCTCATTGGCCTTGGCTTCGATCCACTTGGTGATGTGGGTATCGGCCGGTCCACCGTTGGTGGGGTTGTATTTGTAGCCACCGCTTTGCGGCGGATTGTGCGATGGGGTGATGACGATACCGTCCGCCAGGCCCGAAGTACGGCCGCGGTTGTAGCAAAGAATCGCGTGAGAAATCGCCGGGGTCGGCGTGTATTCGTCACCCTCGGCGATCATCACGGTCACGCCGTTCGCGGCCAGCACTTCCAGGGCGCTGGCGCCGGCCGGAGTGGACAGCGCGTGGGTGTCGATGCCGACAAACAGCGGACCGTCGATGCCCTGGGCCTCGCGGTACAGGCAGATCGCCTGGCTGATCGCCAGAACGTGCCATTCGTTGAAACTCAGGTCGAACGAGCTGCCTCGGTGTCCGGACGTGCCGAAGGCTACGCGCTGGGTCGAGATGGCGGCATCAGGCTGGCCGGTGTAGTAGGCCGTTACCAGTCGCGGGATGTCGACCAACAATTCTGCCGGTGCCGGTTTGCCCGCAAAAGGACTGAGTGTCATGCAAAACCTCTGGAATAGAGTGGTTCAGGAATAGGAACGCAGTTTACTGGCAGATTGACCGCAGCGCGACGTTATCGATCCCGAGCGAAATGTTATCAATCGCCAAAGCCGCGGCCCTGCTCAATCGATTGATTCCAGGCGCAAGGCATCACCCAACAAGCCCATGGCCGCTGCGAGGTCATGGTCGCCGCCGAAGGTATGGCTCAGGCGCAAGTGTTGCGCATGCAACCCCTGGAGGCTGAACAGTTCTCCTGGCGCAATCACCACCTGGTGCTTGAGCAGGCGCTGGAACACCCGACGCACATCGACCTGACGCAATGACCGCAACCAGATCGTCGCACCGCCCAACGGCTCGACAAAATGCAAGGCATCACCCAGACGCTCCTGCAACAACTGGGTCATGTGCACCTTGCGGTCCTTGAGCAGCCGGCGCAATACCAGCAAGTGCTGATCGATTCGTCCATTGCTGTATAGCCGTGCGATGGCTTTCTGGCGAATCGGCGACAACCGAAATGAACGCAACAGGAAATGCCGCTGCAGTTCGACGCTCAATTGCCGCGAGAGCAGATAACCATAAGGTGCTTCCGGCCCGATGGATTTTTCAAAGGTGGAGAAAACGATCAGCCGATCCGGGTTCAGCAGATCGCGAAACCGCAGGCCGTCCGGCTCGAATTCGAGTTCGCCGTAGCAGTCGTTCTCCAACACCCAACTGCCATGACGCTCCAGCAGTTCAGCGGTGGACTGCCTGTTGCTGCGGGAAGCCACGCTGCCGCGCGGCATGTTGAGACCGGAAGAAAGCATGACCAGCCCCACCGGTTTTGTCTCCAGCAGTTGCTTGAGCTGTTCAAGGTCCAGGCCGCCATTGGCTTGCAAGGGCAGCTCGATGACCTGGACGTCACCGTCCTGGAGCAAGCGCAGGATCGTCCAGTCGCAGGGCGATTCGACGACTACCGTGGCGTCTTTGAGGCACAGCACGGCGATCAGTATTTCCAGGACACCCCGCAAATCGGCGCCGATGTAGACATCATCGGCGTGCCAGCAGCGTGCCGGAGACGAGGTATAGCGTGCGGCCAGTGCGGCGCGCAGTTCCAGTTCGCCGCAAGGTTGTGAAGTCGGTTGCGGCTGACGCGGGTACTGACGCAGCAATTCTCTTTCAAGCAGCAATAACGGGCTGTCCAGTGGCTGCAACAACGCCGGTTCATCCGCACTCAACACCAGCATTCCCGGACGCCTGGCGTTCACATAGACCGTCTCGAGCAAGTCATTGCCGCTGCTGAGCGGGTGAATGGACGACACGGGCAGCGCGTAATAGCCGGATTTGGCGACCGAATACACTCGCCCTTCCTTTTCCAGCAGCGAATAGGCGTACTGAATAGTCGAAATCGACACGCTCAAACGGTCCGCCAACTGCCGCAATGAAGGGAGGCGGACTCGCGTGTCGCTGACCGGTTCGTTGATGAGGTTAGTCAGGTAACGATAGACCGCCTGATAGGCAAAGTCGGTTTCGCGTGGTCCTTTCATAGGTAACGACCGAACACGCTACGCACGGGGCGCTTGCGGGTGAACGCGGTAAAATCCGGCACCCTCAACGCCCCGTTGACCGTTCGCCATTCGCAGCGGCGCCCGCGTCAAGGTCCAACGTTTGCACATTCGTATCGCCGATTTCCGGGCCAGGCTCCTCGCCCCTGGCCACTGGTCCCATGCGGTAAAGCGTGCCGATCAAACTGACGGGCAGCCCGCTGACGTCGACCATCCATTGCAGAACCTGCTCGGGCGCCGGCTTGCCCTGCATCGCCCGGTGCAGATCGGGCAACGCCACGAGCATGCCGGGATGACATTGGCGTAGAAAACGCTCAAGCGAGGCGCCATGCTCGACAAAGGGCGCGAACAGCAAGCACACCAGCTGAGCTTCGCTCAAGCCGAGGTTTTTCTGGGCCTCGGCTTGCGCCAATGCACGCTGGTCGGACATTGTCGTCGGATTGCCGAACGTCTCCATTGCCTGCTCGCAATAGCGCTCGGGAAGTTGTTTGCGACGCATCATGACCAAGGCCCGCTGCACGTACTCAGCAACGCCCGATTCATAGGTGCGGCCGTGAACAAAACAGGCCTCCAGTCCCCGAACGTGCGCGGAAATCGAAAGGCTGACACTTTCATTATCGCTAAGCTGTGCGGCCAGTTCGTCAGGCTGAAACCCGAGGAAGTCGGTGAGCAGTGGCCAGCGATCTTCCAGGTCACTGACAAGCATGTCGTGAATATCGATGAAGGTCGTGCGCCGACACGCCTCGAACGATTCGGCCGGGCGCCACTCGGCCTGGCCATGTTCAGGATAAAACTCGCGGTAGCAATCGCTGCCCAGTTCATCCAGTCGTGCGAACAGCTCTTCGTAACCGGATTCGGGGTAATTCGATGCCTTGAGGTCGGCCTTTTGCGCCGCACGGGTCAATCCATCCATGAACTGCTTTTGCTGACGAGGTGTATCGCTGCTGACCAACGCATCGACGCCTCGGTTCCAGCGGCAGATTTGCCCATAAAACTCGCCCGCTGCCAGGTACCCGTCATCCCACAGGTCGAGCGGTCCATTCCAGGTTCGCCGGTGACCAACCATCAATAGATTGAGACGACTCGACTCGCGGCCTGCTTCGGAAACCGGCGCCAAATGGCTGAATGGCAGGACTTCGCGGTTATCGACCATCACTATCTCCACCCGAGGATCGTCGTAGAGAAACAACGCACTGCAACTGCGATGGATGTTTTCAAGGGCCGTCGGGCTTGCGCCGTTCGTGCGCAAGGTCGCGACTCGCAGCTGGAACGTCGCAGGTGCCCGGCCGGCGATGCTCAATTGTGCGGCGCGCAGCAATGCAAGCGTGTAGCAACTGTCGCGGGTCCCGGACTGGATCGCCAACACCTTGTATTCGCCGATACGGTCCATGCCTCCTGCGGCGACCACCAGACGCTGAATCATCAACTGCAATGCCGTGCGCTCGGCGCGTGAGAAAAAACTCAGCAATCGCTGCAATACTTGCTGATAAACATAGTTCATTGCCTGTTCATGGGTATGGGTCATCATTGTTTACCTGTTACGCATAGGTTCGATGTCACGCAAACAACTGTATGCATTGCGCAAACGGCTGCCTGACATGATTAAAGTGTTGTGCTTGATATCAAATGCTAACACTTAGTTTTTAGTAATTATTTGAAATGAATCGAGCTTACTTGTGATCCCTCCCGCTCACGATTGCAGGAAAGCCCCGCAGGACAGGCGTCCTGCGACCGCATGAGGGATCCTAGGAAATATCCGACAGCGTCCCACAGACATGTAGCACGAGAAATAAAGAAAGAAGTCGCCATTAATTTTTCGGCAATTGATCGATAACACGCTATTTGTTGAGTTTGTATTGCCGGAGCGCGAAGAAAAGTATCTATCCAATACCCAGCCATAGCTCATTCCTTGAGATGAAAGTAATCATTCAATTATCGGGGCTTACAGGGTGATTAGAAGATACAGATTGAGAGCAAAAACCAGTTCAGTTGCTGAACTGACCCGTCGCAGATTGACGGGACGTCTCGGAATTTCGGAGGGAGAATGCAAAAGTCCGTGCAAGCACGGACTTTTTTCAGTGGCGTTACGCCGGTTCGACCTGGAGGGCGACCCGTTCGCGACACGGGCATTCGTCCATGTAGCGATGCGCCTCGACAAACTCGGAAAACGGGAAGACCCGAGTCTTGAGTGGCAGCAGCACGCGGTCAGCGGTCAGCTGGTTGATGTCGCGCAAGGCACGTTGCAGTGCGACCTGGTCCTGGATGATGCCCAGTTCCGGCTTGCCGGTGAAGTTGCCGATGCAGTGAACGAAGAACTGAATATTCTTCTGGAACGCTGCGCAGGCCGGGAACGGTGTCTGGTTACCGCCTTGCAGGCCGTACAGCACCAGGCTGCCACGAGGCGCGAGTACATCGCCGAGCAGTGACATCTGCGGGCCACCGAGGCCATCGAAAACCACATCGACACCTCGGTTGTCGGTAATCTTGTTGATCCGCATGAGCAGATCTTCTTCCTCGGTGACGATTACTTTTTCGGCACCCAGCGACAGCAGGTATTCACGTTCTTCAGCGGTCTTGGTGGCGGCAATCACCCGCACACCCAATGCCTTGCCCAGCTGTACAAAGGAGGGGCCGGCACAGTGACTGGCGTCAGTCACCAAGGCAAATTGCCCGGGCTTGACCCGCGCCAGATCGACATACGCGAAGTAAGCGATCAACAGCGGCGTGTAGTGCACGCTGGCTTCGATCGGGCTGAGCACATCAGGGTAGCGGGTCAGTGCCGAGCGAGGCAGAACAATCTGCTCGCCGTAGACTGGATAGTCATTGGGGCTTTCAGCCGGGAAGCTGGCGACCTTGTCACCGACCGCCAGGTCATCGACGCCCTCGCCGACCGCCGTGACGACGCCGGACATTTCATGGCCAAGGCCTGAAGGCAGGCGAGCGTGGGATGAGGCCAGGTTCTGGCGCCAGAGAATGTCGTACCAGCTGATGCCAATCGCCTCGACGCGCACCTGCACTTCGCCCGGAGCAGGGAGAGCGGCCGCATGCTCTTCGCATTTGAGCACCTCGGCTGGACCAAACTTGTGAAAACGGATCGTGCGGGACATCGCAAACCTCGTCAAAGAAACCTCTAATGCCCTGAACTCTATCTGGGCTTTCTACCCAAGACTATCAGTGGCTATTAATAGTCGACATGCCTGTCATTGATTCCGCAGCATCCACAGGATCAACGGTTATCGTAAAGATCCAGAGTAGCCGTTCCAGGGAAACTGAATTATTCGGTGCAGAGTAGCAGCCTTTCCCCGTAATATTCATGCCGGCCATTGTTCTCATATGGCCGCTCTCGTCAAGCTTGATGACTCTGCCAGGACTCCAGATGAATCGTAATGACCTGCGTCGTGTCGACCTGAACCTGTTGATCGTTTTTGAAACATTGATGCACGAACGCAGTGTGACCCGTGCTGCGGAGAAATTGTTCCTCGGTCAGCCGGCCATCAGTGCGGCACTCTCGCGCCTGCGCGGGCTGTTCGATGATCCGTTGTTCGTGCGTACCGGGCGTAGCATGGAGCCTTCCGCCCGTGCGGTGGAAATCTTCGCCCTGCTCTCTCCTGCCCTGGATTCGATTTCCACCGCTGTCAGCCGTGCGGCGGAATTCGACCCGGCGACCAGTACGGCGGTGTTCCGCATTGGCCTGTCGGACGATGTCGAGTTCGCGCTGTTGCCGATGCTGCTCAAGCGTTTGCGCGCGGAATCGCCGGGGATCGTATTGGTGGTGCGGCGGGCCAACTACATCCTGATGCCGAGCCTGTTGGCCTCGGGGGAGATTTCCATCGGCGTCAGCTACACCGCCGACCTGCCGGCCAACGCCAAGCGCAAAGTGCTGCGCCGCAGCATGCCGAAGCTGTTGCGCGCCGATTCCGTACCGGGGCCATTGAGCCTGGATGACTTCTGCGCTCGCCCCCATGCGCTGGTGTCGTTTGCCGGTGACTTGAGCGGCTTTATAGATGAAGAACTGGAAAAGCTTGGGCGCAAACGCCATGTAGTGCTCGCGGTGCCGCAGTTCAACGGGCTCAGCACGCTCATCAGCGGGACCGATATCGTCGCGACGGTGCCAGACTACACCGCAGACGCGTTGACGGCGGCTGGCGGTGTGCGGGCTGAAGATCCGCCGTTGCCGGTGCGCAGCTTTGAATTGCACATGGCGTGGCGTGGGTCGCAGGACAATGATCCGGGTGAGCGTTGGTTGCGGTCGCGGATTCAGATGTTCTTTGGGGATCCGGATAGCCTGGCGTGATCCTGATCTTTTGTTGGGGCTGATGGCCTCTTCGCGGGCAAGCCCGCTCCCACAGTGATTTGTGGCGTTTTTAAATCCCTGTGGGAGCGGGCTTGCCCGCGAAGGCCGCGACTCGGTCTCAAGCCAATCCTTTGCATTACCAGCAACACAGAATTGTCATCAAGCCAATTGATCGTGGTCTTATGTAAGGCGCATGCTAGAGGGCTAGCCTCAGACTTATATCATTCCGAATGATAGTTACCTTCGCTTCATTCGATTCGTGCGATACCACCCCCGCCGCTCATGATCCGCCCATCTCAATACATTGGCGGATGCATCCATGGAACAGTCACTCAAACATTTGCGCTTCCCATTGGCCATGTTGGCCGTACTGGTGATGAGCGCCTGCGGCAAGGCTCCGGAGTCTGCCGCTACCATGCCCGCGGCCAAAGTCAGCGTCGCCAAGGTCCTGGAACAACCGGTCAACGAGTGGGACGAATTCACCGGGCGCCTTGAAGCGCCAGAAACCGTAGAAATTCGTCCACGGGTCTCCGGCCAGATTGATGAAGTGGCCTTCACCGAAGGCGCACTGGTCAAGAAAGGCGACCTGCTGTTCCAGATTGATCCACGCCCCTTCCAGGCTGAGGTCCGCCGCCTCGAAGCATTGGTTGCCCAAGGTCGCGCCAATGCCACCCGCAGCGAAAATGAAGCCCAGCGTGGCGAACGCTTGCGCACCAGCAACGCAATCTCTGCTGAACTTGCTGACTCGCGCACCAGCGCTTCCCAGGAAGCCCGTGCGGCCGTCGGCGCCCTCCAGGCGCAACTGGACCTGGCCAAACTGAACCTGAGCTTCACCCGTGTCACCGCGCCGATCAGTGGTCGTGTCAGCCGTGCGGAAATCACCGCCGGCAACCTGGTGACCGCCGACACCACCGCGCTGACCAGCGTCGTTTCCACCGACAAGGTCTACGCCTACTTCGACGCCGACGAACGTGTGTTCCTCAAATACACCCAGCTCGCTCGCCAGGGCAAACGCGGTGCAACCACCCCGGTTTACCTCGGTCTGTCCAACGAAGACGGCAACCCGCACCAAGGCGTGATGAACTTCGTCGACAACCAGGTCAACCCGAAAACCGGCACCATCCGCGGTCGCGCGGTCTTTGATAACGCCGACGGACAGTACACCCCTGGCTTGTATGCCCGTTTGAAACTGGTCGGCAGCGGCACCTACTCCGCGGTGCTGATCAACGACGAAGCCGTCGGTACCGATCTGGGCAAGAAATTCGTGCTGGTGATGGATGCCGACAACAAGACGGCCTATCGCGCCGTCGAGCTGGGTCCGAAAATCGAAGGCTTGCGCATCGTGCGCAGCGGCCTGAACAAGGATGACACTGTCATCGTCAAGGGTCTGCAACGGGTTCGCCCTGGCTCGCCGGTCACCCCTGAAGTGATCCCGATGGCCAGCGAACAAACCCTCGCGGCACTCGCACAACAACGACAAGCGCTGGAAGCCAGCAACCAGCCCCAAGTCGCACCTGCCAAGGTCGCGCCGGGTTCGGTTGTGAAACTGGCTGCTGCGACTCCACGCGGTTAAGGGACGACAACTCCGATGAATTTTTCCCAATTCTTCATTTCACGGCCGATCTTCGCCGCGGTACTGTCGCTGCTGATCCTGATCGCCGGTGCCATCTCGCTGTTCCAGTTGCCGATCAGCGAGTACCCGGAAGTGGTGCCACCGACCGTTGTGGTCCGCGCGAACTTCCCGGGTGCCAACCCAAAAGTCATCGGTGAAACCGTGGCCGCTCCATTGGAGCAAGCCATTACCGGCGTCGAGAACATGCTGTACATGTCCTCGCAGTCCACCGCTGACGGCAAGATCACCCTGACCATCACCTTTGCCCTGGGCACCGACCTGGACAACGCACAGGTACAGGTGCAGAACCGTGTGACCCGGACCGAGCCGAAACTTCCAGAAGAAGTGACGCGCATCGGTATCACCGTCGACAAGGCTTCGCCCGACCTGACCATGGTTGTGCACTTGACCTCGCCGGACAAACGCTACGACATGCTTTACCTGTCCAACTACGCCTTGCTTAACATCAAGGATGAGCTGGCGCGTCTGGGCGGTGTCGGTGACGTGCAGCTGTTCGGTATGGGCGACTACTCGCTGCGGGTCTGGCTCGATCCGAACAAGACCGCTTCGCGCAACCTGACCGCCACCGATGTGGTGACCGCGATTCGTGAACAGAACCGTCAGGTCGCTGCCGGTGCACTGGGTGCGCCCCCTGCGCCGAATGCCACGGCGTTCCAGCTGTCGGTCAACACTCAGGGCCGTCTGGTTTCTGAAGAAGAGTTCGAGAACATCATCATTCGCTCCGGCGAGAATGGTGAAATCACTCGCCTCAAAGACATTGCCCGCGTCGAACTCGGCTCCAGCCAGTACGCGCTGCGCTCCTTGCTGAACAATCAACCGGCGGTGGCGATCCCGATCTTCCAGCGTCCTGGCTCCAACGCGATCCAGATCTCCAACGACGTTCGGGAGAAAATGGCCGAGCTGAAGAAGAACTTCCCGGAAGGCATGGACTTCAGCATCGTCTATGACCCGACGATCTTCGTGCGCGGCTCCATTGAGGCGGTGGTCCACACCCTCTTCGAAGCACTGATCCTCGTTGTTCTGGTGGTGATCCTGTTCTTGCAAACCTGGCGCGCCTCGATCATTCCGTTGGTAGCGGTGCCGGTTTCGCTGATCGGTACGTTTGCGGTGATGCATCTGTTCGGCTTCTCGCTGAACGCCCTGTCACTGTTCGGCCTGGTATTGGCCATCGGTATCGTGGTGGACGACGCCATCGTGGTGGTGGAGAACGTCGAGCGAAACATCGGACTGGGACTGACACCGGTCGAAGCGACCAAACGGGCCATGCGAGAAGTGACCGGCCCGATTATCGCGACCGCGCTGGTGCTGTGTGCCGTGTTTATCCCGGCGGCGTTCATCTCCGGCTTGACCGGGCAGTTCTACAAACAGTTCGCCCTGACCATTGCGATCTCGACCGTGATCTCGGCGTTCAACTCGCTGACCCTGTCGCCTGCATTGGCGGCGGTGTTGCTCAAAAGCCATGACGCACCGAAAGACCGTTTCTCCAGGGGCCTCGACAAGATCTTCGGTGGCTGGCTGTTCCGTCCATTCAACCGTTTCTTTGACAAGGCCAGTCACAGTTATGTCGGCACCGTCGGCCGGGTTATCCGCAGCAGCGGTATTGCCCTGCTGTTGTACGCAGGCCTGATGGTGTTGACCTTCTTCGGTTTCTCCAGCACCCCGACCGGTTTCGTACCCGGCCAGGACAAGCAATACCTGGTGGCCTTCGCGCAACTGCCGGACGCCTCGAGCCTGGACCGTACCGAAGACGTGATCAAACGCATGTCCGACCTGGCCCTGAAACAGCCGGGTGTGGAAAGTGCGGTGGCCTTCCCGGGCCTGTCGATCAACGGTTTCACCAACAGCCCTAACGCCGGCATCGTGTTCGTGACCCTGAAACCGTTCGACGAGCGCAAAGACCCGAGTATGTCGGCCGGTGCGATTGCCGGTGCGTTGAACGGCCAGTTCGCCGGGATTCAGGAAGCCTACATGGCGATTTTTCCGCCGCCGCCGGTACAAGGCCTCGGCACCATCGGTGGTTTCCGCCTGCAGATCGAAGACCGGGGCAACCTGGGCTACGACGAGCTGTACAAAGAAACCATGAACATCATCACCAAGAGCCACAACGTGCCGGAACTGGCCGCCCTGTTCACCAGCTACACCGTGAACGTGCCGCAGGTCGATGCCGCCATCGACCGGGAAAAAGCCAAGACCCACGGCGTGGCTGTCAGCGACATCTTCGACACCCTGCAGATCTACCTGGGCTCGCTGTATGCCAACGACTTCAACCGCTTCGGCCGCACCTACCAGGTCAACGTCCAGGCTGAACAGCAGTTCCGTCTCGAACCGGACCAGATCGGTCAACTGAAAGTGCGCAACAACAAAGGCGAGATGATCCCGCTGGCGACCTTCATCAAGGTCAGCGACACCTCGGGGCCGGACCGCGTGATGCACTACAACGGCTTCATCACCGCTGAAATCAACGGTGCGGCAGCACCCGGCTACAGCTCCGGCCAGGCCGAAAAAGCCATCGAGAAACTGCTCAAGGAAGAACTTCCGAACGGCATGACCTACGAGTGGACCGACCTGACCTACCAGCAGATTCTGTCCGGTAACACCGCACTGTTCGTGTTCCCGCTCTGCGTACTGCTGGCGTTCCTGGTACTCGCGGCTCAATACGAAAGCTGGAGCCTGCCACTGGCGGTGATCCTGATCGTACCGATGACCTTGCTGTCGGCTATCACCGGTGTGATTGCTTCGGGAGGCGACAACAACATCTTCACCCAGATCGGCTTGATCGTGCTGGTGGGACTTGCGTGTAAGAACGCGATCCTGATCGTCGAATTCGCCAAGGACAAACAGCAGGACGACGGCATGAGCCCGCTGGCTGCGGTGCTCGAAGCGTGCCGTCTGCGTCTGCGTCCGATCCTGATGACCTCCTTCGCGTTCATCATGGGTGTTGTGCCTCTGGTCTTCTCCAGCGGTGCCGGTGCCGAAATGCGTCACGCCATGGGTGTGGCGGTGTTCTCCGGGATGCTCGGGGTAACCTTCTTTGGTCTGTTGCTGACACCTGTGTTCTACGTATTGATTCGTAACTTTGTGGAGCGCGGTGAAAAGCGCAAAGCGGCCAAGGCCCTGAAACTGGAGGCGCAACAATGAGCCTGAAAGCCTTCCTGCCGAGCCTTCTGGTACTGGCCCTGAGTGCCTGTGCCGTCGGCCCGGACTACAAGACTCCAGTCACTGAGCCGGCCAACATCACCACCGCCACCGATGGCGCTGCCGGTCAGAAAAACTTCGACCGCACGCGTTTCGAAGGCATCTGGTGGCAGCAGTTCGAAGACCCGACCCTCAACCAGTTGGTGACTCAATCGCTGCAAGGCAACCGTGATCTGCGCGTGGCCTTCGCCCGCTGGAAAGCGGCCCGGGCGATTCGCGATGACGTCAGCAATGACGCCATGCCCACTATTACCAGCCGTGCCAGCAGTGAATTGGGTAAAGGTCAGATTCCAGGCCAGACCACCAAACGGGTCAATAGCGAACGCTACGACCTGGGCCTGGACATGGCCTGGGAACTCGACTTGTTTGGTCGTATCCAGCGCAACCTGGAATCCAGCGACGCCGAGCAACAAGCGGCCGAAGCCGATCTGTACCAACTGCAAGTCACCATGATTGCCGAACTGGTGGACGCCTACGGTCAACTGCGCGGTGCACAACTGCGGGAAAAGATTGCCCTGGCCAACCTGAACAACCAGCAGGAGTCGCGCAAGATCACCGAAAGCCTGCGTGATGCCGGCGTCGGCGATCAACTGGACGTGGAGCGTGCCGATGCACGCCTCGCCTCGGTCGAAGCCAGCGTGCCGCAGTTGCAGGCCGAACAGGTTCGGCAGAAAAACCGTATTGCCACCCTGCTGGGCGAGCGTCCGGACAAGCTGGCCGTCGACTTGAGTCCAAAAGACTTGCCGGCGATTGCCAAAGCGTTGCCGATCGGTGACCCGGGTGAGTTGCTGCAACGTCGTCCGGACATTCTCAGCGCCGAGCGCAAACTGGCCTCCGCCACTGCCCGTATCGGCGTAGCCAAGGCTGATCTGTTCCCTCGGGTCAGCCTCAGCGGCTTCCTTGGCTTTACTGCCGGCCGTGGCTCGCAGATCGGTTCCGCGGCTGCCAATGCCTGGGCGCTTGGCCCGAGCATTACTTGGGCTGCGTTCGACCTGGGCAGCGTGCGGGCCCGTTTGCGCGGGGCCGATGCCGATGCCGAAGGCGCGTTGGCGACCTACGAGCAGCAAGTGCTGCTGGCGCTCGAAGAGTCGGAAAACGCATTCAGCGACTACGGCAAACGTCAGCAACGGCTGATCTCGCTGATTCGTCAAAGCGAAGCGAGCCGTTCAGCCGCGGACCTGGCCGAGATCCGCTACCGCGAAGGCACCGTCGACTTCCTCGTCCTGCTGGATGCACAACGTGAGCGTCTGGCGGCCGAAGATACCCAGGCCTCGGCGGAAACCGATCTGTATCGCGGCATTGTCGCGATTTACAAAGCCCTTGGCGGTGGCTGGCAACCAGAGACGGTCGCCAGCAAGTAACTTTTTAAAGAGCTCCTTTGGTTGGCCGCAACCAACCAATTTTTTAGCCCTGCGCCTCATTCGGTCGCGGGGCTTTTTTTGCTCGATAATGCGATACAAATTCCTGTGTGCGAGCCTGCTCGCGATGACGGATGCACATTCAACGATGATAGTGACTGACCCACCGCTATCGCGATCAGGCTCGCTTCCACAGGGAGAGGAATAGGGTTGGTTTTGAGGTCTTTGGTTTTCCACTGGAGATCCCAAAACGCTGCTTGAGGGTGCGCCGCCGGCGTTCTTCGCTCAGCGACCCGTAGGCAAAATCGCCGACATTGAACTGAGTCAGGGTTTGACTCACACGCCCACCTGACCGAAGCTGACAGCTTTGCAAAAGCCGCCAGCCCCCGGATTCCTGCATGCCCCAGTCCCGCCGCTACTTGCTCATCAGCCTCTGCGTCCTGTTCGCCATCGCTCTTGCCTGGTTTTTCCTGCGCAGCACGACACCCGTGGTGCCGGAAGCCATCAAGCGCGGTTACAGCGAAGCGTTGACCCAGGCACGCGCCGGGCAACCGGGCGCCGCACGCGTGCTCTACCAGCAACTGGGCCGCCCTGACCTGTCGCCCAAGCGCCGTGTCTGGCTGCATGCCGAACTGCCGAATTACCCGAGCCCCCAAGCCCTGAAACTGGCGGATGCAGACTTGCAAAACCAGTCGGCCGACGTGCGCATTGCGGCGATCAAAAGTATCAGCGGCCTGGTGCCCAATGGGCAGCGCAGTCTGCTGATCGGGCCATTGCTCGATGACGGCGAACAAAGCGTCCGCGCTGCCGCGATCAACGCACTGTTGGGCTTGTCGCCGGATGACCTGGGCCTGTATTTCGGGCCGTTGGAGCAATCCATCGATGCGTGGGAGCAGGTCCTGAAGAGCCAGCCGGAAAGCGCCGGCAACCAATATCAACTGGCTCGTCTGCACCTGCACAATGCCGAACTGAAAGAAGCGCAGCAGGCCCTGGAGCGCACGCTGCAACTGGACCCAGGCAATCTGCCGGCGCTGGTGATGCAGATTGAAGTCCTGGACAAACAAGGCCAAAGCGACGCAGCCCGGAAATTGCTGGCGAAACAGTTGAAGGCTCAACCCGACTCGGCTTACCTGCAACATGCCCTGGGGCTTTGGTTGCTGCATCACGGGCAAAGTGAGTTCGCCTTGCTTGGTCTGTCCAAAGCAGTCGAGATCGAGCCGAACAACAAGGACTACCGCTACGACCTGGCGACTACATTGCATGGTGAACAAGAGCTGGAAGCGGCGCAAAAACAGCTGCAGGAAATCGTCCAGCGCCACCCGGCCGATCGCAAGGCGCGGGTGCTGCTGATCAATTACTGGAAAGAAAGCGGCCAATTACAGAACGTGCAGATCCTTCTGGCGCAGCTGGAGCAGCTCAATCCCGATGATCCGGCGTTGCAGCAAGGCTTGTAACGTCACCCTCTGGCAGGCCAACAAAAAGGTTGAACCGTCGCCACGGCAAAAGGTCAAGTGATCAGGCAGTCCATTCAGGCACTTCAGGCCTGCTGCCTCGCTTCCCTAGTCATGAGAGGGTTTTTTTTGTCTACGTCTAACGAGTTGTTCAGTGCAAAAGCCGCCACCGGCATCGAAGGTCTGGATGACATCCTGGCCGGTGGATTGTCCCGCGGCCATGTGTTTTTGCTGGAGGGTGAACCCGGCACCGGTAAAACCACCGTCGCTTTGCATTTTCTGTTGGCTGGCGCCCGCGCCGGCGAGCGCTCGTTGTACATCACGCTTTCAGAAACCGAGCGCGAACTGCGCCAAGGGGCGTTGTCCCACGGTTGGGAGCTGGATGAAAACATCCACATCTTCGAACTGACGCCGCCAGAAAACCTGCTCAATGCCGAGCATCAGCAGAGTCTCCTGTATTCCTCGGACCTTGAGCTGGGCGAAGCGACCAAACAGATTTTCGAAGTGGTCGAACGGGTCAAGCCGACCCGAGTGGTCCTCGACAGCCTTTCCGAAATCCGCTTGCTGGCCCAGAGCTCCCTGCGTTATCGCCGGCAGATTCTGGCGATCAAGCACTACTTCGTGCGCTACGACGCGACCGTGCTGTTGCTCGATGACCTGACCACCGAATCCCTCGATAAAACCGTGCACAGTGTGGCGCACGGGGTGGTTCGCCTGGAAGAACTGACGCCCAACTACGGCGCCGAACGCCGGCGGATCCGCGTCGTGAAGTACCGCGGTCAAAAATACCGTGGCGGTTTTCATGACTTTACGATTATGGGCGACGGCGTTCACGTGTTCCCTCGTCTGGTCGCGGCGGAACACCGCGGCGGTTATGTGCGCCAGCAATTGACCAGCGGCATCAAGGAAATGGACGCCCTGCTCGGCGGCGGTATCGAGACCGGTTCCAGCACGCTGATTCTCGGCCCGGCCGGCACCGGCAAATCGCTGATATCGATGATCTTCGCCGCCGCAGCCGTCGGCCGGGGTGAGAAAGCGGCGCTGTTTATCTTCGATGAAGAGCTGGGGCTGCTGTTCGAGCGCATGAAAAACATGGGCATCGACCTGCAGGCGCTGCAAGACACCGGCAACCTGCTGATCGAGCAAGTCGACGCCGCCGAACTGTCTCCGGGCGAGTTCTCGCACCGGGTTCGCCGTTGCGTCGATGAGCGCAACATCAAAACAGTGGTGATCGACAGCATCAACGGCTACCAGGCCGCAATGCCCGAGGAAAACGCGCTGGTGCTGCACATGCACGAGTTGCTGCTGTACCTCAATCGCCGAGGCGCCGCGACGTTCATGACGGTTGCTCAACACGGGCTGGTCGGCGACATGCAGGCCCCGGTCGACATTACTTATCTGGCTGACACGGTGATTCTGTTGCGTTACTTCGAAGCCCTGGGCAAGGTTCGCCGGGCCGTTTCCATTATCAAGAAACGCACCGGCAGCCACGAATCGACCATTCGCGAATACCGCATCGGCAGCAAAGGCATGACCATTGGTGAACCGTTGGATGCGTTCCAGGGTGTGTTGCGCGGCGTGCCGACTTATCTGGGCGCCAGCCAGCCACTCCTCAAGGATGATGGCCGGTGAGTGTTATCGAGGCGATGTCCGAGCGCGCGATCATTCTCGCGCCGCTGGGACGTGACAGCCAGATTGCGCTGATGATGCTTAACGAGGCGGGATTCGAAGGCGTTGTTACCCGGGACCTGGTCACGCTGTGCAGCGAGCTGGCGCTAGGTGCCGGCCTGCTGGTGATTTCTTCGGAGGCCTTGCTGGGTTGTGATCTCGACCCGCTGCTGGGCTTGATCGAGGAACAACCGGCCTGGTCAGACCTGCCGATCGTACTGCTGACCCACCACGGCGGCCCTGAGCAGAACCCCGCGTCACGCCTCGGCCCACAATTGGGCAACGTGACCTTCCTCGAGCGTCCGTTTCATCCGGTGACGTTGATCAGTCTGGTCACGACCGCATTGCGCGGGCGACGACGGCAGTATGAAGCCAGGGACCGGTTGATTGACCTGAGCCAAAGCGAATTGCGTTTGCAAAACACACTGGAAACCCTCGAACAACAGGTCGAGGAGCGTACCGCCCAACTGCGCCATAACGAAGAAGCCCTCAGACAGTCGCAGAAAATGGAGGCAGTCGGCCAACTCACCGGTGGTATTGCCCACGACTTCAACAACATGTTGACCGGCATCATCGGCAGCCTCGAGTTGCTGCGTCGACGCCTGGCCCGAGGTCGCACCGATGACCTGGACGGCCTGATCGACCTGGGGGTGACGTCGGCCAATCGCGCGGCAGGTCTGACCCATCGTCTGCTGGCGTTTTCCCGACGCCAGTCGCTGGATTCCAAACCCGTGAAAATGAACACCCTGGTAGTGTCCATGGGCGAACTTTTGCAGCGCAGCATCAACGAAAGCATTCAGCTGGACATGCAGTTGAGCGAGGACCTGTGGGTGGCCGAGGCCGACCCCAACCAGCTCGAAAGCGCCCTCCTCAACCTGGTACTGAACGCCCGCGATGCCATGCCTGAAGGCGGAAAACTGGTGGTCAACACCTCGAACCAACACCTGGACAAGGGCTTCACGCAAGTCCACAGCAACCTGCAACCGGGGGATTACGTCGTGCTGCGCGTGACCGACACCGGCTGCGGCATGCCGGAAAGCACTATCAGCCGGGCCTTTGATCCGTTCTTCACCACCAAGCCGATCGGCCAGGGCACCGGTTTGGGCTTGTCGATGATTTACGGTTTCAGCAAGCAGTCCCACGGCCACGTGACCATCGAGAGTGAAGTGGGCAACGGCACAATGGTGAGTCTGTATTTGCCGCGTTACAACGGTGATCTGGTCGAGGACACCCTGGTCGATATCGCACACGCGCCTTACGCTCAGGACGGTGAAACCGTGCTGATCGTCGAGGATGATCCGGCGGTACGGGTGTTGGTCAGTGCGGTATTGAGTGAATTGGGCTATGCCTTCGTCGAGGCAGGCGATGCCGACAGCGCGGTGCCGATTCTCGACTCCGGCCAGCGTATCGACTTGTTGATCAGTGATGTGGGCTTGCCTGGGATGAATGGCCGGCAATTGGCGGAAATCGGTCGGCAGTACCGGCCTGATCTGAAAGTATTGTTCATCACCGGTTATGCCGAACACGCGGCGGTGCGCGGTGGATTCCTTGACCCTGGCATGCAGATGATCACCAAGCCGTTCACCTTCGACCTGTTGACGGCCAAGGTGCGGGAGATGATTCGAATCTGAAAGCCCCCATGACGGGGGCTCCGGGACCATTTACGACAGCATGTCCTGCATCAGCTCTTGCAACACATCCAGATCGAACGGTTTGCCGAGGATCGGCGCCTTGCGCGTGATCGGGCTGTCGGTCTCGCGGATTTCCTGCGGATAACCGCTGATAAAAATCACTTTGAGTTCCGGTCGCAGCTTCACGGCGGGCTCGGCGATCTGCACGCCGGAAATCCCGCCAGGCAGGCGAAAGTCAGTAATCATCATGTCCAGGTGCGGCTTGCTCGCCAGTATTTCGAAGGCCTGCTCGCCGTTTTCGGCCTGCAGTACCCGGTAACCCTCACCCGACAAGTAAGCGGACAATACCATCAGAATCGAGGGGTCATCCTCGACAATGAGTACTACATCTTGTGCATCTTCACTCATGGGAAGCCTTTGTTCGGTCAATAGCTGCTGATACGACCATGGGGTCGATCAGAGGTTGCGTTTATCCGGCTGTTTTCCTACAGCGGCAGACAAACGCGAAATAAGGCGCCCTCGTTGATCTTGCTCTCGACGGCGATGGAGCCGCCATGGGCGGCGACGATCTGTTCGGAAATAAACAGCCCCAGTCCCAGCCCCGCGACCACGGTCTTGGCTGACACCCGTTCGAACTGTTGAAAAATACGCTTCTGGTTTTCTTCACTGATACCGATCCCGCGATCCTGCACTTCGACCCGTGCCTGACCCTCGTGACTGTAGACCCTCACATCGATCCGACTCTTTCCACCATAACGCAAGGCGTTGGTCAGCAAATTTGAAATCACTTGCTCGATACGAAATTCGTCCCAGTTGCCGACCACTGGCTGTTCAGCCGTAAACATAACGGAACACTCGGCGGCGTCGACCTGCGGCGCGAAGTTTTGCAACAAATTGCTGACCAATTGCACGAGGTCAAATTTCGTTGTGCGGATCGACAGCTTGCCGGTGCGGATGCGTGACACATCCAGCATGTCTTCGATCAGACGAATCAGGCTTTTGATCTGCCGCTCGTCACGGTCGACCATGGCGTGCATCTTGTCGAGGGTGAACGCCGACGCGTTGTCCCGGGCCAGATGCATCTTGCGCAACTGGGTTTCGAGGATCAGGCCATTGAGCGGCGTACGGACTTCGTGGGCGACGATGGACATGAAGTCATCACGCATGCGCACCGCTTGTTCCAGCTCATTCTGGGTAGTCTGCAATTGCTTGAGCAGCGCTTCCTGTTCGCGGCGAGCCTGTTCCAGTTCTTCGACCTGTTGCTTCATCGCCTTGCTTTGCCGATACAGGTCGACGAAGACGTTGACCTTGCTTTTGACGGCGTGAATATCCAGAGGCTTGTGCAGGAAGTCCACGGCCCCGCTTTCGTAGCCCTTGAACGCGTAGTTCAGCTCGCGGCCGGCGGCACTGACAAATACGATCGGGATGTTCTTGGTTTTTTCCGTGCCGCGCATCAACTCGGCCAGTTCAAAGCCGTTCATGCCCGGCATCTGCACGTCGAGAATCGCCATGGCGAATTCGTGTTGCAGCAGCAGCGACAAGGCTTCGTCGGCGGACAAGGCTTTGTAGACCATGCGGTCTTCACGCTTGATCAGTGCCTCGAGCGCCAGCAGGTTCTCCGGCAGATCGTCGACAATCAGCAATTTGGCTTGGATGTTACTTAGCATGCTATTCGTTCCAGCTCGACAAGCAGACGGCCGATGCCGCGTATAGGGAGAATGTGGTCCGGGTGATGCAAATCCAGCGCTGCCCGAGGCATGGTCGCGACCTGGGCTTCGTCCGGGTCCTGCACGATGGTCAGGCCACCACGATGTTTGACCTGGGCCAGCCCGCTGGCGCCATCACGGTTCGCACCGGTCAGCAGTACGGCTGCCAGCTTTGAACCGTAGGCATCGGCAGCCGACTCGAACAGGTAATCGATAGCCGGCCGCGAGTAATGCACGCGATCCTCCAGGCTCAGCGAAAAACTGCGGTCCTGTTCCACCGACAAGTGATAACCCGGCGTGGCGAAATACAAGGTTCCGGCTTCCACGAGGGTTTTGTCGCTGGCTTCCTCGACAGGCATCGAAACCCGGCGGGCAAAGACTTCGGCCAGTTGGCTGCGACGCTCGTCGGGCAAGTGCAGAACCACGATGATCGGCAGCAAGAAACCTTCGCGCAACGGACTGAGAATATTGAGCAATGCCTCCACTCCACCGGCCGAAGCGCCGATCACGATAGCTTCTATCGAAGGCAAATCCGCTGCATTGTTCATGATTTACGGTAAATCCGTTCTTGTTTGACCAAGGGCACAAACTGGCTACCGAAAGCCGAAAAATCCGGGGTTTCCTTACTGCCCAGCACCAGGAATCCTCGATGGCAAAGAGACTCATGGAACAAACCGAACGCGCGATCCTGAAGCTTTTTATTGAAATAAATCAAAACGTTACGACACGAAATCAATTGGGTTTCTGAAAAGACGCTATCCGTCGCCAGACTGTGATCGGCGAAGGTCACGTTCTCACACAAGGTCTTGTCGAAAATCGCGTAGCCATACGCCGCCGTGTAGTAGTCGGCGAACGAACGCTGGCCACCTGCCTGCTGGTAGTTATGAGTGTAGGCGCGGACATTCTCCATGGAGAAAATCCCCTGCTTGGCCTTCTCCAGCGAGCGCGGGTTGATGTCGGTGGCGTAAATGATCGTACGATCGAGCAAGCCTTCTTCACGCAGCAGAATCGCCATCGAATAGACTTCTTCGCCCGTGCTGCAACCGGCGATCCAGATCTTGATCGACGGATAAGTCTTGAGCAGTGGCACCACTTCCTTGCGAATCGCCAGGAAATGCGAAGGATCGCGAAACATCTCGCTGACCGGAATCGTCAGCAATTGCAGCAACTGCATGAACGCGGTCGGATCGTGCAGCACCTTTTCTTGCAGGGCCGAAATGGTGTTGCACTCGAATTGCGCCAACGCATGATTGACCCGTCGCTTGATCGAAGCGCCGGAATAATCGCGAAAGTCGTAGCTGTACTTGAGATAGATCGCCTCGATCAACAACCGCAATTCGATTTCGCTGCTTCGCTCCACTGAACTAATGCGTTCCACTAAATGCGTTCCATCTTCGGTAACCACACGCGAATCAGCGAAAACAGGCGATCCAGGTCGATGGGCTTGGCCAGGTAATCGTTGGAGCCGGCTTGCAGGCAGCGCTCCTGATCGTCCTTCATGGCCTTGGCCGTCACCGCAATGATCGGCAGCTTGCGCCAGCGCGGGTCCTTGCGGATCTCGATGGTGGCTTCGAAACCATCCATCTCCGGCATCATCACGTCCATCAACACCAGATCGATGTCCTCGACTTCATTCAGTTTTTCAATCGCCTCACGGCCGTTCCGGCCAATGACCACGACTGCACCCTTTTGCTCCAGTGCACTGGTCAGGGCAAAGATGTTGCGTACATCGTCATCCACCAGCAGCACTTTGCGGCCCTCGAAGACCTTGTCGCGGCTGCGCGCGGTCTTGAGCATCCGTTGGCGTTCATGGGACAACCTGGATTCGACTTTGTGCAGAAAGAGTGTGACCTCATCGAGCAAACGCTCGGGCGAGCGAGCGCCCTTGATGATGATCGAGCGCGAGTACTTGCGCAGTTCGGCCTCTTCGTCCCGGGTCAGGTTGCGTCCGGTATAGACGATGACCGGCGGGAACGAGCAAATATCCTCGGTCGACATCCGCTTGAGCAGGTCGTTGCCAAGCATGTCCGGTAGCTTCAGGTCGATGATCATGCAATCGAAAATGGTCGTGCGCAGCAGGTCGAGCGCTTCCTGGGCGAAGCCGACGGCGGTGATCTCGATGTCTTCGTCGCCGATCAGGCGAGCAATGCTGTCGCGTTGCAAATCATCGTCTTCGACCAACAGCACCCGTTTGACCTTCTGGGTCAGCTTGGCTTCGAGGCGGGCAAACACGTCCTTGAGTTCTTCGCGAGTGGTCGGCTTGACCGCATAACCGATCGCGCCCATGTGCATGGCGGCCTCGACCCGGTCTTCGACCGAAATTATATGAACCGGAATATGCCGGGTTTCGGCATGTTCTTTCAGGCGCTGCAACACCGTCAGCCCGGAATGATCCGGCAGGCGCATGTCCAGCAGAATGGCGTCGGGAATGAACTCTTTGGCCAGGTCGTAGCCTTCATCGGCGCCGTGGGCGACCAGGCACTGGTAGCCCAGTTCGTGAGCCAGATCGTAGAGGATGTGCGCAAAATTCGGCTCATCTTCCACCACCAGGATGCAACGGGTGGTGAACGGCGCCTTGGTGCGGTCATCGTCGAAACGAGGGATATCGACTTCGGCAATCAAAGGCACCCGCTCAGGCGTTGCCGCTCTCGGTGCCATGGCGACGGGCGTGGCCTGTCTCGGTGCGACCGGCACATCGTTCGGTTCAACGTATTGCTGCGGCAGCACTAGAGTGAAGACACTGCCCTGCCCCGGCTCGCTGGTGACGCTGATCGAGCCGCCCAGCAACGCGGCCAGGTCGCGGGAAATCGACAAGCCCAGGCCCGTGCCGCCATAACGGCGATTGGTGGTGCCATCGGCCTGTCGGAAGGCTTCAAAAATGCTTTCCTGCTGGTCGGGGGCGATGCCGATCCCGGAGTCGCGGACAATAAAGGCGATGCCGTCGTTTGGCTGGGACGCCACCGTCAGGCTGACGGTGCCTTTCTCAGTAAATTTCACCGCGTTCGACAGCAGATTCTTGATGACTTGCTCCAGACGCTGGCGGTCGGTGAACAGCATCATCGGCGAGCCGGGCTGCGAGTCGACTTCAAACTTCAACTTCTTGTCAGCGGCCATCGGCTCGAACATCCCGCGCAGTCCGTCCACCAGACGCGCAACGCTGGTGTTCTCGGGGCGCATTTCCAGCTTGCCGGCCTCGACCTTGGAAATATCGAGAATGTCATTGATCAAATTGAGCAAGTCATTGCCGGCGGAATAGATCGACTCGGCGAACTTCACCTGCTCGGCGCTGAGGTTTTCCTGAGGGTTTTCCGCCAGCAACTTGGCCAGAATCAGCGAACTGTTCAACGGCGTGCGCAGTTCGTGGGACATGTTGGCGAGGAATTCGGACTTGTACTTGCTCGATCGCTGCAACTCTTCGGCGCGCTCTTCAAGCTGGGCCTGGGCTTGATTGAGTTCGGTGTTCTTCAGGTCCATCGCATCGCGCTGGTCGGCCAGGATCTGCGCCTGATCGGCGAGTTGCTCGTTGGTCTGCTCCAGTTCGACTTGCTGGGTTTCCAGGTGCGCCTGGGATTCCTTGAGAATCCGCGACTGCTCTTCGAGCTCTTCGTTGGCGGTCTTGAGTTCTTCTTGCTGAACTTGCAGCTCCTCGTTGAGCTGCTGGGTTTCGGCCAGTACTTCCTGCAAACGCTGGCGATAACGAGCGGCCTCGATCGACGTGCCGATGTTGCCGGCGATCAGCTCGAGCAACTCAACGTCGCGGTCGTCCAACGGGCGCAGGAAGCCCAGTTCGATTACACCGTTGACTCGATCGTCGTCGCTGGTAGGCACCACGAGCACGCTATGCGGCAGGCCTTCGCCCAGGCCGGAGCTGACTTTGAAGTAGTCGCTTGGCACGTTATCGAGACGGATCAGGCGAGCCTGCTGCGCCACTTGGCCGACAATCCCTTCATCGCTGTAAATCTGCTGGTCGCGCTCTTCCTGCTCGCGGGAGAAACCGTAAGACGCCACTCGCTTCAGGCCGCCATGTTCTTCGCGCACGTAAATGGCGGCGACGGCAGAACCCAGGTATTGCGCGCAGAACTGCAAAATGTTGCGGCCCAACAGGTTGAGGGACAGTTGCCCCAATACCTGCTCGGCCAGTTCGGTCTGGCCATTGCGCAGCCACGCTTGCTGTTCCAGGCGCCAGGCGCTGGCCTGTTGCGCGGCGAGGTTGGCGCTGTAACTTTGGGACAGGTTGAGCAAATCGCGACGGCCGATGTAGGCCAGCAAACCGCTGATACCGAGAATGAACAACAGGTAAAGAGTGATGCTCCAGATCGTGGTGCGGCGCACGTCCTCGTTGCGCGTGGTGCGCAACTGCTGCTCCATGTCGATCACGTCTTCGAATTGCTTGCGGATCTCATCGGTCAGCCGCTTGCCGCGCCCGGCCCTGACGGCACTGCGATAATCGCCGCTGGCGCGCTGCAGATCGATCATTGATTGCGCGTAGTTGGCCCACTCCACCTGCAAGGCCTGGAGCCGGTGCAGGCGGTCGGTTTGAACCGGGTTGTCGGCCGTGAGTTCGAGCAAGGTATTGAGCGCGACCGCGATTCTCGGCTTGGCCGTCTCATAAGGGTCGAGGAAATGCTCATCGCCGCTGAGCAGATACCCGCGCATCCCGGTTTCCAGATCAACGGTCAGCTTCACCGCTTCATTGGCGTTATTGATCACCCGGTCGGTGTGTTCGACCCACTGGATCACCGACAGCAGGTAAGTGATCAGCGAGACAAAGAACACCGCGCTGAGCACACCGACACCCAACGGCAGACTGATGTTGCGGCTCAGGAGTTTACGGAATCGTTGCTCATCAACCGAAGACGCAGGGGTCATGGGAAGGCCTTGTCGAACTGTTCAAAACCAAGGAGTTTGCCCCAAAACGGGCACATTGATCCAATTTTCTGACGCGTATTCGGGCAAGCCCTCGCATTTAGCTGCTCTTGGTCAAAGGAGCGGTTATCCTGCCGCCTCTTGTACAGCTATTCTTTTTTGCACAACGTTGGGAACTTGTCGGGATCTGCCACTTACTCATGCTAGAGCCCGGCGATTCCGATCGACCTGTGACCCTGAATTTAACTTGAGAGCCCTCTTATGTCCTCCGACCCGTCCATCATCCTGGTAGTAGAAGACGATGCCATCGTGCGCATGCTGATCGTCGATGTACTGGAGGAACTGGAGTTCAAGGTCCTTGAGGCCGATGGCAGCGAAAAGGCGCTGGAATTTCTCAACGATGAAGATCAATACATCGATTTGATGATGACCGATGTGGGTTTGCCGGTGATGGATGGCCGAGAACTGGCGACGCAAGCGCGGATGCTGCGCCCTGAACTGCCGATCCTGTTTGCCAGCGGTTATGCCGAGAGCATCGATGTGCCGGCAGGCATGCAGGTGATTGGCAAGCCGTTTTCCATTGATCAGTTGCGGGACAAGGTTAAAGGCATGCTTGCATAAATAGACAAAGACACGTCTTAAACGGCACCGAACTCTAAAGAGAGCGGTGCTTGTTGTTTTAATACCCGCCAAGCGAACTCATAACGTTCTACAAGTAAGAAACAAGCACTCACACAAGCAAAATTGCTTAATCACCCTAACTACAAGAGGATTGCCACACCTAAAAGCAACGCCTTATAAATGGATTTATTAATGAAAGACTCTGACATTTCGACCCCTTCCGATGTGCGCTTCTCTAAACCGTATCGCATCTTCAACACCCCTGACAAAAACATTAAAAGCGACAAAGTAGAGCGACAAAAAATTCTAACGCTTCTTAAAAACGGCATTGCTGAACAGAACGACGATCACCTCATATCGTGGGAGGGTGAATTTATCACGGCGGAGCAGGACTCATCTTTCGAGCAGGCGCATAAACCTGGTGCTGTCCTGTTACAGCGAATGATGGACAAGCCAGCCTTTAAACTTATCCTTAAAGAACATGGCGTTGAAACAGACTCCTTCTATGTATTCACTGAAGGTCAGATCTTCGTATGGCCTCATGATCGGGCAGACAGCGTCATCACTGCGATAAATCTTGATCCTGAACTCAAGGATGATTTGGCGACTCTCACTGAAATCGCTGCAGTGATTGGGGGAGTTGTTTCAGCGAACAATTCTGTCGGTGTCAAGCAGTGGATGGCATTTCACGAATACAAACTACCTGAAGATGTAAAGGGCATAAAAAACCTGATCAAACATCTAGAGTTCAAATATAACCCCAGCCCATCTCTCGGTAACTATTGGGAAATGATTTCACCCAGTGACGATCAGTCCGTCGTGTTATCGCCTGCTGAACGAAGCAAGATCATCGCTTTAACCGGGCAATTTACCGGACGCAAACAAAAACTCCTGACGGTTCTATGGCAGATCGTATGGGGGCCCAATTGGCACACAGCCAATCATGTGTCCCTATTGAACTACCGTGAACTCTTGCACGAGTTGGGCACTCCCCCCTCTTTGCAGTCCTGGTCTAAAGCTTATATCGATGAACTTGGCTGGTACGGTTCCAATTCGGGAGAAGAAATCTCTGACCTGTACGCGGAACAGGTCCTGATGACCGCCATCATTCTGGATCTTTATCCCGCAGCGGGAGAAGACGAACCTCGCAATCATTTGGCTGGTTACAACCTTTACACTCCCGAAAACATCGAAAAATCGATACCCGCCGTCATCTTCGAATTTGAGCGGCATCTCGAGGAAAAACACCACGTCCCAGCGCACCTCGCCACATTAGCGGCTTATTTACTGTTGGCAGGAAAAGCTCCGGAATTCCTGGTTAGAGAAGTGCCCGACTCGTTAGTCCTGGGAACCCCTGAATGGATTACCTTCTGCCGGGGAGTCGCCTTGGCAGAAGCGAACGCGATTGGGTCTGTGCTCTCCATGACCTATTCGCAGGTCATGCAACTCGAGGAAATAGAGCCGGTCAACAAGAGCCTGGAAATCCTGCATAGCGTGTTATCGGTCGACCCCATCATTGATTGGGCCTTATTGAACAATATTGTGACGCTTGAGCGTGTAAACAGTAACTATCAGGCCGCCGTTGACTCTGCTATCGCGGCCTATCAAAAGTTCGAAGATCTGTACACGCAGAACGCAAAATCCTTGACCACCCCGCTGCCCACCCGAAAAGCGATATCGTTGGAAATACTCCAGCATGCAGTTCCGGACTGCGACTTCCTGGAGGAAAAAATACTCTACCAGAAACAACGGGGATTCCATGAGTTTAACAATTTCGAGCCATTGGCCATGTCTATGGTCGAACTCAACATGTCCAATCATCTTGGGACACGTGACTGGGACTTGAAAAAAGGAACCAGCATTTATCAGCGTTTTCCGCGCCTTTTGTCCAGCCTGGTTTCTACGGAGGGGGTGTTCAAGCAGCGCTTTGACCAAGCCTATGCGCCATTGGAACAAGCAATGGCCACAACACTAAACCTCGTTTTGTCTGCATTAGCGCCCATTGACCGCACGCGTCTGCTGTGCGGTGAGGTTACTCTCTTTACCCTTCGCCCATCGGTTGCCTTCATCCAGCCCCCGGAAGTGTTTCCTCAGGAAAAACAGAAAGACAAGGATGCCGCGACGGGGCGCTACGGTGTAGTGATGTGTGCGAAATATGAAGGCCGACTGTACTGTTATGAGTTGTTCACGTTACAGGGCCTATGTCGAGAAAATCCTGAACTCGCAGCGCTTATACACAAGGAAAATCTGCTACAGCAACCCGCACGGATCGATTTTACCGGTCATATTAATAGCTTGAGCAAAGCTGCCAACGTACATTTTTTACCAACCGATATTGAAAGCTATACCCATGGAGTTCCTCACGGCGCTGTACTGTCCAGTCATGGGGCAATAGATAAACTGGGCACATACCCTGTATTCGGAAGAAACTCGAGCGACATTCAGCAAGGCCATTACAAGAGTTTTTATAGCGGACAATTTAACTCGCTGGTGAACTTCATCTTGAAACTTCGACCTGTCTGGACATACGAAGAGCTACTGGAAGACTCGCGGAGCCGAACAAAACTGGAAATAAAGCTCGCCAAAGAAGAGGAATACTTCGACACCTTTATCAACATCATCGTGCCGTTCAAGGCTTGCTACGAGGACTTTACGTCCGATGATCCGGACCGTAATAAAGGCAGCGCGCTGTCCTGCACGATTGAACTCGCAATTAATGTTTTGTTGGTGGTGGGTGTGGTCGCAAAGGCCGTTAGCATCGCCGGCAAGGCCGTCTCCACCGCGGCAAAATCGAGAGCGCTGGCCAAGGTCGGTCTTGGTTTTCTCAATTCGGCGTTCAACCCACTGGATGGAACACCTGAATTGCTTGTGGGTACCGGAAAATATCTGAAGAAAGGTGTATTGAGTATTGGCAGGGTCGGACTTCACTCTTTGGAAAATGCTGCCCATCAACTACGAATACTGACCGGTAGTGCTCAATCCTACGACCTTGTAAAGGCTGCGCAACGAACGGATTTCGGGCAAGGTTTCTGGCGCCAGACTGATGTTGTTGCGGACGCCTTCTTACTTTCAGCGGTGCGCAGGAATGACGATTGGTATGCGCTCAACCGGCTTGGCGAGCCTTGGGGAAGAAAGCTGAGCAACTTCAAGCCAACGGTAAACTTCCACCTTCCAGGGCTTCATAAATTAATGCCCGAAAGCTACGCTAAAAGCATCATCAAGGAAGGTCTGCCGCTGGCGCGTAAAAAAGTTGACACTGCGATCAGTGTTTTGTCTGACACCCGTTCAGAAGATGAAGCAAACCTGGTGCTCAAGCTGCTTTTAGGGGACGCCTCGCCGCAAACACGGAATCAGTACCTCAGCTACTTGAATGAGGTCAAAGCAGATTTTACGAAGATCAGTCCCCGTAACGTCATTTTTGACGGTTCAAAAAATGCCGACGCGCTCGCAGCGTTAAACCCTACCTTGTACAACGAATGGAAAGTTGCAAATACTACTGAGGGAACGCACAAGAAATTCATCATCATCAACACTCACAATTTCAATGATAATTACCGCAAGGAATTTTTTAATCCGGGCACCACGGCTGACGCTTTAGTTCACGAGATGTTTCACGGCGCGCCTGATACAAAAGACTTCAACTACGCATTGGACCCGGACATGTTTCAAAAAGGTTACCAACAACTTGACGTTGGTCCTTTGCTGAACCTCGCCTCCGGTCATGCACCTGCAATTCCTGGGAAATATCCGCCTGTCTACCTGAAAAGCACCACAGCACTGAAAAATGCTGACTCGTTCGCCATTACGACGTCATTGTTGAGCCAGTTGGCAACCAACCGACCGGTCTACCTGGAAAATATAAAAACCATGCAATCGGCGCTTGATCGAAGCCGCAACAGCTACATCGGTGCGGATGTATTGGTGAAACTCAATACGGTGTAACAACAGGACCGCCGCCGTCTGCTCTGCGGCGGCGGTGTTTCAGTCCAAAATCGACCTTGTTGTGGTTTAATTGCGCGCCTCTCGCATCACCCTGCCCACAGCCCGAGTCAAGGAAATACCGTTCATGAATCAGCCCCGCGCAACCAAAGTCCTCGTCATTGGTTACGTCTGGCCCGAGCCCCGGTCATCGGCCGCCAGTGGGCATGTGATGCAGATCCTGGATACGTTCTTGAAGCAAGGCTGGGACATTACATTCAGCAGTCCGGCCGGCACCGGTGAACATCGGGCTGACCTGACGGCACTGGGCATTCGCGAAGTGCCGATTGAGTTGAACAACAGCAGTTTCGACGAATTCGTCAGCGAGCTCGCTCCGGATATTGTGCTGTTCGATCAGTTCATGATGGAGGAACAGTTTGGCTGGCGGGTCGAGAAGCACTGCCCTGACGCGTTGCGAGTGCTTGAAACTTCGGATTTGCAAAGCCTGCGGCACGCCAGGCATCAGCGTCTCAAAGATCGCTTGAGGGCCAGTGACGACAACAATGATTTCAGCGACCTGTTCGCGCCGGCATTGCGCGAAGAGTTCGAATTGATGGCCAATACCGATCTGGCCAAACGGGAAATTGCCGCGCTGTATCGTTGCGATTTGAACCTGATGATCTCTGAAGTTGAAATCGAGTTGCTGGTCGAGCAGTTCAAGATGCCGCGCAACTTGCTGCACTGGTGCCCGTTGATGGTCGAACCGCCGAGCTTGCCGCCGGCCGTGTTTGAAGATCGGTCGCACTTTCTCAGCATCGGTAACTTTCGACATGCGCCGAACTGGGATGCGGTGCTGTGGATGAAAACAGTCATCTGGCCGTTGATCCGCGAACAGCTACCCGGCGCTCAATTGCACATCTATGGCGCTTACACGCCGCCCAAGGCCACTGCGCTGCATAACCCGGCCCAGGGTTTCCATGTGATGAACTGGGCGGAAGATGCCTTGCAAGTGATGTCGGCGGCGCGTGTGTGTCTGGCTCCGCTAAGATTCGGCGCCGGCATCAAAGGCAAGATCGTCGACGCCATGGTGTGTGGCACGCCCACCGTCACAACACCTATCGGTGCCGAAGCGATGCATGGCGAACATCCCTGGCCTGGCGCCGTGACCCGGACGGCACGGGAGTTCGCCGATGACGCAGTGCGGCTTTACAAGGATGACGCGCTCTGGGCCGACGCCCAATCCAAGGGGCAGAGGTTGCTGACTGATCGTTATCGGCAGTCGGAGCATGGCCCGGCACTGATCGAAAAGTTATTGTACTGCCAACAACATCTCATACAACTTAGAAGCGATAACTTTACCGGCAGCATGTTGCGCCATCACCACCACAAAAGTACGCAATACATGGCGCAGTGGATTGAAGCAAAGAACCGAACCATTTAGATATCACGAACTGCTTATACACACTTTGCATTGCCACGATTATTGACCACCCCCATAACCCACCCTTATAAACAACGCGCCGGATTAACGTTTAATTCACATATCCGGCACAACCTATTAAACTTATAAATCAATGCAAGGACGCATTAAATGAATAACATTGTTCAAAATAACCTGACACCTAATAACTGGATGTCCGGCACTCCGGCCATTGACACGTTGTCGCTCTGTGAATTGACCCTGCCGGGCACCCATAACGCAGGCAGCGACTGGCAAGCGTCCTGGCCACTGATTCCAGGCGCTCATTGGCTGGCTTGTCAGCACCGATCGTTTTATTCCCAGCTGTGCCATGGCTCCCGCGCGTTGGATATCCGACTCATGTTCGACGCCAAGGCACCAGGCCTCGGAAAATTCCGAATGCATCACAACGGCTACGGTAATAATCGCACCTTGGGAAACTTGTTAACCGAGGTGAGGCAATTTCTTGAGGAGAACCCCGATGAATTTATTGTTCTGGACTTCCACGAACTGCAAGGGGATGCGTTTGATTTCACTTTTTTCAACAACATGATGATTCATCTAATGGGTCATCAGATAATCCCCCCTCAAAACCGCTCTCTGAGTCTGCGCCAACTCAAGCAAATCAGTTCTGAACAAAGGATTCTGGTCGCGGCGACAGGGCACTGGGAGCTTGATCGAAACGTGTTCCTTGGGCAAATTGAACACAAATGGTCTGGCAGCGGTATCACGAGTGCCGCCGACTTGAAGAAGCACATTACGAGTGTACTGACATACCCGCCAGGCACGTGGGCACCGTGGTCGCTGTCCGCGACCAGTTACAGCGCCCTGGGCGGCCCCGTGGATATTCATGATGAGCTTGATGCCTGGTTCGATCCGGAAAACAGCGGTTGGGCGGCAAAGTGCAACATCATCAACGTTGACTTCATTGAAGAATCGCAAATTGTTTCATATTGCCGAACCGCAAACTTGCATAAAGCCGCCAATCGAGCCTATTAGTCGCCGTGCCATTAAATGGCTATTTTTGTGCAAGTATTTCCGAGACTGGCAATACGGTTGAGTACTTCTATGCTGGGTCATGAAAGCCTTTCTACGCAGGGCGATCAACACAGGTGTGGCGTACAGCCAAATCTGACACATGAACTTCGTCGCCCCACGGAGGGGGCGCGTCAACGACAAGGAACTGTCATGACCCATAACACAGCAGGCACGTTAGACAAACAGAAGTGGATGAGTAACGTCCTGGACATCGATCTTATAAAACTGACCGATGTCGTCTGGCCCGGCGCCCATAACGCCGGCATGGATAAACAAGCGCCTAATTATGAAGTGGTTATCGGCAACTGGACGACCTGTCAAAACGGCTCGTTTGCCTGGCAACTCTCCAACGGCGCACGGGCCTTTGACATCCGCCTGGGCTACACCGAGGGGGCTGACCAGTCGATTTTCTATTTTCATCACAACGGATACCAGTCCCATCGAGTCCTTGATGAACTGATTACAGACGTATTGGCGTTCCTTGATCGCAATCCGGATGAGTTCATTGTGCTGGACTTCCATCAGCTCGCAGACGGGTCCAAATCCTTTGACTACCAGAAACTCAATGATCTTCTGGTGAATCGACTCGGACAGCGAGTGATACCCCCCGACGACGCCAGAAAAACGATCGGCGAGCTCAAGCGGATCAGTACTCGCCGCCGGGTTGTGTTGGCGGCGCCTGGGCGGCGGGAACTGGATGAGGATTACTTCTGGCCGCGCATCCCGCACAAGTGGATCGACAAAAGGTTCATCGACGCCGAGGATCTGAAAACCCATATTTCCAGCACGCTCGAAGACGCGCCTTACGAAACGTTCCTATGGTCCTTATCGGCCACCAGCTATGCGTTTCTGGGGGGACCTCAATACATCAAAAACCAGATCAATGACTGGTTCAATCCCACCGGGGATTGGGTGACGCGTTGCAGCATCATCAATACCGACTTTTTCGACGAGTCAGAGATCGTTCGTTATTGCTGGACGGCCACCAGCATGAAAGCGGTGTACGGCGACGCCTTGCATGATCAGGCACCGGCCTGACGCCCGGAGCATTGCACGCTGGCATTACAGGCCTGGAAAGAGGCATGATCAGGGTGCAATGACAATAAAAAGCGCCCTGACATGACCCGAACCGCCAGAGTCACCGATCCTTCCTACGAACTGATGGACGACCACAACGGGTTGTCGATCATCTATCGCCAGCATGGATTCCCCTGCCCTCTGGTTCGCTGGCATTTCCACAAGGAATACGAGCTGCACCTGATCGTCGCCAGTTCCGGCAAGGTGTTCATCGGCGATTACATTGGCAACTTCTATCCGGAAACCCTGTTCCTGACCGGCCCGAATCTGCCTCACAACTGGATCAGCCAGGTGGCCGAAGACGAGGTGGTGCCCAAGCGCGACATGCTGGTCAACTTCACGGATGAGTTGTTCGAGAGCGGTCATCAGGTATTCGCGGAACTCAAGACCCTGGCGCCACTGCTGGAGCGCGCGCAGTACGGCATCGAATTTCGTTGCAAGCGCACCATCCGCCAGGCCACGACGTTGATGCAACGCATCGCTGACACTAAAGGTGCAACCCGGCTTGGGCACTTTTTTATTCTTCTTGAGCTGCTCGCGGCTTCTGATGATTATCAATTGCTGTCGGGTGCCACCACGCCGCAACTGGCGGACGAACACAACATCGATCGCACCAACCGGGCGGTGGACTACATCTTTGCGCATTACGCTCGAGACCTGCCGCTAGAGGAAGTCGCCGAGCATTTGGGCATGAAGCCGACTTACTTCAGCCGGGTGTTCAAGCAAGCTACCGGGCGCTGCTTCATCGAGTTCGTCAATCGCCTGCGCATCAGCAAATCCTGCGAGTTGCTGGCCGATGGCGACAAACCGGTGACCGATGTGTGTTTCGAATCGGGTTTCAACAATATTTCCAACTTCAATCGACGTTTCCAGCAGCTCAAGGGCATGACGCCTTCGCATTACCGGCGGCTGGCGGTGCAGCGGTTGACTGAGCAGAATCAGCACTGACACCTATCCGTGTAGCAGCTGCCGAAGGCTGCGTTCGACTGCGCAGCAGTCGCAAAACCTGCCACTTTGCCTCCCCAGGATCACCGCACGCTCTGCTCCAGCGAGTGCTGCGCAGTCGAACGCAGCCTTCGGCAGCTGCTACAGGATGTCCGGTGTTAATTCTTGCCTTTCAGAATTCAGTGCAAAAAAGTATCAATTCAAGTGCGATGGATGATTTGTCACATCCTCAATTGAAGGCTGTAATCAGCGCACATTCTTCCTGCTCTCGGAAGACACAAAAACAATAACTGTCCTTCTGTCCCCACCGGGTGCAGAAAAGGAGTGCACGATGCAACCTTCTGTAAAAGCTCTGCTTGCCCTCACTTGCGTGACCCTCAGCAGCGTCAGCCTCGGCGCTCAGACCCTGACCATCGCCACCGTCAACAACAGCGACATGATCCGCATGCAAAAGCTCTCGAAAACCTTCGAGGCCGAGCATCCGGACATCAAACTCAATTGGGTGGTGCTGGAAGAAAACGTCCTGCGCCAACGTCTGACCACCGACATCGCCACTCAGGGCGGGCAGTTCGACGTGCTGACCATTGGCATGTACGAAGCCGCACTCTGGGGTGCCAAGGGCTGGCTGGAGCCGATGAAGGATTTGCCGGCCACTTACGCCCTCGACGATGTATTCCCTTCAGTGCGTGAAGGCCTTTCGGTCAAGGGCTCGCTCTACGCCCTGCCGTTTTACGCGGAAAGCTCCATCACCTATTACCGCACCGACCTGTTCAAGGACGCCGGGTTGACCATGCCCGAGCATCCGACCTGGACCCAGATCGGCGAATTCGCCAGCAAACTGACTAATAAAGACAAAGAGCTATACGGCATCTGCCTGCGTGGCAAGGCCGGCTGGGGCGAGAACATGGCGCTGATCACCACCGTCGCCAACGCCTATGGGGCGCGCTGGTTTGATGAGCAGTGGAAGCCGGAATTCACCGGCCCTGAGTGGAAAAACGCCCTGAACTTCTACGTCGAGACGATGAAGAAATCCGGCCCACCGGGTGCCTCCAGCAACGGCTTCAACGAAAACCTGGCGCTGTTCAACAGCGGCAAGTGCGCGATCTGGGTGGATGCCAGCGTTGCCGGTTCCTTCGTCACCGACAAGACCCAAAGCAAGGTCAGCGAGCACGTTGGCTTCACTTATGCGCCGCATGAGACCACAGACAAAGGTTCGGCCTGGCTCTATTCCTGGGCACTGGCGATCCCGACCAGTTCCAAGGCCAAGGACGCGGCTAAGACCTTCAGTGCCTGGGCCACTTCCAAGGAATACGGCGCACTGGTTGCCGAAAAAGATGGCATTGCCAACGTGCCGCCCGGCACTCGGGCCTCGACCTACAGCGAGGCTTACATGAGTGCAGCGCCGTTTGCCAAGGTTACGCTGGAATCGCTTAAAGCGGCGGACCCGAGCAAGCCGACCCTCAAACCGGTGCCTTACATCGGCATCCAATTGGTGACCATTCCTGAATTCCAGGCGGTGGGCACCCAGGTCGGCAAGTTGTTCTCGGCGGCGTTGATTGGCCAGACAACGGTCGACCAGGCACTGACGGCCGCTCAGCAAACCACAGAACGCGAGATGAAGCGCGCCGGTTATCCCAAGTAGCTAACGGTGCGGTGGGGGCAACGGTCCTGGTTTGTCTGGATACCGAGTTGCCTCCATCGCGGGCAAGCCACGCTCCCACAGGTTTGACGCACTCTATGTAGGAGCGAGGCTTGCCCGCGAAGGCGGTGTTCTAGCCGCTGAAAATGCATCGGATGTACCGGCCTCTTCGCGGGCAAGCCTCGCTCCTACCGGTGATCTTCACTTGTCTGTCCTAATCGGTTAAATGCCATGAATATTTCAACTGCCAAAGCTCACATGGACATCCCCCAACCGGTGCGTAAAAGCCGTTTGGCCAATCCCGGCTGGTTTCTGGTCAGTCCCTCGGTGGCGTTGTTGCTGCTGTGGATGATCGTACCGCTGGGCATGACCGTTTACTTTTCGATGATCCGCTACAACCTGCTCTATCCCGGCGAAAACGAGTTTGTCGGGCTGGAGAACTTCACGTACTTCCTGACTGACTCCGGGTTCATGCCCGGCGCCACCAACACCCTGTTGCTGGTGGGCAGCGTGTTGCTGATCAGCGTGGTGCTGGGTGTATTGATTAGTGCGCTGCTGGAGGCCAGTGAATTCCTCGGTCGAGGCATCGTGCGGGTGATGCTGATCTCGCCGTTTTTCATCATGCCCACCGTCGGTGCGCTGATCTGGAAGAACCTGATTTTCCACCCGGTGTCGGGGATTCTCGCCTACGTCTGGAAACTGTTCGGCGCGCAGCCGGTGGACTGGCTGGCGCACTACCCGCTGCTGTCGATCATCATCATTGTGTCCTGGCAATGGCTGCCGTTCGCGATCCTGATCCTGATGACCGCCATGCAGTCCCTCGACCAGGAACAGAAGGAAGCCGCGCGCCTGGATGGTGCGGGGCCGATCGCGATTTTCTGGCACTTGACCCTGCCGCACCTGGCGCGGCCGATTGCGGTGGTGGTGATGATCGAAACCATCTTCCTGCTCTCGGTGTTCGCCGAAATCTTCACCACCACCAACGGCGGTCCCGGCTACGCCTCGACCAACCTCGCCTACCTGATCTACAACCAGGCGCTGGTGCAGTTCGACGTCGGCATGGCGTCGGCCGGCGGCTTGATCGCGGTGGTGATCGCCAACATCGCGGCCATCGTGCTGGTGCGGATGATCGGCAAAAACCTGACAGACAAAGCCTGAGGCCTGCGCCATGACCCTTCAACAATCCCGCCGTCTGCAAAGCCTGCTGCTCGGCACTCTGGCCTGGGCCATCGCGATCCTGATCTTCTTCCCGATTTTCTGGATGGTGATGACCAGTTTCAAAACCGAAATCGATGCGTTCGCCACGCCGCCGCAGTTCATCTTCACGCCGACGCTGGAGAACTACCTGCACATCAACGAGCGCAGCGACTACTTCAGCTTCGCCTGGAACTCGGTGGTGATTTCCTTCAGCGCTACGGCTCTGTGCCTGCTGATCGCGGTGCCGGCAGCCTACTCCATGGCGTTCTACGAAACCCAGCGCACCAAAGGCACGCTGCTGTGGATGCTCTCCACCAAGATGCTGCCGCCGGTGGGCGTGCTGATGCCGATCTACCTGCTGGCCAAGAGTTTCGGCCTGCTCGATACGCGCATTGCGCTGATCGTGATCTACACGCTGATCAATCTGCCGATCGTGGTCTGGATGATTTACACCTACTTCAAGGACATCCCCAAGGACATCCTCGAAGCCGCGCGCCTCGACGGCGCCACGCTGTGGCAGGAAATGATCCGGGTGCTGCTGCCAATCGCCAAGGGCGGCCTGGCTTCCACGGTGCTGCTGTCGCTGATCCTGTGCTGGAACGAGGCGTTCTGGTCGCTGAACCTGACCTCGTCGAAAGCCGCGCCACTGACCGCGTTGATCGCTTCGTACTCCAGCCCCGAAGGGTTGTTCTGGGCCAAGTTGTCCGCGGTGTCGACCCTGGCCTGTGCGCCGATCCTGATCTTTGGCTGGTTCAGCCAGAAACAACTGGTCCGCGGCCTGTCGTTTGGCGCCGTGAAATGAAGATCGCCGCCCTAATGCAATCCCCCCTGTAGGAGCCAGGCTTGCCGGCGAAGGCGATCTCCCGGACGCCTTCGCCGGCAAGCCTGGCTCCTACAGAAAAGCCCGCCCGGCCCAACTGAATAACAACAAGCGGAGGCCCATCACCATGGCCAACCTGAAAATCAAGAATCTGCAAAAAGGCTTCGAAGGCTTTTCCATCATCAAAGGCATCGACCTGGAAGTGAACGACAAGGAATTCGTGGTCTTCGTCGGCCCGTCGGGCTGCGGCAAATCCACCCTGCTGCGCCTGATCGCCGGGCTGGAAGAAGTCAGCGGCGGTACCATCGAACTCGATGGCCGCGACATCACCGAAGTCAGCCCGGCCAAGCGTGACCTGGCGATGGTGTTCCAGACCTACGCCCTGTACCCGCACATGAGCGTGCGTAAAAACATGTCGTTTGCCCTCGACCTGGCCGGTGTGCCCAAAGCCGAAGTGGAAAAGAAAGTCGGCGAAGCGGCGCGCATCCTTGAGCTGGGGCCGATGCTGGAGCGCAAGCCCAAGCAGCTGTCTGGCGGCCAGCGTCAACGGGTGGCCATCGGCCGCGCCATTGTGCGCAACCCGAAAATCTTCCTGTTCGACGAACCGCTGTCCAACCTCGACGCCGCGCTGCGGGTGCAGATGCGCCTGGAACTGTTGCGCCTGCACAAAGACCTGCAAGCGACGATGATTTACGTGACCCATGACCAGGTCGAAGCGATGACCATGGCCGATAAAGTGGTGGTCCTCAACGGCGGCAAAATCGAGCAAGTCGGTTCGCCGCTGGACTTGTATCACCAGCCCGCCAACCTGTTTGTCGCCGGGTTCCTCGGCACGCCGAAAATGGGCTTCCTCAAGGGTAAAGTCACCCGCGTCGAGAGCCAAAGCTGTGAAGTCCTGCTGGACGCCGGCACCCGGATCACGCTGCCGCTGACCGGCGCCAATCTGAGCCTCGGCGGTGCCGTGACCCTCGGCATTCGTCCGGAGCACCTCAACCTCGCGCAAACCGGCGACTGCACCTTGCAGGTCACCGCCGACGTCAGCGAACGCCTGGGCAGCGACACCTTCTGCCACGTGGTGACCGCTTCCGGCGAAGCGCTGACCATGCGCGTTCGTGGCGACCTGGCCAGCCGTTATGGCGAAGCCTTGAGCCTGCACCTGGACGCCGAACACTGCCATTTATTCGATGCCGACGGCGTGGCGCTGACCCGCCCGTTGCGCGCAGCGGCCTGATTTAGAGAGCCTGTGATGAAACTCAATAAACACAACCTCCACCGCCTCGCCCCCGAGGTGGTCCTGCCCGCCTACGCCCTGAGCGATACGCGCCAAGGCATCGCCCACATCGGCGTCGGTGGTTTTCACCGTGCCCATCAGGCGTATTACACCGACGCGCTGATGAATTCAGGCATTGGCCTGGACTGGGCAATTTGCGGGGTCGGCCTGCGCGCCGAAGACCGCCGCGCCCGGGACGATCTGAAGGAACAGGATTACCTGTTCACCCTGTTCGAACTGGGCGACACCGATGACACCGAGGTTCGGGTGATCGGCGCGATTCGCGACATGCTGCTGGCCGAAGAAGGCGCGCAGGTGTTGATCGACAAACTCGCCAGCCCGGAGATCCGCATTGTCTCGCTGACCATCACCGAAGGCGGTTACTGCATCGACGACAGCAACGGCGAGTTCATGGCGCACCTGCCGCAAATCCAGCACGACCTGGCCAACCCGAACGCACCGAAAACCGTGTTCGGCTTTCTCTGCGCCGCACTGGCCAAACGCCGCGCCGCCGGCACGCCGGCCTTCACCTTGATGTCTTGCGATAACCTGCCGCACAACGGCGCGGTCACTCGCAAAGCCTTGCTGGCCTTCGCTGCATTGCGCGACGCCGATTTGCGCGACTGGATCGCCAGCAATGTCAGTTTTCCGAACGCGATGGTCGACCGCATCACACCGATGACCAGCACCGAACATCGGCTGCAACTGGCCGACAAACACGCGCTGGACGATGCCTGGCCGGTGGTCTGCGAACCGTTTGTGCAGTGGGTGCTGGAAGACAAATTCGTCAACGGGCGGCCGGCCTGGGAAAAGGTCGGCGTGCAGTTCACCGACGACGTCACGCCGTATGAAGAGATGAAGATCAAACTGCTCAACGGCAGTCATCTGGCCCTGACGTATCTGGGGTTTTTGAAGGGTTATCGCTTCGTTCACGAGACCATGAATGATCCGCTGTTTGTGCGCTACATGCGTGCCTACATGGACCTGGACGTCACCCCGCAACTGTCGCCCGTGCCGGGGATTGATCTGACGGATTACAAGAACACACTGGTGGCGCGTTTCTCCAATCAGGCGATTGCCGATCAGCTGGAGCGGGTGTGTTCGGACGGTTCGTCGAAGTTTCCCAAGTTCACGGTGCCTACCATTAACCGTTTGATTGCCGATGGCCAGGAGACCAGGCGCGCAGCGTTAGTGGTGGCGGCCTGGGCGCTGTATTTGAAGGGCGTGGATGAGAATGGGGATACCTACTCGATTCCCGATCCGCGGGCGACGTTCTGCCAGGCCTTGGTGGCGGATGATGCATTGATCACGCAGCGGTTGCTGGAGGTTGAGGAGATCTTTGGTACGGCGATTGCGCATTCGCCGGAGTTTGTGGCGGCGTTTGAATGGTGCTGTAACAGCTTGCGGGATGAGGGAGTCACGCGGACTTTGGAAAAAGTCCTCGCTTGATGATCGTTCCCACGCTCTGCGTGGGAATGTAGCCCGGGACGCTCCGCGTCCCATTCAGAAGCGGACGCAGAGCGTCCATTGCGGCATTCCCACGCTGAGCGTGGGAATGATCGGTGCGGGGCACACATGAAGAACCAACAACTATTCCTCGGCATCGACTGCGGCACCCAAGGCACCAAAGCCGTGATCCTCGACGCTCGTAGCGGTCAGGTCCTGGGCCAGGGCGCCGCCGTGCACAGCTTGATCAGCGGCGCCAACGGTCGTCGCGAACAAGACACCTCTCAATGGCTGGAAGCCTTCGCTCTTGCCACCCGCCGCGCATTGCTCGCGGCAAACGTCGAGGGTCAGGACATCCTCGGCATCGGCGTTTCCGGCCAGCAACACGGCCTGGTGCTGCTCGATGACCAGGGCCAGGTGCTGCGTCCGGCGAAGCTCTGGTGCGACACCGAATCTACCCCGGAGAACGATCGCCTGCTAGCCCACCTCGGCGGCGAAAAGGGCTCACTGGAGCGCCTCGGCGTGGTCATCGCGCCGGGCTATACCGTTTCCAAACTGCTGTGGACCAAAGAACAGCACCCGGACATTTTCGCTCGGATCGCCCGCATCCTCCTGCCCCACGACTACCTGAACCACTGGCTCACCGGCCGCAGTTGCAGCGAGTACGGCGACGCGTCAGGCACCGGGTATTTCAACGTGCGGACCCGTCAGTGGGATTTGCAGTTGCTACGCGACATCGACCCGACCGGACGCCTGCAAGCCGCGTTGCCGGAGTTGATCGACGCGCATCAAGCGGTCGGCTCGATCCTGCCGAGCATTGCCGAACACCTGGGCATCAACCCGCAGGCGCTGGTGTCCAGCGGTGGCGGCGACAACATGATGGGCGCGATCGGCACCGGCAACATCAAGCCCGGCGCCATCACCATGAGCCTCGGCTCTTCGGGGACGGTGTACGCCTATGCTGACCAGCCGAAAGTCAGCCCGGATGCGTCGGTCGCGACGTTCTGTTCTTCCAGCGGCGGCTGGCTACCGCTGATCTGCACCATGAACCTGACCAACGCCACGGGGGTCATTCGCGAGCTGTTCGACCTTGATATCGAGCAGTTCAATGAACTCGTGGCACAAGCGCCCATCGGTGCCGAAGGCGTGTGCATGCTGCCGTTCCTCAACGGCGAACGCGTCCCCGCCCTGCCCCATGCCACCGGCAGCCTGCTCGGCCTGACCATGACCAACCTGACCCAGACCAACCTGTGCCGCGCTGTCGTCGAAGGCACCACCTTCGGTTTGCGTTATGGACTGGACCTGCTGCGCCAGAATGGCTTACAAAGCCGCAGCATTTGCCTGATCGGCGGCGGCTCGAAAAGCCCGGTGTGGCGGCAGATCGTCGCCGACATCATGAACACGCCGGTGATCTGTACCGAGCAGAGCGAAGCGGCAGCCTTGGGCGCAGCGATTCAGGCAGCGTGGTGCAAATCCTGGGCAAACGGCCACGAAGACGGTCTGGCGGACCTTTGCGAGCGCTGCGTAAAGCTCGATCCGGCCAGTGAAACCTTGCCGATTGCGCAAAATGTGGCGGCCTGTCAGCAGGCCTATGAACGCTATCAACAACATGTCGCAACCCTTTAAAGAGCGAACAACTATGTATCTGGTGTGTGGCGAAGCGCTGTTCGATTTCTTCAGTGAAGACGACGCCAGCGGCCTGGCTTCAAAAGTGAATTTCAAGGCGATTGCCGGCGGTTCGCCGTTCAACGTAGCGGTCGGCTTGCGGCGGCTGGGCGTGGACGCGGCGCTGTTTGCCGGACTCTCCACCGACTACCTCGGTCGACGCTTGCAGCAAGTCCTAATAGAGGAAGGCGTGCGTCCCGACTACCTGGTGGACTTCGCCGCACCGACCACGCTGGCCATGGTCGCGGTCGGTGCCAATGGCTCGCCCCACTACAGCTTTCGCGGTGAAGGTTGTGCGGATCGTCAGCTCAAACCTGAGCACTTGCCTGAGCTGGGGCCTGAAGTGCGCGGTTTGCACATCGGCTCGTTTTCCCTGGTGGTGCAGCCGATTGCCGACACGCTGCTGGCGTTGGTGCAGCGCGAAAGCGGTAAACGCCTGATCAGCCTTGATCCGAATGTGCGACTCAATCCTGAGCCGAATATCGACCTGTGGCGTTCGCGGATTGCGACGCTGGTTGAGTTGGCCGACTTGATCAAAGTCAGCGATGAGGATTTGAGCCTGTTGTATCCCGAGCAGGACCCGCAGCGGGTGATTGAAGGCTGGCTGCAGCATCGCTGTCAGTTGGTGTTCCTGACCCGTGGTGGCGAAGGTGCGACGGTGTTTAGTCGCCAGCATGGCTCATGGTCGGTGCCGGCGAGCGCAGTGAAAATCGCCGATACCGTGGGCGCGGGTGATACGTTCCAGGCAGCTTTGATTACCTGGCTGACCGAGCAGCAGCTGGATTCGGTTGAAGGTGTGCAATCGCTTGAGCGCGGGCAGATCGACGGGATGTTGAAATTTGCGGTGCAGGCAGCGGCGCTGACGTGCAGCAAGACCGGGCCGGATTTGCCGTATCGGCAGCAGTTGGAAATGCGCTGAATGTGAAGCCCTCATCGCGAGCAGGCTCGCTCCTACAGTGGATCGTCAGTGAACACAGATTTTGTGCTCGGCAACGATCCACTGTAGGAGCGAGCCTGCTCGCGATGGCGGTGCAACACACACCGCCCATCTCAGGGTCACCACTCCAAAAGTCTGAAAATGACTGTCAATTCACCTTCGCCGCAAGGGTATGACGCTGTCCTGTCCAGGAACGGTTAACGAAACATCCCCCGCATTCATTGGCCGAAACCGTGTATCTAGGGGTTTTCCCGATAGCCCAACGCATCCACACCTACGCCATTTGCGCCTTGAACGAGGCGGTTTAATGCTGCACCATCCGCACCAGCTTATTCAAAGGACGGAATTAAAGGCATGCTGGACGCGAACGCAACCCATATTTCCCTGACGCTGGAAGGCGTTTCCGTTGACCTGCAAGTGCTCAGCTTCGTCGGTCGCGAAACCCTCAATCAGCCGTTCTGTTTCGACATCGAACTGGTCAGTGCCCGCCCCGACCTTAAACTCGAAGAGTTGCTGCACAAGCCTGGCTGCCTGACCTTCGGCGCCACCGGCAAGGGCATCATCCACGGCCTGGTCTATCGCATCGAGCAAGGCGACTCCGGCAAAAGCCTGACGCGTTACAGCATCAGCCTGGTCCCGCAACTCGCTTACCTGCGTTACAACCATGACCAGCAGATTTTCCAGCATCTAAGTGTGCCGAAAATCATCGCCCAGATACTTGAGGCGCGCGGCATCCTGGCCGATGCCTACAGTTTTCAGCTCGGCGCGATCTACCCCGAGCGCGATTACTGCGTGCAGTACGACGAGTCCGACCTGCACTTCATCCAGCGCCTGTGTGAAGAGGAAGGCATTCACTTCCACTTCCAGCACAGCGCCAGCGGCCACAAACTCGTCTTCGGCGATGACCAGACAGTGTTCCGCAAGCTCTCGCCTGTGGCCTACCAGCAAGACTCCGGCATGGCCGCCACGAAACCGGTGATCAAGCGCTTTAACCTGCGCCTGGAAACCCGCACCTCCCGCGTCAGCCGCCGCGATTACGACTTCGAAAAACCAAGCATCCTGCCCGAAGGCGCCGCCAAGAGCACCTTCGCGCCGGACCTGGAAGACTACGACTACCCCGGCCGCTTCCTGACCCGTGAGCGCGGCAAACAACTGGCGACCCGCGCGCTGGAACGCCATCGCAGCGATTACCAACTGGCCGAAGGCAAAGGCGACGAGCCCACCCTGGTCAGCGGCCACTTCATGGCCCTGAGCGAACACCCGCGCGCCGAATGGAACGACCTCTGGCTTTTGCTCGAAGTCGTGCACGAAGGCAAGCAGCCGCAGGTGCTCGGCAAAAACGTCACCAGCGACGTCACCCACAACAAAGACGATTTCCATCAGGGCTACCGCAACACCTTCCTCGCCACGCCGTGGGACGCGCACTTCCGCCCTGCCCTCGAACACCCGAAACCGAAAGTCCTGGGCAGCCAGACTGCCATCGTCACCGGCCCGCCCGGCGAAGAAATTCACTGTGATGAATACGGCCGCGTCAAAGTGCAATTCCACTGGGACCGCGACGGCCAGGCCAACGACAACACCAGTTGCTGGCTACGCGTCGCCACCGGCTGGGCCGGCAGTGCCTACGGCGGCATCGCCATCCCGCGGGTCGGCATGGAAGTCCTCGTCACCTTCCTCGAAGGCGACCCCGACCAACCGCTGATCACCGGCTGCCTGTTCCACAAGGAAAACGTCGTCCCCTACGACCTGCCGGCGAACAAGACCCGCAGCACCTTCAAAACCCTGAGCTCACCGGGCGGCAAGGGTTACAACGAATTTCGTATCGAAGACAAGAAAGGCGCGGAACAGATCTACCTGCATGCCCAGCGCGACTGGGATGAAAACATCGAGCACGACCAGAAGATCCGCATTGGCAATGAACGCCATGACACGGTCGAGGCCAATGTTTTCAGCGAGTTCAAGGTTGAAGAACACCGCATTACCCATCTCGACCGCAAGACCGAAGCGCGGGCGGATGATCACCTGACCGTGGCGGTGACCCAGCATGTGAAGGTGGGGACAGCGCAGTTTGTCGAGGCGGGTCAGGAGATTCATTACCACGCTGGCGAGAAGGTCGTGGTTGAAGGCGGGATGGAACTGACGGCCAAGGCTGGCGGGAGTTTCGTCAAGGTTGATGCGGGGGGTGTGACGATTAGTGGGGCTGAGGTGAAGGTGAATACCGGGGGATCGCCTGGGGTGGGGACCGGGATTCAGATTTTGCCGCCTATTATTCCGGGCGCAGCTGCTGCCGCCCTTGCAGGGAAGTTGCTGAGTGCTCCGCCGGTTGGCAAGTTCAATGCGGTGGCTGATGAAACGCCTAAAGCCGCGCCACAGGCGGTGGAAGAAGAGCTTGAGGAAGAGGAGGAAGAGGTCGAGCAGGAAGATATTACTTTGCGGATTGGGGTGTTCTTTGATGGTACGGGGAACAATCGAAACAACAGTGAGCGCGTTTTTGGCTGCTTTGCGCCGGATGTAAACCTGGAGGAAATGGCAGAGGATATCCGTCAGTTCTGCGCCTCGCACGGCTACGACGGTAAGGGAAGTAGCCCGGATAACAGTTACGGGAATGACGTCAGCAACGTGGCCAGGCTGTTTGACCTTTACGAAAACCAAGCGGAGAGAACTCTGCCCATCGATGCCAAGACGGCAAGCTTGCGTGTTTATGTGGATGGCATCGGTACCAGCAGTACCGCAGAAGACTCCACCTTTTCGCAAGGTACAGGGCTAGGAGCGCAGGGAGTCAGGGCGCGAGTTGAAGAAACTCCTGCGTTACTTGTTGAAGTTCTTCGTGCCTTTGGAGCAAGCAATCCAGACAAGCGTATCGAGCGGATTGAATTCGATATTTTCGGATTTAGCCGTGGGTCCGCAGCAGCACGGGACTTTGCCAATGAAGTGCTAAAGGGTGAAAAAAGTATCCTGGCCCAAGCAATTCCCGTTGATACTCCTGGATTAGTAGATAGCTTTTCTTGGAAGCCGCATACAGAAGTTTCCATCAACTTCATTGGTGTTTACGACACAGTCGCAGCCATTGCTAATCCGCTGGTAGGGGACATGAATGGTAATAATGCTTACAATCCAGGGATCAATATCAAACTCGCACCAGACGCGGCTAAGAAAGTCGTCCAATTAGTCGCTCGAAATGAGCGACGTTATAATTTTGCCCTGAACAGTGTTGGTGCGGCCGACATTGTCTTGCCTGGCGTGCACTCTGATTTGGGTGGTGGCTATTTACCTAAGGCTATGGAACGCATCCTGCTTAGCAAACCACGTAAAAGCCCGGTTGATGAAAGGACATCTTTTACTGAAGCCAATAGTTACAAAGTTGCCCAGCAGGACTTGAGGCGGCTGCAAGATCAATTATCCCAATACCATCTTTCGCTGGAGGTTCGAACTTGGGAGGTTCCGTTTCGGATTACGGAAAAAGGCAATCAAAAAAACATGAAACACGTTTATGCCGCAGTCAGCAGCCAGCGCGAAGTCCGCAGTGATTTGTCCCTGATCTACTTTCGGATCATGCGCGAATTGGCCGTGGAAAACGGGGTGCCTTTTCGAAAGATCCCCGAAAGGGATCCAAGACTGTCGTTGCCCGCGGAGCTCGTCCCCATCTCCGAAAAATTAATGGCCTACGCTCAAGGGAAAAGTAAAACAACCGGGCTAACCTCGCAGGAGGAAGAGTTGCTGTTCCAGCGCTATGTTCATATCTCCGATAACTGGAACGCTGCTAAAAATCGAAACAATAGCGACCTGAATATTGTTTTCATTAATCGACCAGACGAAAACTCTGTGCGCACGGTGCATCCAAATGAGTAACTTTATACGTGTCGCTTTTGTCGCCTTTTTACTCAGTGGTTGCACATTTGCGAATAGTCAGTCAATGCCCTACAAAGCCTGGCACCTCGGGTTCTCTGCCCCTGACTACATGGAAGTTTGGATCGAAACAGCCGATGTCGTCGATATTCAGGACCATGTGTATCCACGTGCGATGAGTGGCGTTGCCTCCATGTTAAAGCCTTCGAACAATTCCGGCGATCCACGAGGCTGGCCGAAAAGAGCTGCCATCGGCGGCGGCAAGCGTGTGACAGGGGCTGACTTGCCCAAACAGATCTATGTTCGTTGGCAATCACTGGTCGAGCCGCAAACCTACCTGATGGTAATTAAAATCCCTGAGGAAACTCGGGAAATCATGCGCAAAGGGGAAAAGGTTTTCTGCAAATTTGATGGTAAATGGATCACAGACTATCGCGATTCGATCGATATAGGGTTAGCTCCAGGAGGCATTGCTAAAGTCTGGGTGGGCGGTTCCTGCCTGCCACCGATAGAGGTAACTAGGGTAAAAGCTGTCATTGATCCGCGCGGTCCGTATGAAGGTAAGTCTAGCGGTGATTACGACTCTCTCTCCGATGAATCCAAAGCCTATGTTGAGAGATTTGGAGTGCCGTATGGTTCCTGGTAGCAAGAAAGCCATCACAATCTAATGAATAGTTTCTTACAAATTGCCATCTGTGTGTTATTGCTCAGTGGCTGCTCGTTCGCCAACAGCCAGTCAATGCCATACAAATCTTGGTATCTAGGCTTTTCAGCGCCTAATTACATGGAAGTATGGATCGAGTCGGCTGATGTGGTCGATATCGAAGAACAAGTGTATCCACGTGCGATGAGCGGAAATGCTGCCATACAGACACCTCCCAATAATACAGGCGACCCTAGAGGGTGGCCCGAAAGACCAGGAATTGGCAAAGGTAAGAATGTAACTGGGGCGGACTTGCCCCAAAAGATCTATGTCCGCTGGCAGTCGCTAGTCGAACCGCAAACTTACCAGATGGTGATCAACGTACCTGAGTCGACCAGGGAGATCATGCGCAAGGAGGAAAAAGTTTTTTGCGCATTTGATGGCAAGTGGATAACAGATTACCGCAACGCACTAGTTATCAATTTGGCGCCCGGTGGTATAGCCAAAATATGGGTGATGGGGTCGTGCCTGCCAGCAATAGAAGTAACTCGGGTACAAGCTGTGATCGACCCGCGCGGCCCCTATGAAGGAAAGTCTGGAGGTAAACATCGACCACTTTCTGCCGTTTCCAAAGCCTATGTCGAAAAATTTGATGTGCCGTATGGCTCTTGGGAGTAACGGCACCGTCTGGCAACCAAATCCGTTTCCTTTGAGCATTGCTCCAATGCAAATGCTGAGAGTTACATTAAGTGAAAAAAGCATGGTGTTGTTTAATCGCGGTGCTGCTCCCTCCCGCATTTGCTGAGGCACAGCGGTCAATTCTCAACTGTCCGTTGTCCGATGGCACAGGTATCTCCTTGCTGGCAGAGGTAAACGCTGATGGCGAGCGTCTACTCGTAAATCTCGATCAAAAAACGTCGAATGCTTTCACCGACATGCCTGACTCCGACTTTGTCGGGGAAGTCGTCATGGCCAAGTGCGCGTCCTCTAGTCTGATATTTGTCATGGACTACGGTTCCCCCTATTTGAAGGGCGTCGTTTTACGCAAAAATCCGGTCAGTCATTCAATCGAGCGAATCGATTTTGCCGAGAAAGCCCTGCCCCGTTATCTTTATTTGGGGCAACAGCAGATGAGGCTGGTCATTCCAAATATCGGGAATGAAGTCTCCACGAAGTTTTTGGTTTATGACTATGTCTCGGGCAAAGGTCAGCCGGACGAGGCTGCCGGCAGTGACGTCGTACCTAATGGCCGTGGATTCAAGGTCGTACGCCTCAAGTAGGCATCAAATTGATAAAACACCCAGCCATGAAAATCCAGCGCTGCCGGGCGCTGGATTGTTTGTATGTTTCAAAGGTCAGGCAGGCGCCTTCCACCCCATCATCCGCTGCTGAGCCACCTGCAACAGATCAAAACCATCCTGAGTCAGCAGATAAAGCGCATGAGTGATGTGCGGAATATCCTGAACATCGCCGTGCTTGAAGCATTGGCAGTGGAGTGTTTCAAGTAACTGGCTGGCGGCCCTGACCCGCTGTAAGGCGGCTTCTAGGATGTCTTGGGGATTGGCTTCAGTGTCGATCACTAAAGGACTTGATTCGGTAACGCTGCTGTTGATTGAACGGTAGCGATCGGGAAACGGGTTTAGCGTAGGCATAGTAAGTTACTCATCTGTTTTGAAGTAACCGCCCCCACCGTGACCAAACGATGGGAGGCGGGCTGTATACAGGCTTGGTCAACCGAGAACAGTAACTCAGCTCGCCCGAAGGCGTCCTGCACACAGCCGCCACAACGATGCGCCATAAGGACGTAGATGTCCGTGAAGCGAATCATGGCACACATATGTGCACTGTTCTCACAGGTGACCAAACCTGTCCGCTGATTTTGCAGCGAGCCCAAACAGTAATCGCTTCAACCCATCCGGCGAAAGTCGACAAGGCGTCTGGCCTTGTAGGACCAAGCCGAAGACTTCGTAGACGCTTTCCTAACGAATCATCCGACAGAAAAAACCTCGCGACAGGTGGCGTTCAGCCGGGTTAACCATCCGTTAACCCCGCGGTCCAAGACTTTACTGGACCGCACGCCCTCAGGTTCCTCTGACGCCCAGTGCGGCAGGTTCGATGTTCAATCCGTCGAGCTGACTCAACGTCTGCACTGGAGATCGCCACATGAACGTCCGCACGCTGCTGATGACTTCCGCCCTCGCCTGCACCGCGTTTACCGGTCTTGCGCAGGCCAACGACACGTCCACCTCGCAAGCCGTGCCCTATCACTACGGCATGCCGCTGAACATCGGCAAGGTGATTGCCCTGACCGAGCCGAAAACGCTGGATTGCAAAGTGATCACGGCCGACATGAAGTACATCGATACGTCAGGCAAGCCTGAAGAAATCAGCTACCGGAAGCTTTCTGACGCGTGCAGTTATCAGAACTGACTGAAAGGTCTGATTTAATACTTTGCGGTATTCCTGTGAGGGGTTCTGGCGCTATGCTCAGCGCTTCCCTCACTGCCGCAAGGATTCGCCATGCAGTTATCGTTTCGCACCGTGTCGACCTTCACTTCCCTTTTGTGTTTATTGCTGGCCCTGGTCTGGGGTTTGATGCCTGATGGTTTGCTGGCGATCTGGAGTATTGAATATTCGTCTGCGGCAGGGTTTGTCGCGCGACGCAGTGCAGTGCTGTTCGCGGCGTTGGGCGTGATGTTTTATCTGGTTCGCAACGAGGCGCCGTCCGTCACCCGCAATGCGCTGAGCACCGGATTTACCGTCGGCTGTTTTGGTCTGGCAGTGCTGGGTTTCGGCGAATGGCTCAATGGCCATGCCGGGCCGGGCATATTGCTGGCCGTGGTGGTCGAGTCGGCGCTGGGACTGGGGTTTGTCCAGACCCGGCGCGTGTCAGCAGAACTCGAAACTGCAGGTTAAAGCGCTTTCCTGTCGGGATGCAGTGTCTGACTCGCGTCCCGATGCTGCATCTCAGAGCGTAGACCTGCAATCAGGTCGTTGATTTCCCGGCAACCATTCAGGCGTTTGGCATTTATCCCGGTCTTTATCAAATCGAGGTGATCGGTTTCACGGTCCGAATACACCTTTACGGTCATCGACAGGTCCGGCGACAGCGTGCATTGACAACGTTTCGGCAGAAAACTGCTTTCAATAATGTTGCGAAGTTCCAAGGCAGAAAGAAACATGGCGACCCTCTCCTGATTGTGAGACTGCCAATCAAATTTCAACGTCGGTGGGTGTCGAGATCTCCCGCTTTACTTCCTTTGCGGGGCTTCTACGTCTCAACAACGGACCGTTTTCTCGTTCCAAAGCTGACTCAATAATGTCCCGGTCAACTGAGGAACTGCTTGAGCATAAAACATGCCGCAAATTTCGCCGTGCAGCTCATCGGCAAATCAATGATTTAGTGGATTTGCCTATAAATGGCTTCATGCAATCTGCAAGAAAGGGCGGCTTCAGCCCTGCAATTTGCATACATCACCGAGCAGGTTTGCATTGGTGGCGGTCGGCAGTAAGAATGCGCCTGTCAATCCAGTATCCGCTGACCCTACTCACACGCAAGGAGGCTTCATGGGTTCTTTGACCTGTATCACTACCATCGGGCTGATTGTGGCCGGATTGTCCGGCGTGGCTCATGCTGCCAAGCTTGAAACCGTCGCGCCGTTTCCCAAACCGGAGAACGGTTTTACCCGCCAGGTCATTCATGTAGCGCCGCAACCGCAGGAAGAAAACTTCCAGGTCGAGGTGCTGGCCGGCAAGACCATGACCGTGGACTGCAATCGCCAACGCCTGGGCGGTATCCTTGAGGAAAAAAACCTTGAAGGCTGGGGCTACCCTTTTTACCGACTGGAAAAAGTCATCGGCCCGATGAGCACGATGATGGCCTGCCCTGACGGCAAGAGTAAAAAGGAGTTCGTGCCGGTGGTCGGTGACGGCTTCATGCTTCGATACAACAGCAAGCTTCCGATCGTGCTCTATGTGCCCAAGGACGTCGAAGTCCGCTATCGGATCTGGTCGGCGTCGAGCAAGGTTGAGAAAGCTGTTCAGGAGTAACCAAGACGCCCGCGGCCCCCTCTGCTGATCATCCCAAGGAAGGAAACCATGAAGTCTGTCGCCCTGCCCCTCATTGCCCTGATCGCCTTTGCCGGCTACACCGTTTCCGTGATGCTTCAGACGGAGCAGTCGCTGATCGACTTCGGCATCAGTTTGATGTCCCGCCCGGATACTGCGCAGGTGGTGATTGATCTTTATCTGCTCGCGACACTTGCGGGCGTCTGGATGTACCAGGATGCGCGAAAGCGTGGGCAGTCGGGGTTGTCGGTGATTCCGTATCTGTTGATCACGGCGGTTTTTGTGTCTGTGGGGCCGTTGTTGTACCTCGTGGTCCGGGGGCTCAAAAATCGTAGGAATTGCGGTGATGCACGCCAGCAAGTTTGATCCAAAGTAGTGTTGTGATGCTGATAGAGCTTCGCGGGCAAGCCTCGCTCCTACACTGGAATGCATTCCCCTGTAGGAGCGAGGCTTGCCCGCGAAAGCGGCCTGACAGTCGACATCGTTATTTCGCCAGCCGCCTGAGCCCAAGCACCATCGCTCCCGCCCCAATCATCATCGCCGTCAGAAACAACGGATACGAAACCCACCACGGTGTGCCCGCCGTCATCATGCTGAACTCGGACATGCCGCCAATACTCGCAATCAGGTTCAACGGCAGAAACACCACGTTAATTAACGTCAGTTTGCGCAGCAGGTTGTTCATGCTGTTGTTCATCAGGTTGCCCCGGGCGTCGATCAGCCCGGAGAACACCGTGGAGTAGATTTCCGCCTGTTTGTAGCACTGGTTGTTTTCGATGATCAGGTCGTCGATCAGGCCGATGGCTTCGGCGCTGAAGTGTTCCTTGGCCGCGTGATTGCGCAGTCGCGTCAGCACCGCGCCGTTGCTGTGAATCGCGTTGATGTAATAGATCAGGCTTTCGCTGAGGTTGAACATCTGGATCAGGTGCTGGTTCTGCATCGAGGCGTTGAATTTCTGCTGCAACTCCCGGGCAACCAGTTTGATCACCTTCAGGTGGCCCAAATAGTGATGGATATTGTTGAACAGCAGATCGAGCAGCACATCCAGCGGCGTGTTCAACCGCTGCCGGGTGCCGAGCCCGTGCAGCGGCGCATCGTCGGTGGCGATCACCAGCAATCGCTGCGCAGAAAACAACAGGCCACAGGACGACACTTCAAAGGCCAGACTGCCGGCGCCGGAATAGTTTTCCGGGCGCTTCCAGATCAGGAACAGGTTGTCGGGGTGAAACTCGATGCGCGACACCTCGTCAGGGTCCAGGGCCGAGGCCAGGGCGTGCTCATCGAGCTTGAAGTGGCTGTGCAACAGATCTCGCTCGGCGGCATCGGGATTGCTGAACAGCATCACCTCGGCATCCAGACGCTCTACCGATTGCAGCGCGCCACCGGCCAGTTGAAAGCTTTTGATCATCGGCCGTTCACCAAGCCTGGCCGCGACGTTTCAGTTCCAGGCGACGGACGAACTCTTCCAGTACCAGCGAATACAAATCGTCCTGCAAGTACGCATCTTCGATGCCGGCGTCCATGTTCGGGTTGTCGTTGACTTCGATCACCACCACCTTGTCGCCGGACTGCTTGAGGTCCACACCGTAGAGGCCGTCGCCGATCAGGTTGGCGGTTTTCACCGCCAGGTCCACCACCGCTCGCGGAGCTTCGTGAACCGCCAGGGTGCGGCATTCGCCGTTGATGTCCTGGCCCTTGGCCTTGTGGTTGTAGATTTGCCAATGGCCCTTGGACATGAAGTATTGGCAGGCGAAGATCGGTTTGCGGTTGAGCACGCCGATGCGCCAGTCGTATTCGGTGTAGAAGAATTCCTGAGCCAGCAACAGCACTGAATGTTCAAACAGTTCGGCCGTTGCTTCAAGCAGAGCCTGCTGACTTTCGACCTTGATCACGCCCCGAGAGAAACAGCCGTCGGGAATCTTCAGCACCAAGGGGAAGCCCAGGCGTTCGCCAACCCGTTCGAAATCTTCCGGTCGGTCCTTGTAGAGGATTTCAGTGGCGGGCATGCCGAGTTGATGGCTCTTGAGCAGGTCAGTCAGGTAGACCTTGTTGGTACAGCGCAGGATCGACGCCGGGTCGTCCATTACCACCAACCCTTCGCTCTCGGCTTTTTTGGCAAATCGATAGGTGTGGTTGTCGACGCTTGTGGTCTCGCGGATCAGCAGGCCGTCGTATTCGGCAATGCGCGCGTAGTCCTTGCGCTCGATCAGCTCGACATCAATGCCCAAAGTCTTGCCAACGCGCACGAAATTATCCAGTGCCTTCGCGTTGGAGGGCGGCAACGCTTCTTGCGGGTCATGCAGGATGGCCAGGTCATAACGGGCCAACCGCCGGGAGCGCGGCACACGCCAGATCTTGCGACTGAAACTGTCCAGGGAGTTGGCGAATTGATCTTCCTGATCTTCGCGCAACTTATGCAAGGCGCCGGACTTTATGCCTTCAATGTGCCAACCATTGGTTCGGCGGAACTCAACTAGTAATATTGGGCACGGGAACACTTCGAATAACTGGCGCGCCAGATCCTGCAACGGCTCTATATTGGTCTTGCCGAAGTACAACGTCAGAGTAAAGCCTTCGGTGTCGCTGTACAGATGATTGCTGAGGGCTTTTTCCAGGGGTTTATCGAGGTCGTCAAGGGCCAGGCCATACAGGGATTTTTTGGTCAGCTCACTGATGGTCCGCACCGACGGAATGACCTTGTGTCCCCGCGCTTCGGCCAGTAACGAGCAGTAATAGCCGTGCCCCAGGTACTTGTAGCTGCGGCACAGGTTGATCACCTGGACCCGCTTGCCCTGCTCGTTGTCCCGCGTTTGCTCGAGGTATTCCTGGGCGGTGACGATGTCCTCGCTGGGGAAATACGAGGCCCAGTCTTCCTTGCGTTCGACGATGATAATCAACTGACTTGAAGTTCTGCCTGCGTCATTTAAATAAGTTGCTGCCGGCAAAGTTTGCTCGGATACTTCGCGCCAATGACCTTGTACCGCTGACATAGTGATTGATCCGTTGGAGAACAAGACCTTTCCTATTAAGCACGAACTTTTTCGAAAGTCCCGTTTCGTTACGCAACTTTTACGGCGGTCATATGAACACTGTCTTTCGCTTGGCGGTAGTTGAAGACTTACCGGCGCTGCTGGAACTCGAACAGCAATGTTTCACCACAGACCGGCTCAACAGTCGCAGCTTTCTGTGGATGATCACTCGGGCGCACGGGCAGCTGTTGGTGGCCCAGCGTGGTGAGCAGTTGGTCGGCTATGCGGTGGTGCTGTTTCACCGGGGCACTTCGCTGGCGCGGCTTTATTCGATTGCGATCGCGACCGAGGCGCGCGGCAGCGGACTGGGCAAGCAGTTGCTCGAACGCATCGAGTCCTGCGCCCTTGAACATGATTGCGCCTACTTGCGGCTTGAAGTGCGTGTCGACAACCCGGCGGCGATTGCCTTGTATGAGCGCAACGGTTACCGGCGTTTCGCGCTGATCCATGATTATTACCAGGACCACGCCGATGCGCTGCGCCTGGAAAAACGCATCCTTGAGCACCGTGATTCGCGCAACATCAAAGTCCCGTGGTACCGGCAGACCACCGATTTCACCTGCGGCCCGGCCTGCCTGTTGATGGCCATGGGCGCGCTGCAAGGTGATCGATGCCTGGAGCGTCGCGAAGAACTGCAAATCTGGCGTGAGGCGACGACGGTGTTCATGACCGCAGGCCATGGCGGCTGCAGCCCTCAAGGGCTGGCGCTGGCGGCGTGGCGCCGGGGTTTTCGGGTGCGTCTGCAACTGAGCATGGAGGGGCCGCTGTTTCTCGATGGCGTGCGCGATGAGCATAAAAAAGACGTAATGCGTTTGGTGCACGAAGAGTTTACCGCGCAGATAGAAGAGACGGATGTGGAGCGAGTGATCGGTGGCCCGCTGAACCTTCCTCGGCTACTGGACGATGGCGGACAACCGCTGGTGCTGATCAGCAGCTATCGGCTGACCCGCTCCAAGGCGCCCCATTGGGTGATCGTCACCGATTGCGATGACGAATTCGTTTACCTGCACGACCCGGATGTTGATCACAGCCAGCATCGGCAACCGATGGATTGCCAGCATTTGCCGGTCACCCATGGGGAGTTCGAGAAGATGTGCAGCTTCGGCCGGGGCAAGCTTCGGGCGGCGGTCATTCTGTATGCGCGCTCATGAGTTCAGAAGCTCTCTGGCACTGGCGAATACACCAATCCACTGTGGGATTGGTGGTTTCAGGAGGTGGTTACTTCAGGCCAACTTTGTACAACCCGCCGTCATCTTCGTCGGTCAGCACATACAAGTAACCATCCGGCCCCTGTCGCACATCGCGAATGCGTTTGTTGAGCTCCCCAAGCAAGCGCTCTTCGTGAACCACTTTGTCGCCATCAAACTGCAAGCGGATCAACTCCTGGGTCACCAGCGCACCGATGAACACGTTGTGCTGCCAGACCTTGAAGCGATCAGCGTCGTAGAACGCCATGCCGCTGAGGCCGGGGGATTTCTCCCAGACATGGTGCGGCGCCACGGCGCCGTCAGCGATCTTGCCCTTGGCTTCCGGGATCGGTTGGCCGGAGTAGTTGATGCCGTGGGTCGCCAGCGGCCAGCCGTAATTCTTGCCGCGTTCGATGATGTTGATCTCATCACCGCCCTGCGGGCCGTGCTCATTCTCCCAGAGCACGCCGGTCCATGGATTGAGCACCGCGCCTTGCGGATTGCGCTGGCCATAGGACCAGATTTCCGGGCGCACGCCAGCCTGACCGACAAAGGGGTTGTCGTCCGGGACTTTGCCGTCCGGGTAGATCCGCACGACCTTGCCTTGCAACTTGTCGAGGTCCTGCGCGGTCGGCCGATCGTTGTTTTCGCCCAGGGTGATAAACAGGTAGCCGTCGCGATCAAACACCAATCGTGAGCCGAAGTGGTTGCCGACCGAGAGCTTGGGCTCCTGGCGGAAAATCACTTTGAAGTCCTTGAGGGTTTTCAGGTCCTCGGACAATTGCCCTCGCCCGACCGCCGTGCCGGCCTTGTCGCCCGCACCACCGCCCTCGGCGTAAGACAGATAAACCGTGCGGTCCTGCTTGAAGTCGGGCGACAGCACCACGTCCAGCAAACCACCCTGCCCCTTGGCCCAGACCTTGGGCACTCCATTGATCGGCGCCGACAGCTTGCCGTCGTAATCCACCACCCGAAGGTTGCCGGGCCGTTCGGTGACCAGCATGCCCTTGCGATCGGGCAGAAACGCCAAGGCCCACGGATGTTCCAGGCCCTTGGCAACTTGCCAGACCTCTAGGGTGCCCTGCTCGCTTTTCATATCCTGGGGTGGCGCCGCAAGAACAGGTGCCGTGGCGGTGATCAGGACGCCGGCGCAGAAAGTGGCCAAGAGGGTTTTACGCAACATGCACGATTCCTTTTGTCGTTCGAATGGCTGGCAAGACACTGTCCTGCCGTTCAACGGTTGCTGGTGTCTGAATCTCGATGAGGCGGATTGGGAATGAATTTGGGAGGGCTAGCGGGCGCCGTTCGGTCCTGGGGATAGCGATTGCCGATGCCGCCGTTATCCAGGGTCGGTGGACGCGGCACCGGAACGGTAGTTGGCCCGCGAATGACCGGGGCTGCAGGTTGTGTGCCTTGCATGCTATTGGGATTGGCCCGGCGGATCGGGCTGTTGTAAGGATTACTGGAATTGCCCGTTGGGCTCTGGGCCAGCAGCATTAACGAAGGTGGCGATGCCTGGGCCAGCTGACTCAACAGGCCACTGAATGCCAGTACGGTGCAGGCGAGCACGAATCTGTTCATGGGAAGCCTCTGGGCGTCAGCGTGGATAGGATCTTCGATAGCACGCTACGCCCGGGGTTCGGATTTGTTAACTAAAACCTCTTTCATAAGATGTAACACCAGTTAACGACCCAGCAGGACCGGGCCGCAGCCCGCTGAAACTTTTGCGCCGCGCCGCGGGTCACCTGATCACATCACTCGCGAGTAGACGACCATGGCACGGGCAATCTGGAAAGGCGCAATCAGTTTCGGGCTGGTGCATATCCCTGTGGCGTTGGTTTCGGCGACGTCTTCTCAAGGGGTGGATTTCGACTGGCTCGACAGTCGCAGCATGGACCCGGTGGGTTACAAGCGCGTCAACAAGGTCACCGGCAAGGAAGTCACCAAGGAGCACATCGTCAAAGGTGTGCAGTACGAAAAAGGCCGTTACGTGGTGCTCAGCGAAGAGGAAATCAAGTCGGCGCACCCGTTGTCCACGCAGACCATTGACATCTTTTCCTTTGTCGACGCCGAACAGATCCCCCTGCAAAACATCGACACGCCCTACTACCTGGCGCCGGATAAACGCGGCGGCAAGGTCTATGCGCTGTTGCGCGAAACCCTCAGCAAAACCAATAAAGTGGCGCTCGCCCATGTTGTCCTGCATACCCGCCAGCACCTGGCGGCGCTGATGCCGCTGGAATCGGCCATGGTGCTGGTGATGCTGCGTTGGCCCGCCGAAGTGCGCAGTCTGAATACCCTGGAGTTGGGTACTGAAGTGACCAAACCCGAACTGGTCAAGGGCGAACTTGATATGGCCAAGCGTCTGGTGCAAGACATGAGCGCGGACTGGAAACCTGAGGATTACCGCGACACTTTTGAAGACAAGATCATGGCGCTGGTCGAGAAGAAGGCGAATGAAGGCAAGATCGAGGATGTGGAAACAGCGACGGGTGAAGAGGAACGTAAGTCGGCTGATGTGATTGATTTGACTGAGTTGCTTAAACGCAGTTTGGGGGGCAAGGCTGGCGGGAAGACGGCTGCGAAACCGAAGGCTGCGGAGAAACCGGCAGCAGCGAAAAAAACCACGAAGCGGTCGAGTGGTTGATCGTACGGAGTGTCTGAGCGTTTTTCGGAGAATCTACCGGCCCCATCGCCAGCAGGCTAGCTCCCACAGTTGGAATGCATTTCATTGTGGGAGCCAGCCTGCTGGCGATGGCGTAATAAGCGGCGACGCAGAATTCAGATCAGCACAAAAACGGCCAGCAACCCACCAAAAATCGCCCACTTCTCAAGGTAGTAAAGTTTGCGATTACTCTTCTTCAGCGCCTTGCCCCGCAGGCGAATCTTGTAAATCTTGGCGAACAGACGGTTGATGCCACCGGTCTTGTCCCCCGCATCATTCGGCGCGCCCGCCGCCGACATCACGTTACGGCTGAACCAGCCATTGAACGCCGCCGCCCAGCGATACTTCATCGGCCGCTCGACGTCGCAGAACAGAATGATACGGTTTTGCTCGGTGGTGTTTTCGGCGTAGTGAATGAAGGTCTCGTCGAACATTACCGCTTCACCGTCGCGCCAGTGGTAGTTCTCACCATCGACGTTGATGTAGCAACCGGCATCGTTCGGCGTTTCCAGGCCCAGGTGATAGCGGTACGAGCCGGCGTAGGGATCGCGGTGGCGGACCAGTTTGGAACCCGGTGGCAACTCGGCGAACATCGCGGCTTTGATCGACCCGATGCTTTGCACCAACTCAGTGGTGCGTGGGCAGAGTTTCGTCGCCGAAGGATGACTGTCGCCGTACCACTTCAAATAGAAACGCTTCCAGCCGGTCTTGAAGAACGAGTTGAAACCGACGTCGTCGTATTGGTTCGAGCGCTTGATCTCCCCGGCGTTGAGCAGGTTCTGGCCTTCCGCGCGAATTTCTTCCCAATGTTCCTGCAACGGACTCAGGTCCGGGAAGTCGGCGGGATTGAGGTAAGGCTTGTTGGGGATTTTCGAAAACAGGTAAAGGAAGCAATTGATCGGCGCGAGAAACGACGAGTGATCGCTCAGTTGGCGGCCAAGCTTGTGACGCACCCGACCGCGCAGGTGCACGTAGGCAATGGATACAACATAAATAGTGGCAATGATCAGTTTCACAGAAATCGTCACACGTCAGAAGTGAACAAACTGCGTCCCCTGCCGACCAATCGACCTTAGGGCTTGTGCAGCGTCTGAAAACGAAACAGCGGTCCCGGTAGCGCGTCCTTGAGCCTGTGCCGAGGGTATGCGGGAGGTGAAAAGTGGCATTTTAGGCTCATTTTGTAACCAATAGTTAACCTTCAAATGTGAAAATCTGTCCGTTGGTGCCGTCAAAGCGCCCGTGCGGCCTCAACGCCCTATCGTTTAAAGAGCCAGACCAGTACAATCGCCGCCAAACATTACGCGCCCCCCTTGGTTGATGACGGGAATGAACCCCGTCTCAGCGCACTTCGACTCGGGCCAAGCGCTCCATATGCTGCTGTCCACTTATTGCCAGATGGACCTTCCGCTTCTGACCGGGATGCATTTCCTATGGTTCGAATACCGGAAACGGGTACTGAATCGGTACTGCCGCAACCCTAGCTACTCTGAATGCTTCGCAGGAAAAACCTTTGATCTCTACAGCTAACATCACGATGCAGTTCGGCGCCAAGCCGCTATTCGAAAACGTTTCGGTCAAATTCGCCGCGGGCAACCGCTACGGCCTGATCGGCGCCAACGGTTGCGGCAAGTCGACCTTCATGAAAATCCTCGGCGGCGACCTCGAGCCGTCCGGCGGCCAGGTCATGCTCGAGCCGAACGTGCGCCTGGGTAAATTGCGCCAGGACCAGTTCGCCTACGAAGAATTCACCGTCATCGACACCGTGATCATGGGTCACGAAGAGCTGTGGAAGGTTAAAGCCGAGCGCGATCGCATTTACTCGCTGCCGGAAATGACCGAAGAAGACGGCATGGCTGTGGCCGAGCTGGAAACCGAATTCGCCGAAATGGACGGCTACACCGCCGAATCCCGTGCCGGTGAATTGCTGCTGGGCCTGGGTATCGGCATCGAGCAGCACTTCGGCCCGATGAGCGAGGTTTCCCCAGGCTGGAAACTGCGCGTATTGCTGGCTCAAGCGCTGTTCTCCGATCCTGAAGTGCTGTTGCTCGACGAACCGACCAACCACCTGGACATCAACACCATCCGCTGGCTGGAAAACATTCTGACCCAGCGCTCCAGCCTGATGATCATCATCTCTCACGACCGTCACTTCCTGAACAGCGTGTGCACCCACATGGCTGACCTGGACTACGGCGAGCTGCGTCTGTTCCCGGGCAACTACGACGAGTACATGACCGTGGCGACCCAGTCCCGCGAGCAACTGCTGTCGGACAACGCCAAGAAGAAAGCGCAGATTTCCGAGCTGCAATCGTTCGTCAGCCGCTTCTCGGCCAACGCCTCGAAAGCCAAGCAGGCCACTTCCCGCGCCAAGGCGATCGACAAGATCCAGCTGGCCGAGGTCAAGCCTTCGAGCCGTGTGAGCCCGTTCATCCGTTTCGAACAAACCAAGAAGCTGCACCGTCAGGCGGTCATCGTCGAGCGTATGGCCAAAGGCTTCGACGGCAAGCCGCTGTTCAAGGACTTCAGCTTCGTTGTTGAAGCGGGCGAGCGCGTGGCGATCATCGGCCCGAACGGCATCGGCAAAACCACCCTCCTGCGCACCCTGGTCAACGAACTGACCCCGGATGCCGGTACCGTGAAATGGACCGACGCCGCGGAACTGGGCTACTACGCCCAGGACCATGCACACGACTTCGAAGACGACTGCAACCTGTTCGACTGGATGGGCCAATGGACCCAGGGCGGCGAGCAGATCGTTCGCGGCACCCTCGGTCGCATGCTGTTCTCCAACGACGAGATCCTCAAGTCGGTCAAGGTCATCTCCGGTGGTGAGCAAGGTCGCATGCTGTTCGGCAAGCTGATCCTGCAAAAGCCGAACGTGCTGATCATGGACGAACCGACCAACCACTTGGACATGGAATCCATCGAAGCGCTGAACCTGGCGCTGGAGAACTACCCGGGCACGCTGATCTTCGTCAGCCACGACCGTGAGTTCGTATCGTCCCTGGCCACCCGCATTATCGAACTCAGCCCTAGCGGCGTGATCGACTTTAGCGGTACTTATGATGACTACCTGCGCAGCCAGGGCGTTGTGTTTTAAGAGCAGCTATTAGTTTCAAGCTGCAAGCGGCAAGTAAAAGCCCTGTCCTGGTGACGGGGCTTTTTGCATTCGAGGCCGAATGGATTTGGGTGCCGATGGCCCCTTCGCGGGCAAGCCTCGCTCCTACGGGATTGATGTCGTCTACAACAATTGCGCACGACGCAAATCCTGTAGGAGCGAGGCTTGCCCGCGAAGAGGCCCTCGAACTCAACGAATATAGTTAGCCTGCTTCCTTTTATTCCCCGCCCAAGCCATGATGCAACTCTCCCACCGTTGCCCGCGAACGAGCCGTCATGTCTGTGCAGCAACTGCCACCGCAAAGCTCCATGGCGATCACCCTGCAGATCGTCTCCATCGTTTTCTACACCTTTATTGCCTTCCTCTGCATCGGCCTTCCGATTGCGGTACTGCCGGGTTACGTCCATGAGCAACTGGGTTTCAGCGCCATCGTCGCGGGACTGACCATTGGCTCTCAATACCTGGCCACCCTGCTCAGTCGCCCAATGGCCGGGCGTATGTCAGACACCATTGGCACGAAACGGGCGATTGTTTATGGCTTGTCGGGGATTGTGCTGAGTGGCGTGCTGACGTTGATTTCGACGCTGCTGCAAAGCTTTCCATTGCTGAGCCTGTTGATCCTGATCGCCGGTCGCCTGTTGCTCGGCATCGCCCAGGGCTTGATTGGCGTGGGCACGATCAGCTGGTGCATGGGCCAGGTCGGTGCGGAGCACACCGCGCGCTCGATTTCGTGGAACGGCATTGCGTCTTACGGCGCGATTGCGATCGGTGCGCCGCTGGGCGTGGTAATGGTCGCGGAGTACGGCTTTGCCAGCCTGGGGATCGCGCTGTCACTGCTGGCCCTGGCCGCCTTGTTGCTGATCCGCAATAAACCCTCGGTGCCGGTGATTCGTGGCGAACGCCTGCCCTTCTGGGCGGTGTTCGGGCGCATTGCGCCATTTGGTGCGAGCCTGAGCCTGGCCTCCATCGGTTACGGCACCCTGACGACTTTTATCACCTTGTATTACGTCAGCCGTGGCTGGAGCGGAGCGGCCTATTGCCTGACCGTCTTCGGAATCTGCTTTATTTTGTCGCGATTGCTGTTTATCTCGGCGATCAGCCGCTTCGGCGGTTTCACTTCGGCGATTGCCTGCATGAGCATTGAAACCGTGGGCCTGGTGCTGCTGTGGCTCGCGCCCTCGACCGGTTATGCGCTGATCGGCGCGGGCCTGGCGGGTTTCGGCCTGTCGCTGGTGTATCCAGCGCTGGGGGTTGAAGCGATCAAGCAAGTGCCCAATTCCAGTCGTGGCGCGGGTTTGAGTGCTTATGCGGTGTTTTTCGATCTGGCACTGGCGATTGCCGGGCCGTTGATGGGTGCGGTGGCGTTGAACCTGGGGTACTCGTGGATTTTCTTTAGTGCGGCGATGTTGTCGGTGACCGGACTCGGTTTGACCTTGCTACTCAAACGCCGCGCAATGGCCTGACACCTGTGCTCCCACAGGAGTTCGGGGAAAATCACTGATCGGCGGTCTGCATCCCGGCCCGGGTAGGTTTGCCCAGCGCATGGGAGAAAAACCGCCCGGCTTCGGACACCATGTTGCGATGGATGTCTTCGCGGTCGACGCCGTCGGCATCGGTGCACAGCGCCGGCATGGCGGCGATCTGCTCTTCATTGCAAGGCGCCATGAACACGAAGTGCCCTGCCCCGGCCAGCAGTTTGAAGTCCGGGGCGATCGGCAGTTTGCGCGCCAAGGCTGCGGCGTTTTTGTCGAATGCCACCAGTTTGTCGCCATCGCCACTGTAGAGCAGCACCGGCACATGCACATCGGCCAAGGTGTGACGGCCGAACTTCAGGCTCAGCGGCGCCATCAGCAGCAACGCATGCACCCGTGGATCCGCCACGGGATGCAAGTCATCTCGGTCGACAATCAGCTCGCCATGGGTGTTGCAGGCATCGCGGTCGTCCGGGCGTTCCTGGCAGTAGCGGCGCAGACGATCCAGGTCAGGCGTTGCGCCGGACAAAATCAACGCGGTCTCTCCTCCCGCCGAATAACCGATCACGCCGACCTGATCGGCATTGACGAAAGGCGCGAGCATGCGGTCGCCCAGGGTCGCGGTAATGGCTTCGGAAATCTGGATGGGTCGGCCGTAAAGGTTACTCAACGTACCGAGGCGGCTGTGATCTTTGGAGTTGTCACCGGGATGGATCACCGCCACCACCACAAACCCTTTGCGCGCCAGCGAGGTGGCGAGGTCGTGCAATGCCAGCGGGGTTCCGGTATTGCCGTGAGACAGCATCAGCATCGGGAAACGGCCCATGGCGACTCGGGTGTCCTCGCCCGCTTCGACGGTGTAACCCTCGATTTTGCTGGTGTGTTCCCGGTCGCTGGAGGGATAGAACGCGATGGCGCGCATCGGCTGCAGATCCAGCGGGTCGAGAAAACTCATCTCATGGAAGCCGACGCTCCAGTGAGGATGCGGCGCAGGCGCGGCGTGCACTGAATTCAGGCTGCTAAGCAGGCAAATCAGAAACGTTGCACAAAGACGCACCATGGGATGCCCCACCTTGTTACTGGACCGGAGTCGGTAACCCTCGACTGCATAACCCGGGCCACAATCTGTAATGACCAGAAACAAAAAACTCCGTATCTGGCACTTGCGTGATCAGAATACAGAGTTTTTTGGGTGGTGCCTGAGCTGTTTGAGCTCTTTACGCAAGTCTTACGCAGCGGCGAACAGTTGCTCGCTGATTTGCGTGTGAGCGTCGCTCATGGCTTTGGTGCGCACTTCGTCACCGTAGGCCAGGCCATGGGCGCGAACAAACTCAATATCGGTGATACCGATGAAGCCAAACAGCACCTTCAAGTACTCTTCGTGGGCAACGCCAGTCGCCTGACCGGCATGCAGACCGCCGGAAGTCGAGACGATCACGACTTTCTTGCCACCGCACAGGCCTTCAGGGCCGGCTTCGGTATAGCGGAAGGTCTGACCGGCAACGGCAATGCGATCGATCCAGGCCTTGAGTTGGGTCGGGATGGTGAAGTTGTACATCGGCGCTGCGATCACAACAGCATCAGCCGCGAGGAATTCGGCCAGGGTGGTGGCGCTCAACTCGGCTTCGTGCTGTTGCGCGGCGTTGCGCAGTTCAGCGGTGGTGCCGGCGGCAACCAGAGTGGTGGCGGAGAAATGACTGATGGCATCCGCGGCCAGGTCGCGGTAGGTCACTACGGCGGTTGGCTCGGCGGCTTGCCAGGCGTTGACGACTTCGCTGCTCAGCAGACGGGAAGCCGAGTTGTCACCAAGAATGCTCGAATCGATATGCAACAGTTTCATAAGGGATCTCCAGGTGAGGATCGCCACCGGGCGATCTGATGGGGAGAATCCTACAGATGAAACCAATAGCTGATTAGCCCGCAACAATGCGATAGTTCGTCCCACTGATAGAACAATCGGATTTCAACCATGCAAGACCTCAACGACCTCTACTATTTCGCCAAGGTGGTCGAAGCCGGCGGCTTCGCAGCGGCCGGGCGTTTGCTGGGGATTCCCAAGTCCCGGTTGTCGCGACGTATCGCCGAGCTGGAAGAACGCCTCGGCGCGCGCCTGCTGCAACGCACCACCCGGCAGCTCAAGTTGACGGCGGTGGGCGAACGTTACCTGCGGCACTGTCAGGCGATGCTGCTGGAAGCCGAGATGGCCGATGAAGCCGTGGCCAGTATGTCCAGCGAACCTCGCGGACGCTTGCGGGTGTCCTGCCCCGTCGGGCTGGCCCACGAAATGCTGCCGACGGTGATCAGCCGATTCCTCGAAAAACACCCCCAGGTGCAACTGGAAGTCATGCTGCTCAATCGCCGGGTCGATCTGGTAACTGAAGGTGTCGATGTCGCGCTGCGGGTCCGTGAGTTGGGCGATGAAGATCCGCTGCTGGTTACTCGTCGCTTGCGCCAGGCCCAGATGGCGATGGTCGCCAGCCCGGCCTTCCTGCACGGACGTGAGATCAACCACCCCGAAGACCTGAAAACCTTACCGGTGCTCGGCGCGCTGGAAGCTGACCGCATGGTGCACATTCGCATGCTCGATCAGCAGGGCAAAAGCTATGACTTGAGCCTGGAAGCGCGATTGGGCATCGACGATTTCATCGTGCGCAAGGCCTGCACGCTCGCCAGCCAGGGTTTCACCATGCTGCCGATGATGTATTGCGAGCAGGAACTGGAAAATGGTTCGCTGGTGCAGTTGCTGCCCGACTGGTCTTTGCCTGGCGGCTGGCTGCAAGCGGTCTACCCTCATCGACGCGGAGTGATGCCGGCCGTGCGGGCCTGGATCGACCATTTGATCGAATCATTCAATGCCTGTGGGGACCGATTGATATGAAGGCTGGACGCATGAGCGAAGAGGACGTCGCGCAATTCTGTCTCGCGCTGCCCGGTGCTCGAGAAGACTATAAATGGGGAGGCGTTCGGGTGTTTTCGATTGCCGGGAACAAGATGTTCGCCTTGCAGAACCTGCGCGGCGACTCCCTGGCGTTCAAGGTCGACAAGGACCTGTTCCTCGGGCATTGCGATCGCCCGGGCATTCACCCGGCGCCGTACCTGGCGCGGGCCCAGTGGATCATCATGCAATTGCCCTACCCGCTGGCATCCGAGGAGCTGCAGGCGTTGTTGAAACGCTCCCATCAACTGGTGGTGAGCAAACTGCCCAAGCGCACCCAGGTCAGCTTGCTGCTTTAAAATCCTTTCTTTTAGAACAATGCAAACAAATGGGCGCCGAGGAACAACTGGTCGATCCAGAACACCTGGTGCATCAGCACAATGAGCCAGAACACCAGCTGAAACGAGACCTTGCGGGTCTTGTGCCGAAACACTTGCTGCGCCAACAAGGCACCCGGCCAACCGCCCGCCAGCTCCACCGCGTGCAACACGTTCTCCGGGGTCCGCCAGCTGTCGGCGCGAGCCTTGCGCTTGTCGCTCCAGTACAGAAAGAACGCCAGCACGCTGACGATGCCGTAGGCCGCCAGCGGAATCAGCGACACCCCGCGCAGCCAAAGCGACACCGATCCCGTCAGCGGCAACGCGCACAGGATCGCCAGCACCAGCAGTTTCAGCCGAGGATGCTGGACCCGTTCGCCCCCGGACCTGCGTCCGGGGTTGTCGCGCGTGCTGGAGTCACTCATGGCGTGACCGCGGTCCAGTCGACCCAGCCAAACTGCCAGGTGGCCAGGATCACCAGGCCGAACGCGATGCGATACCAGGCGAATGCCGCGTAACTGTGACTGCCGATGAACACCAGCAAGGCCCTGACGGCAATCATCGCGAAGATGAATGCCGTGACAAAACCGATCGCGAACACCGGAAAGTCAGACGGCACGAACAGGTCGCGGTACTTGTAGCCTGAGTACACCGCTGCCGCGACCATGGTCGGCATCGCCAGGAAAAACGAGAACTCCGTGGCAGTCTTGCGCGACAACCCGAACAGCAAGCCGCCAATGATGGTCGAGCCGGAACGCGAGGTCCCGGGAATCATGGCAAGGCATTGGGCAAAGCCGACTTTCAGGGCGTCTTTCCAGGTTATTTCGTCGACGGTGTGGGCGTGCACTTCGTGCTGGCGCCGTTCAGCCCAGAGCATGACGATACCGCCCACGACCAATGCCGTGGCCACGGTGATCGGGTTGAACAGGTAGTGGTGAATCAAATCGGAAAAAATCACCCCCAGCACCACGGCCGGCATGAAGGCGATCAGCAGGTTCGCGGTAAAGCGTCGAGCGCTTGGCTGAGTCCGCAAGCCGGTGACCACATCGAAGATCTTGCGGCGAAACTCCCACACCACTGCCAGGATCGCCCCCAACTGGATAATGATGTTGAAAGCGATGGCCCGTTCGCCACCGAAGTTGAGCAAGTCCGCCACAATGATCTGGTGACCGGTACTGGAAATGGGCAAAAACTCCGTCAGCCCTTCTACAACGCCCAGAATCAATGCCTGAAAGGCAGTCCAAAGTTCCATCAATCCCCCAAAGGCGATGCGCCAAGGCATGCCCCATTAGTTTTTTAAGCGTTCATCGCGCCAAGCGTAGCTGAAGTCCCGCGCGCAAAGGATCCAGACGGAGCCGTAAACATTCCGTGAAAAATCAACTTGGATTCAGGTTTTTCCGCGCGGGGCCGAAATCCTATCAGACAAGCCCTGAGAACGCTGCCGCGTAATGAGACTTGGGTCGCATATGCCCGACCGGCAAAGCGTGGTTGGATGCTGGCAATCGTTTATTACAAGAAAAAGAAATCGGAGTGACAGCGTTATGAACAGCTTGCGCAGTGTGTCGATCAGCCGACGCTTGTGGCTCATCTTGATCGTGTCGGTGGTGATGTTATTGACGTTGGGCGTGTTGATGCTCAAGCAGATCCATAACGATCTTTACCAGGCAAAGGCCCAGAAAACCCAGCACGTGGTGCAGACCGCCAGTGGCATTCTGACCTACTACCACGGCCTGGAAACCGCCGGCACGCTCACCCGCGACGCGGCGCAGAAGCAGGCGCTGACCGCCGTGCGCGGACTACGCTATGACCAGAACGACTATTTCTGGATCAACGATCTGACGCCGGTGATGGTCATGCACCCGGCCAACCCAAAACTCGATGGGCAGAACCTCTCGGCGATCCGCGACCCGGACGGCTTTGCGCTGTTCAACGAAATGGTGGCCGTCGCCAAGGCCAAAGGCGCCGGTACGGTCAACTACCGCTGGCCTAAACCGGGTGCCAGCGCCCCGGTGGAAAAAACCTCCTACGTCAAATTGTTCGAGCCTTGGGGCTGGGTGATTGGCTCAGGCGTATACATCGATGACATGCAGGCCGAGTTCTACGGTCAGGTTTGGAAAGCTTCTTTTGTCGGCCTGGTGATTGCGCTGATCATGGCGTTGCTGGTGATCATGATTGCTCGCAGCATCGTGCGTCCGCTCCAGGCCACGGTGAACGCCATGGCCAACATCGCCAGCGGCGAAAGCGACCTGACCCGCAGCCTCGACACCCACGGCCAGGATGAAGTCACTCAGCTGGCCCGACACTTCAATGCCTTCACCGCCAAACTGCGAGGGGTGATCAGCGAGCTGCAAGTGTCCGCCAGTGCCTTGGGCCAGTCGTCCAGCGATCTGGGCAACGACGCCGCCCAGGCCCAGCAACGCAGTCAGCAACAGTCCCAGCAAATGGAGCTGGTGGCGACCGCGATCAACGAAGTGACTTACGGCGTGCAGGACGTGGCCAAGAATGCCGAGCATGCGGCCAGCGAAATGCGCGATGCCGAATCCCAGGCACAGCAGGGGCAGGTCAACATTGATGGCAGCTTGCAGCAGATCGACAAACTGTCCGGCACCATCGATCAAGCCGTGGAAGTGATTCGCACCCTGGCAGCTGAAAGCACCCAGATTGGCAGTGTCCTGGAGGTGATCCGCTCCATCGCCGAGCAAACCAACCTGCTGGCCCTCAACGCCGCCATCGAGGCCGCCCGTGCGGGTGAGCAAGGTCGAGGGTTTGCGGTGGTGGCCGATGAAGTGCGCCTGTTGGCCCAGCGTACCCAGAAGTCCACGGCGGAAATCCAGTCGATGATCGAACGCCTGCAAACTCACTCCGAAGCGGCAGTCAAAGTGATCGGCGACAGCAGCCGAGCCTCGCAACTGACCATCGAACAGGCCGGCCTGGCGGGCGCCAGCCTGAATGCAATCGGCCAGGCGTTGCGCAACCTCAACGGGCTGAACGCATCAATCGCCAGTGCGACCCTGCAGCAAGCCCATGTGGTGGAAGACATCAATCAGAACGTCACCCAGGCCGCGGGGTTGTCCCACAGCACCGCGCTGGCGGCGGAGCAGTCGAGTGTGGCTAGTGTGCGGCTAAAGGACTTGAGTGAGCAGTTGAACGGCCTGCTCAAACAGTTCCGGGTGTAACAACGCCCTTGTAGCAGCTGCCCTGTGGCGAGGGGGCTTGCCCCCGTTCGGCTGAGGAGCAGTCGTGAATTCAGACATCGCGGTGCATCAGATAGTCCGTGCGTTCAGGTTTTACGACTGCTTCGCAGCCGAACGGGGGCAAGCCCCCTCGCCACAGGGCAGCTGCTACAGACCGCGAGAGCCGGTTCTACTTGGCGACGCCTGCCGGTACAATCCGCCCCCCTATTTCGTTTTCCCCAAGGAATCCCCATGTCCGGGCTTGAGCTGTTTGCCGCTACCCTCGGCGTGATTGCCGTCTGGTTGACGGTCAAACAGAACCCTTGGTGCTGGCCGATCGGCCTGGTCATGGTGCTGCTTTATAGCTGGATCTTTTTTGAAGTGAAGTTGTATTCGGACATGCTCCTGCAAGTGATCTACGCCGCGCTGCAGCTTTACGGCTGGTGGCAATGGACACACGCGGGGGAGTCGAATACCGGTCGGCAGGTCAGCCGGCTTGATGGAAAATCGATCGCCGTGGGCCTTGCGGCCGGCGCCATCGGCAGTCTGCTGCTGGGCGCCGCCATGGCGCACTGGACTGATGCCGCGCAGCCATGGCTCGACGCTGCGTTGACCGGGTTCAGCCTGGTGGCGCAGTTATGGATGGCGCAAAAACGCGTGCAGTGCTGGCTGTTGTGGATCGCCGTCGATGTGATTTTCGTCGGGCTGTTCATATATAAAGACATGTACTTGACCGCCGTTCTCTATGCACTGTTTCTGCTGCTGGCCGTTCAAGGTTGGCGTGAATGGCGCGCCGACCCGGCGTTGCGCACATGAAAGTGTTGGTGCTCACTGGGCCGGAATCGAGCGGCAAGAGCTGGCTTTCGGGCGAGATTCACGCCAATTTTGGCGGCATATTGGTCGGTGAGTACGTTCGGCACTTTATCGAAAGCGAAGCCCGCGAAACCCGCTACGATGACATTTCATCGATTGCGCATGGCCAGCTGACCTGGGAAGACGAAGCACGTGCCAGGCAACCGTCACTGCTGATTCTCGATACGCACCTCTTGAGTAATATCCTTTGGAGTCGCACCTTGTTTGGCGCTTGCCCGACATGGATAGAGCAAGCATTGCTGGCACGGCACTACGACCTGCATTTGCTGCTGAGCCCTGAAACCGTGCCTTGGCATGACGACGGGCAGCGTTGCCAACCGCAACTGGCAGAGCGCCAGGCGTTTTTCCAGGCCAGCCGCGAATGGCTTGACCTGCACCGCCAGCCTTGCCAGGTACTGCCAGGTGATTGGAAACAGCGCAAGGACGCGGCATTTGAAGCGGTGACGCGCTTGCTCAAGGCCTGATCGGGGTACCCCGCCCTGCCGCAACTGTCCACTCCTGAAACACCCATTCCTGCGCAAACCCGCGTGCTAAAGCACCCAGAGCGTTCCAGCCAGAAAGTGTTAAGCCACTGATACAACCAGCCTTCAACGCCCCTGACGAGCAATGCCGCCCGCATCGGCCGCGCTTTGGCGTGGCTCTGTCTCAGTGGCGTTACAAAATTTTTTTGACTACCTCGACAATTAAATCCAACCCACTGTTTATAAAAGAAAACCAGAAAGCGGCACACCTTCTGCTCTCTACCTCGCAACGCTGATAAGGGCCAGCGTTCCATTCACAGAAGGAATTGCCGCCGTGGGGAAATTTGATAGAAGCATCTATAGCCTCCTGTTGATCGGATGCGCACTGAGCTCAACAATCTGCCTGCCCGTACAGGCTGACAACGGCATCATTCTTATCAAACGTGATGTCCAACCGCGCAACGCAACGATTCCACCGTTGATTCCCGACCCTAACCCCACGACCGTCAACGCCAACCCGTCCAGACAAATCCTCCAGCAAACAAACGAGTTGAGCGACGGCGACTTTGCGAACGTTGCCAGTGGTGCAGGCATCAACCGCCTGGTCACTCAGAACACCAACAACCTGGGCGGGAATATCAGCAACCAGACCCAACTTTCCAACCTCCCCGCCGGCCGTTCGGGAAATTCGGGCAACGGTATTGCCAACATGGTCAATTCAAACATCCAGCAAGGCCTGGGTGCTCTGAAAATCATGACGGGAGACCGTTAAGATGAATCGTTCGCTGCTAATGATCGCCATGTTTTGCAGTGCATCGACCTTTGCCCAACCTCCCGTCATCAATAACGCCGACATCGACGGTTCGGGCATGCAGTACCAGGGCAACCTCACGGTCAACCAGGCGGCGGGCGATTTTCAGCAACAGGCCAACGCCCGGGCCATCGCCATTGGTACCAACGCCAGTGCGACCACTCAGATTCGCCAGCGTTTGCGCACACAAGTCGACCCCAGAATTGATGCCCAGTCCAACATACAGGGCGACTCCTTCAGCCACGGCAACGGCGTACTGGGTGTCAACCAGAGCACGGGCGCGAGCAACCAGCAAGCCAATGCACTGCGTATCAGCATCAGTACGCAGCCGCAAAGTATCGACGACAGCGTCCTCATGCAACAGAACGTGGCGCTGCTCAACAACTCCGATCCGACTGACTCTGCACTAGGCTTTCGCCAGGTCACTACCAGTGACCAGGCTTTCACCGGTAGCCGTGGGGTGATCCAGTTGAATCAGAGCGCCGGGGTGGGAAACCGAACGGCCAACACCCTGAGCGTACGGGTCGCGAATTGACCCAAAAAGGTAGGAAACAACACTTAACCTAAAATAAGTACGGAGAATCACCATGAAACCTTCGATGGCACTAAAGCCTCTGGTTTTCGCAATTGCTGCGGTCATGGCTGTAGCTGTACAAGCTGGGCAAAACGATCGGCGTGGCAACCACCATGGCCATCACAACGGCGGCCAACAAACCCCTCCTGCAAGAATGGTCCCTATCAACGCGACTGCCGAAGCGACGGACAGGCAGACCAGTGCCGACAACAGCATCTGGAATGAAGGGACACAAAACTCAGCCGAGATGAGCAGTTCGGCCTCAGGCTCGAGCGGTAACGTCGGTGTCAACGTGGCGGCCGGTGCCGGCAACCAGCAAGACAACGCCGCCGCCATCGCAAACGCTGCCTCCGACAACGCCGCGATCGATAACAGCTTTGTGTTCGGCACTTCCACTGCCACCGCAGACGTCAGGCAAGTCAGCAGAAATAACCGTGTCGACAACTTTGGCGCTACCAACTCTGCCGTTATGAGCGGATCCGGCGGCGGCAGCAGCGGCAATATGGGTGTCAACATTGCTGGCGGCGATCTGAACCAGCAGAAAAACACCATGGCAATTGCCAACACCAATGCCCCACTCGGCAACGCAACCGCCACCGCCTCCGCCAATCAAAACGGTCCTGGCCTGGTTGTGAATAACAACGCCGATCGGACTTATCGTGTGGATACGATCACCGTTACCAATACGGCGAGCGGCAGTTTCTCTAAAGATAAGTCCTTCGAGGCAAGCGGCAGTCAAAGCGCTTCTTCCAGCTGGAACAAGGCCGGTTCCAAAAGCTATGACGCCAGTGGTTCAAAAAGCGTTGATATAAGCGGTTCTCACAGCAGTAACGCGAGCGGCTCGAACAGCAGCAATGCGAGCGGTTCTAACAGCAGTAGTGCAAGCGGTTCTTCGAGCGCTTCTTTGAGTGCTTCCTTGAGCGCTACGTTGGACGCTGCTACGGCGGCTTCCAGCTCCACTACCTACAATAATGGCTGGGGCGATCGCACCCGTAGCAGGTCTTCCGACGCATCGCTTAACGCATCGCTGGACGCAACGCTTGATGCATCGATAGACAAATCGTACGACAGATCGCACGAATCCTCGTACGACAAATCGCGCGATTCCTCGTACGACAGATCTCGCGATTCGTCATTCGAAAAATCGTACGACAAGTCGTACACGAAGTCGTCTGACTCCTCATACGAAAAATCGGGCAGTAAATCGTCCGAGTCTGAGTACGCGAAAGCGAAAAGCTACAGTGAAAGCAGCTCTTATGATTTGAGTAACACCTACTCTTATCAAGTGCTGACTCCAACTGGCTGGGCCAACCCTGTGACCAACACTGCAACCCTGAGCGGTTCGGTGAATGGCGGCAGTGGCAACCTGGGCGTCAACGTAGCTGCTGGTGTGGGCAACCAACAAAGCAACTCGCTGGCCATCTCTAACCAATCGTTCTAAATGTTGTCTCTGGAGGCCCCCTTACGGGGGCCTTTTTCAACACCATCAGGGGGCGTCCCACCATGCGCATTATTGCCTTGGCATTTTTGCTTTGCGTGGCCAGCGTGATCGAGGCTGCACAAATACCGCTTGCCGTCCTGCCGGGCGGCGCTCTTGTGTATAAGCCGATCCAAAGCGTACGCGAGCGGAAATTTGCCGACCTGGTGCAACAGAAAACCGACTTCAGTTGCGGCGCAGCAGCGCTGGCAACCATCTTGCGCCAGGCCTATTGGCTTGACGTGGATGAAGAACAGATCATCGAGGGCATGCTGGCCCACTCGGATCAAGACCTTGTCCGCGTCCAGGGCTTCTCCATGCTCGACATGAAGCGTTACGTGGAAAGTCTCGGCATGCGGGCCCGTGGCTATCGGGTTGCGCCGGAAACGTTGAGCGAGATCAGGATTCCGGTGGTGGTCCTCATGGATATCCGTGGCTACAAACATTTTGTGGTCATGCAAAGAGTTCATAACGACTGGGTCTATATCGGAGATCCGGTACTCGGTCATAAACGCTACAAAGTCGACGACTTTATCAAAGGCTGGAACGGCATCATCTTTGCCGTCATCGGCCAGGGCTACGACAAAACCAATGCGTTGCTCGACCCACCCATGCCGCTGACCGCCAAGAACCGCGTCAACGCCTTCAGCCAGGTGCAGGACGCAGAGTTAATGGATTTTGGATTCATCCAAAGCGACTTCTTCTAATAACAAGGAGCACGACGCTCCGGGAGCATTCAATGAAGACTCCAATCTGGCTGACGCTGGTTTGTCTGGCTGCCAGCCTGCCGACCCAGGCTCAGACGTTAAAGCCCATTGAACTGAATGATCAGGAATTGTCGATCCTGCGCGGCCGCTATGTCATGCCGGGACGGATTATCAGTTTCGGTATCGCCATGACCAGCACTTGGCAAAATGCCAATGGTGAGGTGATCGGGGCAACGTCCACGATGCAAATTCAACAATCGACCATCAAGCCACAGTTCTATGTGTCGATGATCGACGAAAAAGGTAATGGCTCAGCGGGTTCGCAAGGCACCGGTATCGTCGCTGGCGGTGGCGGCCTCAACACCACCGAAGGTGTCACTCAAGTCGTGCGGGCTGCCGGCGACAATAATACGGCCTACAACAACGTTGATATCAACGTCACAAAGGCTAACCAGGCGCCAGTAACGCAACAGCAGGGCCAGGCACTCGCCGCAGGCACCACGTTGGTCGGCGCCAATGGCGCGGGCTCGCTCAGCGTTTCCTCGAGCGGTACCGGTGTGCAATTCAACATCGTGGCCAACAACAACCAGGGCAGTACCGTACAACGCCTGGCCCAGGGTGGACTGATGCAGAACACGACGTTGCTCGGCAGTAGCAACCAGGTCCGCAACTTCACGTCCTTCAATGTGGTGCTGCGTGACAACGTGCCGACAGCCGGATCGGTGAGCGGCAACCTGGACCAGCTCAAAGGTCTTCGCACTCTCGGATTCTGATCTACGCTCAGTCTCATCAGATGTAGTCAGAAGGGACGGCTAATCCATGCACCGATCTTTAACGTTCAGAGCGTTCGTTTGTTTGAGTAGCCTGGCCCCGGCCACATTGCTATACGCAGCACCGGATCCCCAGGTCGAAATCCTAAAACAAGAACTCATGGAGTTGAAACAGCGTTACGAAGCACAACAGAACGCGCTGATGGTACTTGAGCAGCGCGTTCGCCAAGTCGAAGAAGCACCGCAGACACCAGCTCCCAAACGCCTGACCAAATCCCCCGCCGAAACCACCAGGGGTGGCCCGGCGCTGGCTGCCGGTGCGCCGGGAACCACTGGTAGTTCGTACGGCCAATCGCTCAAGGATGATTCGGAGCCTGCGCAAAGCGTTTCCAACCTGTATGACGAAGCCAGCGGCTTCTTCGGTGGCGGCAAGTTCAGCGTCGAAACCGGCCTGACCTACACGCACTACGATACTCGCGCCTTGACGCTCAACGGCTTCCTGGCACTGGACTCGATTTTTCTCGGCAACATCAACCTCGACCGCATAAAGGCCGACAACTGGACCCTGGACCTGACCGCCCGCTACAACGTGGCACAGCGCTGGCAGTTCGACATTAACGTCCCCGTGGTCTATCGCGAATCGACGTATTCCTCCGGTGGCGCTGGTGGCGCAGGCCCGGTGACGTCTGACGCAACCGTTACGCGCGACCCGACCATCGGCGATGTGAACGTTGGCATTGCCTACAAGTTTCTGGACGAGTCGGCCAACCTGCCCGACGCGGTCGCAACTCTGCGCGTCAAGGCACCGACCGGGGATGACCCTTACGGCATCAAACTGGTCGAAGATCCGAACAACGACAACCTCGCGGTACCCGAGGACTTGCCGACCGGTAATGGTGTCTGGTCGATCACCCCGGGCATCTCGCTGGTCAAGACCTTCGACCCTGCCGTGCTCTTCGGCAGCCTGTCCTACACCTACAACGTGCAGGACTCTTTCAGCGACATCAGCCCTCAGGTCGGCTCCAAAGTGAAAGGGGACGTGAAACTGGGCGATTCCTGGCAGATCGGCGCCGGCATTGCCTTCGCGCTGAACGAGAAGATGAGTATGTCGTTCTCGTTCACCGATCAGTTCGCCCGCAAGAGCAAGATCAGGCCGGACGGTGGTGATTGGCAATCGATTTCCAACAGTGATTACAACTCGGCCAACTTCAACATCGGCATGACTCTGGCCGCAACCGATAACCTGACGATCGTACCCAACCTGGCCATCGGCCTGACCGACGACTCGCCAGACTTTTCCTTCAGCCTGAAATTCCCGTACTACTTCTGATCCCCAACAACAAAGCCCCGCTGCGACTTCAATCCCAGCGGGGCTTTTGTGTGTGAAACACTTTTGATCTGCGTCTAACGGATCTGATGCTTGTGCAACAAACGGTAGAAGGTCGGCCTGGATATCCCCAGCACCTTGGCGGCAATGCTTAAATTATCGCTGTGGCGGTTGAGTACATCGCACAAGGCTTGGCGCTCAGCACGGGTCTTGTAGTCTTCCAGCGTACCCATGGGCGCAGGAATGGTGTGCTGGCTGATCAGCCCGAGGTCTCGCGCTTCGATCTGCCGGCCTTCGGCCAGTACCAACCCGCGACGTACCCGGTTGGCCAGTTCACGAACATTGCCGGGCCAGTCATGCTTGCCCATGGCAATCAAGGCGTCGTCGCTGAAGCTGCGAGGGCGACGGCCGGTTTCATGGCTGTAGAAGTGGGAAAAGTGGTTGGCCAGCATCGATAAGTCACCATGGCGCTCACGCAGTGGCGCGGTGACGACTTGCAATACGTTAAGGCGGTAGTACAAATCCTCACGAAAGCTTTTTTTCTCGACCGCCGCCTCAAGGTCGACGTGAGTCGCTGCCAATACCCGCACGTCCACCGGAATCGACTGGCTGCCGCCGACATGCTCGATGTGTTTTTCCTGCAGGAAACGCAGCAGATTGGCTTGCAACTCGAGTGGCAGGTCACCGATCTCATCGAGAAACAGTGTGCCGCCATTCGCCGCTTCGATTCGACCGACCTTGCGTTGGTGGGCGCCGGTAAAGGCACCTTTCTCGTGGCCGAACAGTTCGGACTGGATCAAGTGTTCGGGAATTGCCCCGCAATTGATCGCCACGAATGGTTTGCTGTGACGCTGGGATTGTCGATGGAGCGTGCGGGCGACCAGTTCTTTACCGGTACCGCTTTCACCACGAATCAATACCGGAGACTCCGTGGGCGCCAGCTTGCTCAGTAATTTGCGCAGCTCGCGAATCGGCTTGCTGTCGCCAAGCAGCTCGTGCTCAGGCTGATCGATATGAATCGTGCCCTGCCCACGCAGGCGCGCCATGCCGAACGCCCGGCCCAGCGTGACTTGCACCCGGGAGACGTCAAACGGCAAGGTATGGAAGTCAAAAAACCATTCGCAAACAAAATCCCCGACATTTTGCAGGCGCAGGACTTCCTGGTTGAGTACGGCGATCCACTCGGTACCGCTGCGGCTGATCAGTTCTTTGACGGCTTCCGGGCGTTCCAGATGAAAGGGTTGTAATCGCAGGAGGCCAACGTCGCACGTCCGGTCGGCGGCGTTCTCCAGGGAACAGCTGTCAACATCCCAGCCCACAGAGCGAAGACCCGGCAACAGACGATGGCAGTCGTCACAGGGATCCACTACTAACAGACGTCGTAACGCGGGCGTTTCGATCATGACTGTTCCTTGGCGCCAAACTTTAGGAAATATTATTAAAAACAGTCGTTTGGCGGATCTGGCTGTAACATTAGCAAGAATTTGACGCGCCCTTGTACCGTTTGACTATAGGGACGTCGCGTTATTAGTTATAAGAACCAATTTGTTAGTTACCTATCGAGTTCAACCTTTCATTCAGCTTTCAAAAACCGCCCCTGCATTGAGTATATGAAAGAAAGTTGAATTTTCTTTTGATTGTGTGTGACCTGACCCCCGGTTGAGGGCATCAGTACAAGTAACCAGCCGAGCGGTAAGCCCAACCGACGGCCTGTCACTTGATTGGGCATATAGAGAGAAGATCCCATGACCGCCCCGCTCCGTATCAACGAAGCTCTTTTGATTGCCAACCGCGCATTCCAACCTTTTCAATGCGTTGCCTGGGCCCCACAAGACGGCAATGGCGAACTCAGCCTGACCATTATCGACCGCACCAATACCCATATCGGCCGTACGCAAATCCCATGCAGTACGTATTCCGACCCAGCGCAACTTGAACACCTTCTGGAAGAAGCTCGAGCTGAATTGAGTGAAGAAGGCTACACGCTGCAATCGTGGTCGATGCCGCACTAAGAGATTCACGTTAAAGCGTAAAAAAGGTCGCAGCCTCGTTTCACTCGACAGCTCCTACAACGGATACGCGTTTATAGGTAGGAGCTGTCGAGTGAAACGAGGCTGCGATCTTTTTGTTTTATTGCTTGGCACGCTAGTCAGTGGTCCGAAAAGACAATGTTCTGGCACAAAGCGACCCTCCACCTGTTTGTTGTGACAGTTGTGCAATCGAGCGTTCAGGGATTGAATGTTTTGCACACGCAGTTGCCCTCCCGGTCCCCGGGTTTCGGTCACTCGCAAGGAGACGCGCGCATGCCAAACCAGACTGCTTTTGCCCGACCTGCAGCGCAGTACACGCCCGGTCAACTCGATAAAAGTTTCGCCTCCAGTGGCAAGACCCAGGTGTATTTCGCCGGCAGTACGTCGAGCATCGCCAACAGCGTGGCGATCGATTCGAGCGGTCGCGTGCTGGTGGCGGCGAAAGTCGGCACTCGAGGCGGCCATTGCTTTGGCCTGGCCCGCTTGCTTGAAGACGGTTCGGCAGACCTGGCATTCGGCGTTCGTGGCAGCGTCATCGGGCAATTTCAGCGCGGTCATGAGGCCATGGCGGGTAAAGTCCTCGTATTGGACGATGGGAAGATCCTGGTCGCCGGCCTGCACTATGAAGACGCTCACCGGACGCTGCCGGCCTTGGCGCTGTTCGACTCGCAAGGTCACCCGGTCAGGGATTTTGGCGACAATGGATGCTGCGTCATACGCCTGCCGGGAAATCTGTCGCAGGGCGTGCGCGACGCCTGGCTCCCTCCCGGCGTGCCGGGGGCTGAAGCCTGCGACGTCCAGGTACAGGCTGACGGCCGAATCTTGCTGCTGGCCAATCACCATTTCGAACTGGCCGACCACGTGGGCCTGCTGATTCGCCTGACCGGCACTGGCGAGCTCGATACCTCCTTCAACGGCCGCGGCTTTGTCATGGTCAGGCATTTGCTGATGAACTCCTGGCTCAGCAGCCTGATGGTGCAGCGGGACGGTCGGATCATGGTGGGCGGCTCGATCAATTTCCCCGAAGAAGGCTTGCTGGCGCGCTACCTCCCCGATGGCAGCCTGGATGATCACTTCGCCGTGGATGGTTTCATGACCTTCAGTGTCCAGGGGCGCAGCGCTCAGGTCAGCCAGATCGTCCAGCAGGAAAATGGCGATTTGCATTGTTTTGGCAGCAGCCGCGACCCGATGCATTGCCTGGCGCTGACCCTGCACAGCAATGGTCGCCCGAACGCTCATTGCAATGGTGGTCAGCCACACCTGCTGAAAATCGGACGCAGTGGCTGCCAGTGGAACGCCGCCCAACTTCAGCCGGACGGCCGCGTGCTGGCGGTTGGTGCCACGATTGGCGGCGTCGAAGCCGATTTCCTGCTGGCCCGGTATTTACCTGGCGGGCAACTGGATCCTGGTTTTGCCGAGGGCACTTGCTGGGTTCGTACCCGTCTGGGTCGCAGCCTGGACACCGCCACGTCAGTGGCCGTTCAGCCGGATGGAGGCATCGTCGTAGGCGGTTATTCGCTGGACGGCACCTACCGGGCAGTTGTGGTGCGCTATCTCGGTTAAGCCAACGACTTTTCCCGCACTTGATCTTCCCTTCGGCTTACGGCAAGTTGCGCGCTTCTTAATACAAGGAGTAGCCGATGTCCGGTTCAATGGCCCAGGCTTTCGCGCACAACTTTCTAGGCCACTCCCCCCGCTGGTACAAGGCGACCATTGTCGGCTTCCTGATTCTCAACGCCCTGGTGTTGTGGACGGTCGGTCCGCTGGCGGCCGGTTGGCTGCTGGTGCTCGAGTTCATCTTCACCCTGGCCATGGCGCTCAAATGTTATCCGCTGATGCCCGGCGGGTTGCTGCTGATTGAAGCGCTGCTGCTGAAAATGACCACGCCCCAGGCACTCTATGACGAACTGGTGCACAACTTTCCGGTGATCCTGCTGCTGATGTTCATGGTGGCGGGCATCTACTTCATGAAAGACCTGCTGCTGTTTCTGTTCTCGCGCCTGCTGCTGGGGGTTCGCTCGAAGGCCCTGCTGGCCTTGATGTTCTGCTTCCTCTCGGCGTTCCTGTCGGCGTTCCTCGATGCCCTGACGGTGACGGCGGTGATCATCAGTGCCGCCGTAGGGTTTTACTCGGTGTATCACCGCGTCGCCTCGGGCAATGATCCGCGTCAGGACAGTGAGTTCAGTGACGACCAGCACCTGCCCAAACTGCACCATGACGACCTCAATCAATTCCGCGCTTTCCTGCGCAGCCTGCTGATGCACGGCGCCGTGGGCACAGCGTTGGGCGGTGTCTGCACGCTGGTTGGCGAACCGCAGAACCTGTTGATCGGCCATGAAATGGGCTGGCACTTCGCCGAGTTTTTCCTGAAGGTGGCCCCGGTGTCGCTGCCGGTGCTGGCAGCGGGCCTGGTGACGTGCGTGCTGTTGGAGAAACTGCGCTGGTTCGGTTACGGCACGCTGCTGCCGGACAACGTGCGCGTGGTGCTGGCCAACTATGCGGCCGAAGACAACGCTGAACGCACCGCCCGCCAACGCGCAGCCTTGCTGGTGCAAGGCGCCGCGGCGTTGATCCTGATTGCAGGGCTGGCGTTTCATATCGCCGAGGTCGGCCTGATCGGTTTGATGGTGATCGTTTTGATCACCGCCTTCACCGGCATCACCGACGAGCACCGCATCGGCAACGCGTTCAAGGACGCCATGCCGTTCACCGCATTGCTGGTGGTGTTTTTCGCGGTGGTTGCGGTCATCCACGATCAGCAGCTGTTCACGCCGCTAATCCAATGGGTGCTGGCGCTGCCGGCCGATCAGCAGCCGGGCATGTTGTTCATTGCCAACGGCTTGCTGTCGGCCATCAGCGATAACGTGTTTGTGGCGACCATTTACATCACCGAGGTGAAACAGGCGTTCGTCTCCGGCCATATGAGTCGGGAACACTTTGAGACACTGGCGATTGCGATCAATACCGGCACCAACCTGCCGAGCGTGGCGACACCCAATGGTCAGGCGGCGTTTCTGTTTTTGCTGACGTCGGCGATTGCGCCGCTGATTCGATTGTCGTACGGGCGGATGGTGTGGATGGCGTTGCCGTATACGGTGGTGATGGGTGTGTTGGGTTGGTATGCAGTGAGTTTCTGGCTTTGAGTCAGCAGGTTTGACGCCTTCGCGGGCAAGCCTCGCTCCTACAGGTCAGCGGTGGATCTGTAGGAGCGAGGCTTGCCCGCGAAGAACGATAACGCGGTTTAACCTGAGTTGAGGATGTATTGCTCGATCGCCTGGGCAGCGCCCTCTTCGGTATTGGCGCCTGTCACCACATCGGCCTGACGTTTCACCGCCTCTTCCGCCTGCCCCATGGCAATCGACAACCCGGCACAATGAAACATCGCCGGGTCATTGCCGCCATCGCCCATCGCGGCAGTCTGCTCCAGCGGCACACCGAGAAACTCGGCCAGTGTCGCCAGTGCGGCGCCTTTGTTGGCTTGCATCGCCGTCACGTCCAGATACACCGGTTGCGACCGTGAGACCTGCGCCTGGCCTTCCACTTTCGGCAACAGTTGCGCTTCCAGCTCGATCAACAACTGGGTGTTGTTGCTGGTGGCAACGATCTTGTCGATGCGCGTCAGATACGGCTCGAAACTCTCGACCACCACCGGCGGATAGCCGAGGCCGTGCTGCTCGCGTGGGACCATCGGCCCGTTCGGGTCCTTGAGCAACCAGTCACCGCCACTGAACACCCAGACTTCAACGTCCGGCTGGTCGGCAAACAGTGCCAACGCCGTCAGCGCAGCCGTGGCCGGCAAATAATGCGCGACCAGTAAACTGCCGTCCGGATGGACGATCGTGCCGCCATTGAACGCTGCCGTCGGCAGGTCGACACCAAGGGCTTCGATCTGCTGCAGCATGGCTTTCGGTGGACGCCCGGTGGCCAGGCTGAACAGTACGCCGGCCTTGCGCAATGAACGAACCGCCTCGATGGTGCGCTGACTGAGGCTGTGATCGGGCAGCAGCAAGGTGCCGTCCATGTCGCTCAGCAGAAAACGGATGGGCTGTGGCGTGACGTCACTCATCCGAGGCCGTGCCAGACGCGACCGTCGCGGGCCAGCAGCTCATCAGCCGTCTTCGGTCCGTTGTCGCCGGCCGGATAGCGCTGCACGCTCGCGTCCTGCTGCCAGGCATCGAGGAATGGCTGCACGGCACGCCAGCCGTTTTCGATGTTGTCGGCGCGCTGGAACAGCGTCTGATCGCCGGTCAGGCAATCGTAGATCAGCGTTTCATAGCCGGTGGACGGCTGCATTTCAAAGAAATCCTTGTAGGCAAAACCCAATTCGATGTTGGCCATTTTCAGGGCCGGCCCGGGCCGCTTGGCCAACAGGTCGAACCACATGCCTTCGTTGGGCTGAATCTGAATCCGCAGATAGGTCGGTTGCAGCTCATCGACCTCGGTATCACGGAACTGCGCATACGGCGCAGGCTTGAAGCAGATGACGATCTCGGTGTCACGCACGCTCATGCGTTTGCCGGTGCGCAGGTAGAACGGCACCCCGACCCAACGCCAGTTGTCGATCATGACTTTGAGCGCGACGTAGGTCTCCGTGTTGCTGTCCGGCGCGACGTTGGCTTCATCGCGATAACCGGCCAGGGGTTTGCCATCGAGTTCGCCGGCTGCGTATTGGCCTCGCACCGAGTTGGCCCGAGCCTCTTCCGTGGACCACGGGCGTATCGCGCCGACCACTTTGGCTTTCTCTCCACGGACCGCATCGGCGCCAAAGGCTGCCGGCGGTTCCATCGCCACCATCGCCAGCAATTGGAACAGGTGATTGGGCACCATGTCCCGCAACGCGCCGGTGTGTTCATAAAAACTGCCACGGGTTTCCACGCCAACGGTTTCGGCGGCGGTGATCTGCACGTGGTCGATGTAATGGTTGTTCCAGAATGCTTCGAACAGGCTGTTGGAGAACCGGCTGATCAGAATGTTCTGCACGGTTTCCTTGCCCAGGTAGTGGTCGATCCGGTAGATCTGGTTTTCCGACATCACCTTGAGCAAACACGCGTTCAAGGCTTCGGCGGTGTGCAGATCGGAGCCGAACGGTTTTTCGATCACCACCCTTCTGAACGCTTCGGGCGTCTCTTGCAGCAAGCCGGCGGCGCCGAGGCGGCGCACCACTTCACTGAAGAACCGTGGCGCGGTGGCCAGGTAGAACACCGCATTGCCTGTGCCGCTGCCGGCGATTTTCGCCGCCAGCGCTTGATAAGTGCTGTCGTCCAGGAAGTCGCCCTGGACGTAGCTGATGCCTTTGGCCAGTTTGGCCCACAGCGCCGGGTCAAGGGCTTCATCGCCCTTGCCGACTTTGGTGGCCGCTTCGGTCCGGATGAAATCTTCGAGCTTCTGCGCAAAGGCTTCGTCACTGATGGCGTTGTGGTCAACACCGATGATCCGCAGTCCATCACCAAGCAGACCGTCACGACTCAGGTTGTACAGCGCCGGCATCAGCAAGCGCTTGACCAGGTCACCATGGGCACCGAACAAAAACAGCGTGGTCGGTGGTGCGGGTTCTGCCTTGGATTTATTGCGGATCAGACGGGTCATTTTTTCGAAGTCTCCACATGGCCGCCGAAGCCGAAGCGCTGGGCCGAGAGAATCTTGTCGCCAAAGGTGCCCTGCCCGCGCGAACGGTAGCGGGAGAACAGAGAGTTCGACAGCACCGGTACGGGCACCGATTGCTCCATGGCTGCTTCGATGGTCCAGCGGCCTTCACCGCTGTCAGCCACGGAGCCGGAGTAACCATCGAGTTTCGGATCGCTGGCCAGCGCGTCGGCAGTCAGGTCGAGCAACCACGACGACACAACGCTGCCACGACGCCAGACTTCGGCGATGTCGGCCACGTTCAGGTCAAAACGCTGATCTTCCGGCAGGTTGGTGCTGGCCTTGGTCTTGAGGATGTCGAAGCCTTCGGCGAAAGCCTGCATCATTCCGTATTCGATGCCGTTGTGGATCATCTTCACGAAATGCCCAGAGCCTGCAGGACCTGCGTGGATGTATCCGCGCTCGGCGCGATCGTCCTCCGATTTGCGGTCCTTGGTGCGAGGGATGTCGCCCATGCCAGGGGCCAGGCTGTCGAACAGCGGATCAAGGCGTTTCACCACCTCGGCTTCGCCGCCGATCATCATGCAATAACCGCGTTCCAGGCCCCAGACGCCGCCGGACGTGCCGACGTCGATGTAGTGCAGGCCTTTCTCCGACAGGGTTTTCGCCCGGCGGATGTCGTCCTTATAAAAGGTGTTGCCGCCGTCGATGATGGTGTCGCCGGCTTCGAGCAAGGTGCTCAGGGTGTCGATGGTGTCTTCGGTCGGCGCGCCGGCCGGCAGCATGACCCACACCGCACGTGGCTTGGCCAGGCCTGCGACCAGCGCCGGCAGGTCGATGACGCCCTTGGCGCCTTCTGCGGCCAGGGTGTCGACAAAGGCGGTATTGCGGTCGTAAACAACGGTGGTATGCCCGTTGAGCATCAGGCGACGCGCAATATTTCCGCCCATGCGGCCCAGTCCGATAATCCCGAGTTGCATGTGCTGATGCTCCCTACTACAAATAAAGTGTGTCAAAGGTTATAGCCCAACGCGACTAATGAGGGTTAGTCCAGAGCGTTGGCGTGAAGTTTCCGGGCATTGTGCCCGATCCTGACTGATAACGTCGGAAATCGAACTCAAGACACAACGACCATGAAAAATAAAAAAGTTCCCTTCAGGGGCAAAAGAAATCAAAATTGGCGCCGATAGTAAATAAGCACCGATGTCGGGGCGGATTTACAGTTGAGACAGCCATTTGCGAGGTGAGCAATGGGCACAGTACAAGCAGCACGGCCAGCACAAACCCTTTACGTCACGATCCGTCGTGATGAATTGCGCCAGTTGAAAGAAGAGCGCGACCTGTTGAAGCAGGAGCTCGCGCAGCTGCGCTTACTCACACAAAGCTCTTCGGCTCAGCCCTTGCCCGTCACTGCGCGCGCGCCTCACGCCTGATCCCCACGCTTGATTCGGAAGCAGCCTTCTGCTGTTTCCGACACCGCTCCCCTGCCTTGCCGTTTACGGCAACTCACAAAGTTTTCACATCGAAGTGTTGATACTCCGGCTCATTATGGCCGCTCGGTATCCGCGCGGCTTTCGTTCGTCGGCAACATGGAAGGCTCCCGACGGGTCGACGTGATTTCCTGGCTGGAGCGATGAATGACTGTGTTTAAACGCAGCACTACGACTGCGAAAGGTTTCGATTGGGCAGGATTTCTCTGGTTGTTCCTGTTCTTCTGGTATTTTTCCGGCATTACCCAACTGCTGATCCAACTGACGGGCACCTCGGGTTTCACCGGGTTCCGCCAGGCCTTTGTAATGAGCGCCATCTGGCTCGCGCCGATGCTGCTGTTCCCAAGACAGACACGCGTCATGGCCGCGATGATCGGCGTAGTGCTGTGGGCCTGTTCGATGGCCAGCCTGGGTTACTTCTTCATCTATCAGCAGGAATTCTCCCAAAGCGTCATCTTCATCATGTTCGAATCGAACATCTCTGAAGCGGGCGAGTACATGACCCAGTATTTCGCCTGGTGGATGGTGGCGGCGTTCCTCGCCCACACCCTGTTCGCGTATTTCCTGTGGACGCGCTTGCGCCCGGTGTACATGCCTCGCGGTCGTGCGTTGGTGGCCGCGACCGCCATTCTGGTGGCCGTGGTCGGTTACCCGCTGATCAAGCAGACCGCGCGCACCGGCAGCCTGGCCGGTGGCTTCGAGAAATTCGAAACCCGTATCGAGCCGGCGGTGCCTTGGCAGATGGCGGTGGCGTATCACCGTTACCTCGACACCCTGGCCGGCATGCAAGACATGCTCGACAGCGCGAGCAAGATCCCACCGCTCAAGAACCTCAAGGACACGATGGCCAACCAGCCAGCGACCCTGGTGCTGGTGATCGGCGAGTCCACCAACCGTCAGCGCATGAGCCTCTACGGCTACCCGCGTGAAACCACGCCGGAACTGGACAAACTCAAGGATCAGATGGCGGTCTTCGACAACGTCATCACCCCGCGCCCGTACACCATCGAGGCGTTGCAGCAGGTGCTGACGTTCGCCGACGAAGAAAACCCGGACCTTTACCTGTCCACGCCGTCTTTGGTCAGCATGATGAAACAGGCGGGTTACAAGACCTTCTGGATCACCAACCAGCAAACCATGACCAAGCGCAACACCATGCTTACCACGTTCTCCGAACAGGCCGACGAACAGGTGTACCTGAACAACAACCGCAACCAGAACGCCGCGCAGTACGATGGCGACGTTATCGCGCCGTTCAACAAGGCCCTGGCAGACGCCGCGCCGCGCAAGCTGATCGTGGTGCATTTGCTCGGCACGCACATGAGCTATCAGTACCGTTACCCGCCAACCTTCAACAAGTTCACCGATCGTAAAGGCGTGCCGGACGGCGTGCGTGACGATCAGGTGCCGACGTACAACAGCTACGACAACGCGGTGCTGTACAACGACTTCGTGGTGTCGAGCCTGATCAAGGATTACGCCAAATCCGATCCGAACGGCTTCCTGATGTACCTCTCGGATCACGGCGAAGATGTCTTCGATTCCCCGGGCCACAGCACGCTGGGGCGCAACGAAGCCAAGCCGACGGCGCCGATGTACACCATTCCGTTCATGGCCTGGGCTTCGCCGAAATGGCGTGAAACCCACGACTGGAGTTTTGCCGGTGACCTGGGGCGGCCTTACAGCAGCTCGCACCTGATCCACACCTGGGCTGACTTGGCGGGTCTGAGTTTCGATGAACTGGACCGCAGCAAGAGTCTGGTCAGCGACAGCTTCACGCCGCGGCCGTTGATGATCGGCAATCCGTATGAGCGTCAGTCGCGTCCGTTGATTGACTTCAGCTTGATGAAGCCCAAGGCCAAGCCTGGGGATCCGGAAGTTGCGTTGAAGTAATCTTGTAGTAGTGAACCTGGAGCGTGCCTCTGTGGCGAGGGGGGCTTGCCCCCGTTGGACTGCGCAGCAGTCCCATTTTTCAGGGCCGCTTCGCGACCCAACGGGGGCAAGCCCCCTCGCCACAGGGGAACGGTTTCAGCCCTCTTTTCCCGCACGCCAACGCCTTCCGAAACATCTTAAAATAACAATAATTCTCGTTTAGACTTAAATCCCCTCTCCCCCCTTCGTCTTTGAACAAACGGAATTTTTCCCTCGAAGACAAGGAGTCGGCTGCGATGTTCGCGCCTATCACCCGTTCCATGACCTTTACCCTGGGCCTGTGCAGTGCTGCCTTGAGCCCCGATCTGCTGGCGGAAGCCGTTCCGGATCATGAGCCGAGCCGCACCCTTGAACTGGGTGCCACCCATGTGAGCGCTCAGGGCTTGGGCAGCACCACCGAAAACACCGAGTCGTACACCACCGGTGCCATGAGCACCGCGACGCGGCTGAACCTGTCGATCAAGGAAACGCCGCAATCGGTGTCCGTGGTCACGCGCCAGCAAATGGACGATTTCAAACTCGGCACGCTCTCCGAAGCCATGAGCCAGACCACCGGCGTAGTGGTCCAGCACAACGACTCGGACCGCGTCAGCTATTCCTCCCGCGGTTACTCGATCAACAACTTCCAGATCGATGGGATGCTCAACACCTTCAGCTACATGAAGTCCGATTCCGACACCATCATCTACGACCGCATCGAAGTGGTTCGCGGCGCAACCGGCCTGACCACGGGCGCCGGCGACCCTTCTGCGACGATCAACATGGTGCGCAAACGGCCGACCGCACAATGGGCAGCCCAGACCGGTGTGAGCGGCGGCAGCTATGACGATTACTACAGTTATGTGGACGTCGGTGGACCACTGGCCTTCGACGGGCGTCTGCGCGGTCGCGGTGTGCTGGCCTATCGCGACAGCGGTTCCTACCGCGACAAGTACGCGCTGCAACGGGAAGTCGGCTACGGGATTCTCGAAGCCGACCTGACCGACGACACCGTGCTGGCGGTGGGTTACGACTATCAGGACAAGCAGGTGCAAGGCACGTCCTGGGGCACCGTGCCCTACTGGAACGCTGACGGCAGCAAAGCCAACCTCGGACGCTCCACCAACATGGCCACGCCATGGAGTTCCTGGCCGCTGAAGGACAAGACCGCGTTCGCCACGCTGGACCAGCAACTGGGTGCGGGCTGGCACCTCAAGACCGCCTACACCCACCGCGAGAGTGACACCGACGGCAAGATTTACTACGGGGGTGGCGGTTTCCCCGAGGCCGATCGCAGCGGCATGTTCGCCAACGTCAGCCACATGGTCGGCACGCAAAAAATGAAAGCCTATGACTTCAACGTGTCCGGCCCTTACTCGCTGTTCGGGCGTGAGCACGAAATGATGATCGGCTATGGCGAAGCCGAACGAAGCGAAGTCAACCCTTACACGGTAGACGGCCCGCGCTCGCCGGATTACGAGAAGGTCCCCGACTGGAAGTACATGGGCGGCATTCCCAAATTCCCCGACACCGTCACCGGCCTGAAAGGCTCCGATGAAAGCACCCGACAAAAGGCCGGTTACCTGGCCACACGCCTGACCCTGACCGACGACCTGCACGCGGTACTCGGCAGTCGCTATGGCACGTGGGAAATCTCGAAAAAGGCCAACAAATACGACGGCAATCTGCACCTGACCAGTGTCGAAACCACCCGCCAGCAGCACAACGACATGTGGACGCCGTACGCCGGGTTGCTCTACGACATCACGCCTGAATACACGGTGTACGTCAGCTACACCGACATTTTCAAACCGCAAGACGACCGCGACAGCAATCACCAGTACCTGGAACCGGTGGTCGGTAGCAACTATGAACTGGGGCTCAAGGGCAGCCTGCTGGAAGAACGACTCAACCTCGCCACCGCGGTGTTCTGGAGCAAGCAGGACAACGTCGCCGAACTGGACGACTCGGTGCCACCGGACCCGGTCACCGGTGAGGAATTCTTCAAATCGGGCGGCAAAGGCAACAAGGTCCAGGGTTTCGAAGCGGAGGTCTCCGGTGAAGTCATGGCAGGCTGGAACATGACGGCCGGCTACACCTACACCCACTCGGCCAATGGCGAGAAACAGCGCAACAACACCAACCAGCCGTTGAACATGTTCCGCTTCTCCACGGCTTATCGCTTGCCCGGCGACTGGCAGGCACTGACCGTGGGCGGCGCCGTGAACTGGCAAAGCGACGTCTACCGCGCCGCCAGACGCCCAGTGGGTCGTGGCGCCGATGGCGAGATCATCACCGCCAGCACCAACATCCGCCAGGAGGCCTACACCGTGGTCAAGCTGATGTCGCGGTATGAGTTCGACAAGCACCTGTCCGCTTCTCTGAACGTCGACAACCTGTTCGACAAAAAGTATTACGACAACGTCGGGTTCTATAACGGCGTCTATTGGGGCGACCCGCGCACAGTCACACTGAGCCTGGACTGGAAGCTCTGACGGGGTTAATTCCCAATTTACGGAATCGGCGGATAATGGCTCGGCAACATTGCTTCATGGACGAAAGAGCACCCTATATCCGTAGTGGGAGGCACACCATGAAACGTACCGCGTTGATCCTCGCCAGTCTGATGATGTTCGGTTCGACCGCAGCCTTTGCCGAAGGCGGCGCCGAGCGCATGAGGTATTACTTCGAAACCCTGCACCTCAAACAACAGCAAACTAACGGCATCGAAACCAGGACTATTGAACTGAGGGTTCCGAACGATCAAACCGCACAAGTGACGGAAACCTATCGGCCGAAATAAACGCTGGCAAACGGGCGTCCTGATGGGCGCCCTTTCTTATGCCCGCTCGAAAGGTTTCATGCGCCCAGCAGCACACCGCAAATCCCGCCCAGCAGCACCAGCAACCACGGCGGGCATCGCCAGAACAGCAGCGCGATCAACGCCAGAACCGCCAACAGAACATCCAGCGGGCTGAGGATCGAGGTGGTCCACAATGGCTGATACAACGCGGCCAACAACAACCCGACCACCCCCGCATTCACCCCGGCCAGCGCCGCTTGCACCCGGCCATTGCCCCGCAACCGCTGCCAGAACGGCAGGACACCGATCACCAACAACAGCGACGGCAGGAAAATCGCCAAGACGCACACCAGCGCACCACTCCAGCCGCTGATGGATGCACCGAGAAAAGCCGCAAACGTGAACAATGGCCCCGGCATCGCTTGCGCGGCGGCGTAACCGGCGAGAAACACGTCATTGCTCAGCAATCCCGTGCCCACCACCTGACTTTGCAACAACGGCAACACAACGTGGCCACCGCCGAACACCAGCGCCCCCGTGCGGTAGAAGCTGTCGAACAGGCTGGTCAGCGAGTCCGGCCAGTGATGCGCGATCAGCGGCAAACCCAGCAACAGCGCCACGAACACTCCAATCGCCAGCCAGCCTGCCCGTCGACTGACCCGAATCGACAGGCCCTCCCTTTGCGTTGCATGTGTGTTGTGCAGCAAAGCCAGGCCGATCACCGCCGCCACGGCCATCACCGTCAACTGCCCGCCAGTCGTTGGCCAGAGCAACACCCCGGCAGTCGCCAGCAGCATGATGCCCACGCGCACCGGACCTCGGCATAACGTGCGGGCCATTCCCCACACGGCCTGGGCAACCACGGCGACGGCGACAATTTTCAGCCCGTGAATCAAACCTGCCGGCAACGCCCAGCCCCCGTGGCTGATGCCGATTGCCAACAGCGTCAGGATCAACGCCGAGGGCAAGGTAAACCCTGCCCACGCCGCCAATGCCCCCGAATAGCCGGCACGGGACAAACCCAGTGCCATGCCCACCTGGCTGCTCGCCGGGCCCGGCAAAAACTGGCACAGGGCAATCAATTCGGCGTAAGCGGCTTCACTCAACCAGCGCCGACGCGCCACGAACTCACTGCGAAAATAGCCCAGATGCGCGACAGGGCCGCCAAACGAGGTCAGCCCCAGGCGCAGGAAGATCAGGAAAATCGCCCACGCCTTGTCTGTTGTCACGGGTGCCCTGCCCTGCGCGTCATCGAGGCTGTTCATGTGGCGTTAAAGGTCCTTGGTCCAGAACAGCATTCGGCCATGGGCCGGGTCGAACATACCGGGCGCAAACCCGAATTTGCCATAAGACGCCTGCGCGACGGCATTGCCTTCGAGGACTTCCAGGGTGATCTTGCAGCAGCCGCGTTGACGGGCAATGTCTTCAACCTTTTGCAGCATTTTCTGACTCAACCCCAGGCCGCGAAACATCGGTACCACCGACACATCGTGCACGTTGACCAGCGGCCGACAGGCAAACGTCGAGAAGCCTTCGAAGCAATTGACCAGCCCGGCCGGCGCGCCACCGACAAACGCCAGTACGCTGAACGCATGAGGACGCTTGGCCAGTTCCCCCGGCAGTTGCTGAAGGATGTCTTCGGGCAATGGGTGCCCGCCGCCCATCGGGTCTTCGGCGTAGGCATTGAGCACCACACCGATCGCCTCGGCATGCAGCGCATTGGTGTAGCTGGCCTGAAGTACCAGAATTTCTGCGGATTCCATTCCCATCGTCAACGCCCCGTCAAGTTGTCCCGGCGCGTCGCTCGCGCCGGGAGGTCGACGGACATTATCGCGAGGCGCAATCGGCGACAACCCGAACCTCTCTCAAACACCCCAGATCAGCGTTTCGGTCCAGCCCAATTCGGCAAAATCCTCGGCCCTCAGGTGCGATTCACCGGCACAGAAAAACTCGTCCAGTTGCGGCGGTTTGACCGAGGTGCCGCTGAGCATCGCGTGAACCTGACCGCGATGATGAAGCTGGTGTTCGAACAAGTGCGAGAGCAGGCGCAAACGGCTGTCATGTTGCGGTGTGTCCCGGGCGATGGTCACGATTCGCTCCAGGTCGGCGTCGCGCAATTGTTCGCAGTAGGCAATCAGGCGACTGTCGACATGCGCTTGTTCACGTTGCAGATCGGCAGCCGCCGCGAACGGTTCGTCTTTGGCAAAGAACACATAGCAATCAGGGTGCGGATCGTCCCCGCGCAGTTCTCGCTCCAGCGCATCCACGTAAAACCAGTCGCATGTCAGGATGTGGTTGAGGGTGGCAATGAGGCTGGGGAAGAAGCTCACTCGCGGTGCCGCCAGTTCCACCGGGCTCAACTGATTCCAGGCCTTGGCGAGTCGGTAATTGGCCCAGGCATTCTGATACGCCATGGTCAGCAAATGATGAGACAGAGGCTGATTCATCTTCGCGGCTCCCGCTAATTAGGCTTCGGCGAAACGTTGCAGCTGCATTTCCTGTAAACGGCTTAACGTGCGGCGGAACGGAAATTCCAGATAACCCTCGGTGTACAACGCCGCCATAGGCACCTGCGCTTCGAGGTACAACGGCACCTTTCGGTCGTAGCACTCGTCCACCAGGGCAATGAAACGCCGGACACCGTCGTCATGCACCGACAATTGCGGCAGCTCGCGATCACCGGCCACGACGCGCTCGGCACCGTCTTCCGTACCTCGGGCGATGCGTCCTTCGCGTTTCTGCGCGCTGAGATTCGGCACGTCACTCAACAGAATAGCGCTGAAGGTGTCACACAGCGCCATGAAGTCCATGGCGGCGAACGGTTGTTCGCACAGGTCGGCGTAGCGGCACCAAAGCACCGTCGAACTGGCCTGCACCCCATTGATCGAGCGGTAACCGACCGTGATCGGATCGCTGGAAGTGGCCTGGCCTGCGGTCAACGCCTTGAATACTTCAGCGAGCGCGCTGGGTTGCCCGGGCGCCGCCACCCAATAACGTTGCAGGCCAGCGCCCGGGTGCAGGCGATGGTCTTCGCTGCCATCCACCGCGATCACTTGCATGTGCTTTTTGATCGCCTCGATGGCGGGCATGAAGCGGTCACGGTTGAAGCCATCGGCGTACAGCTGGTCCGGCGGCAGGTTGGAGGTGCAGACCACCACCACGCCCTGCTCGAACATCACCTGAAACAAACGCCCGAGAATGATCGCATCGCCAATGTCGTTGACGAACAGTTCATCGAAACACAGCACCCGCACTTCCTGGCTCAACTCACGGGCCAGCGCCTTCAACGGGTCGGCGGTGCCGGTCAGCTGGAACGAGCGCTGATGCACCCAACCCATGAAGTGGTGAAAGTGTTGGCGTCGGGCCGGGACTTTGAGGTGTTGGTAGAACTGGTCCATCAACCAGGTCTTGCCTCGCCCGACCGGGCCCCAGAGATAAACGCCGGTGATCGGCGTGCGCCCTTCATGCAAGGCTTCGTGGCATTTTTGCAGCGCCCACACGGCATGTTCCTGGGCTTCGTCCTGGACGAAGCCCTTCTGTTCGATGGCGTGTTGCCAGGCGCTTAGGGGAGAGTCGACATTCATGCGCGGCAGTATGCCATGCGCTCGGATTTACAGAGAGATGTCTAGCCGGGCAATCTTGCCCTGCTCGTTGAGGCGAAACATGTAGCGCAGTTCCAGCGGACTGCCGGGAAAGGTCCCGGAAATCAGATTGTGTACCAGCACTTTGCCGGTGCGCTGCTGAACGTCGAGCACTTCGACCCGTGGTTCATAACGTTGCGCGGTGTCTTGCATCCACTGGGCGATGGCTTGCGTGCCGATCCGGTGCTGGCCCTCATCGAACACGTTGGCATCCTCGGCAAAAAAACTGCCGACCCGCGAGGTGTCGCGGGCATTGGCGGCAGCTATGTAGGCGGCGATGGCGGGCGCCAGTGAAGAGGCTGGATTGGACATGGGTGCGGCTCCTTGTTGATTGATTCTGGAGCCATGCTAGAACAGGTCTGTGTCAGTTCTTGTCAGGAGTGAAACGCCCCGCCTCATCCAATTGCATGTGCTTGCGCCAGGTACGCAGCAGGTCGCTGCGCCGCCCCGGATAGCGCTCGCCCTGCTCATGGGCGGCCGAGATCCGGTCTGTGCGAAACGTGCGGTAGGCACTGCGCAATTCACACCAGGCCACAATAATCCGCACTTCATTGAGAAAGCCCAGCGCCAGTGGCCAGATCAGCCGCTGACTGGGCACCTGTTGGGCGTCCGCATAATCGATGCTCAGCTTGGACTGATCGCGAATGGCTTGGCGAAACACGTTCAACGGCACGGCATTTTGCGGATAACCATAACCGCGCGGGCCCGGCAGCACCGTCGGGTTGCGCAAGGCGTCCTGGGCTTCAGGTGCCAACACCGCCGCAATCTTCGCCAGGGCATCGGCTGCGGCTTTGCTCAACACCTCGTCGCCACGCTGATCGACGTAACGCAAGCCCAACACGATGGCTTCGGTTTCGTCGGCATTAAGCATCAAGGGCGGCAGGAACAGACCGCTGCGCAACACGTAGCCGACCCCTGCTTCGCCGAAGATCGGTGCACCCAGCGCCGTCAGCTCGGCGATGTCGCGGTACAGCGTGCGTTCGGAAATCTGCAGTTCACCGGCGAGCGTCGCGGCCGTGGCCGGACGACTTTTACCTCGCAGCACCTGCAACAACGTGAGTAAACGAGTGGTACGCGACACGATCGGCGGGCTCTTTCCTGAAAAGTCGTCGGAGCTTAGCAGAGGCTGCTGTCAGAAACTGGCAGTAGCCAATGTGGCGAGGGGGCTTGCCCCCGTTGGGCTGCGAAGCGGCCCCGGCGTCCTTTCAGACAGACTGAGTTGTCTGGGTTTACGACTGCTTCGCAGCCGAACGGGGGCAAGCCCCCTCGCCACAGGTTCTTGGTCAACTGAAGAAGCATCGCCCGGCGGTCGGCTCTTTTGCCCTCAATGAAAAAGCGTCTTGACGGACCATATTACTCGCATCATATTAAATACATGTTGCTAGACATTTAAATTAACCCCGGCGTCGTTCCTCAGGAGTTTCCTCATGCATTACAAAGTTTTCGGCCGCAAAACCGGCTTGCGGGTTTCGGAACTGGCGCTGGGCGCCGGTAACTTCGGCACCGGCTGGGGGCATGGCGCCGAGCGTGACGAAGCCAAGCGCATTTTCGACGGTTACCTGGAAGCCGGCGGTAATTTTATCGACACCGCCAAAGGTTATCAGGCCGGCCAATCGGAAGCCATGCTCAGCGAATTTATCGCGCCGGAACGCGATCGCCTGGTCATCGCCACCAAATACACCATGGGTACCACACCGGCCGCGGGCATTTCACACACTGGCAACAACCGCAAGAACATGGTTCGTGCCGTGGAAGAAAGCCTGAAACGGCTCAACACCGATCACATCGACCTGTTTTGGGCGCACATCAGTGACGGCGTGACGCCGATGGAAGAGATCCTGCGTGGCTTCGACGACCTGGTGCGTGCCGGCAAGATTCACTACGCCGGGCTATCGAACTTCCCGGCCTGGCGCATTGCCCGTGCTGACGTATTGGCCGAAGTACGTGGCTTTGCGCCGATTGCAGCGATTCAGGCCGAATACAGCCTGGCCGAACGCACCGCCGAACGTGAACTGCTGCCGATGGCCGAAGCGCTCGGGCTGGCGGCTACGATCTGGTCGCCATTGGGTGGCGGGTTTCTCACGGGCAAGTACCGCAGCAATGACGACAACAACCGCGCCGCCAAACTCGGCATGCTGATCCACACTGAGAAAAGCGCCCACGAAACCGCCCTGCTCGACACCTTGCTCGCGGTGGCGGCGGAGCTTGAAGCCACGCCGACCCACGTCGCCATTGCCTGGCTGCGGGAAAAGGCCAAGCGTTCGACGACAGCGCTGATTCCGATTCTGGGTTCGCGGACTCGTGAGCAACTGGATGCGACATTGGGCGCGTTGACGGTGCAATTGAGCGCCGGGCAATTGTCGCGGCTTGATGGGGTCAGCGACGTACCGAAGGGTGTGCCGCATGAAACGATTGCCGATTCGGCGACGCGGTTCACCGGGGCTGAGACCCTCTATCTGCCAATCATTCCAGTGGCCTGAAAAAGCTTCGCGGGCAAGCCTCGCTCCTACAGATATATAGCGTTCACCGACTTTGTGTTCGCCGCAAATCTGTAGGAGCGAGGCTTGCCCGCGAAGGCGTCTTACCGGTCTACTTTGTGTTTGGCGGCGTATAAGCACAGCATCTCCATCGCCAATGTCGCTGCCGCCAGTGAGGTAATGTCCGCATGGTCGTAGGCCGGCGCGACTTCCACCACGTCCATTCCCACCAGATTGATCCCGCGCAACCCGCCAAGAATTTCCAGCGCCTGCACCGTGCTCAAACCGCCACACACCGGCGTGCCGGTGCCCGGTGCGAACGCCGGGTCGAAGCAATCGATATCGAACGTCAGGTACACCGGGTTATCCCCCACCCGCGCACGAATCGCCTCGACAATCGCCTCACACCCTTGTCGATGCACGTGCCGAGCATCCAGCACCTGAAAGCCCTGGTGATCATCATTGGTAGTGCGCAAACCGATTTGCACCGAGCGCGACGGATCCACCAGGCCTTCCTTGGCCGCGTGCCAGAACATCGTGCCGTGGTCGACGCGTTTACCCTCTTCGTCCGGCCAGGTGTCGCTGTGGGCGTCGAAGTGAATCAACGACAGCGGACCATGTTTGCGCGCATGGGCCTTGAGCAGCGGATAGCTGATGAAGTGGTCACCGCCGAACGTCAGCATCGCGCAACCGCCGTTCAGGATGTGCTCGGCGTGGGCCTCGATGCTTTCCGGCACCGAGTGCGGCGAGCCGTAATCGAAGTCGCAATCACCGTAGTCAATGACCGCCAGATGATCGAACGGGTCAAAAGTCCATGGCCAGTGCCGTTCCCAGGCGATCCCGGTAGACGCGGCGCGAATGCCGCGCGGGCCGAAACGCGCACCGGGACGGTTGCTGGTGGCGGTGTCGAACGGCACACCGCTGACTACCACGTCGACGCCGCGCAAATCACGGCTGTAACGACGACGCATGAAACTGGTGATACCGGCGTAGGTGCTTTCGGCGGCAGTACCAAAGAGGCTGTCGCGGGTCATGGCCTGATCGTTTTGCATCGGGACGTCCATGGTGATCTCCTTTTTATTTATTGGCGGCTACGGAAAGTGGTCCACAGGCGAGTTCGCGAGCGCATGTCCTTGAGGCTCATGCTGCGGTCGGCGTACAGCCGTTCACGGGTGTCGGCCAGAGGGTAGATGTCCGGGTCGGTCCGCACGGCTTCGTCCACCAGCGGCGTCGCGGCCTGGTTGGCCGTGGCAAAGAACAGCGTGTTGGTCAGCGCCGCGACGGACTCGGGGCGCAACATGAATTCGATGAACACCCGGGCCGCTTCGGGGTGTGGCGCATCCTTGGGAATCGCCAGGTTGTCCTGCCAGACCAGCGTGCCTTCCTTCGGAATCCGGTAAGCCACCTCGAACGGTTTGTTGGCCTTGCGCGCCTGGTCGGCGGCCATGCTGGCGTCACCGTTATAGGTCAAGGCCAGGCACACGCTGCCATTGGCAAGATCGCTGATTTGCCGCCCGGTGGCGACGTACAGCACATTGGGCTGCAACTGATGCAACAACGCCTCGGCGGCGGACAGATCTGCCTTGTCGGTGCTGTAGGGATCTTTACCGAGATAGTGCAACGCCAAGCCAATCACTTCCTGCGGCGAATCGAGAATCGCAATGCCGCAGTCCTTCAACTTGCTGGCATATTGCGGCTTGAACAGCAGGTCGAGGCTGTTGAGCGGCACATCCGGCAAGCGTTTTTGCACCGCTTCAACGTTAAGCCCCAGCCCCAGCGTGCCCCAGGTATACGGCACGCCAAAACGATTGCCGGGGTCGACGGCCGCCAGTTTTTCCAGCAGGTCCGGGCCGAGGTTGGCGTAACCCTTGAGCCCTTCATGCGGAATTTCCTTCAGCGCGCCGGCCGCTAATCCACGGGCCAACACGCTGGAGGACGGCACCACCACGTCATAACCGCTGCCGCCGGTGAGCAGTTTGGTTTCCAGCACTTCCGACGAATCGAATGTGTCGTAACGCACGTGAATGCCGGTTTCCTTTTCGAAACGCTGCAAGGTTTCAGGCGCCACGTAATCGGCCCAACTGTAGAGGTTGAGGGTCTTTTCCTCAGCCTGGGCCGACGCGGCCATGGCGAGAAACAGCGCGGGTAAACACAGTTTGAATACGGGAGCCATGACGAACACCTGACCGGAGGAAGTGGTTGCAGCGTGCGCCCTCGGATACATTGGCGAAATATCAAGTTTGTTAACCTGACTTTATTGCGGAGTAATGTTTGATGCTCGGTCAACTCCACGACCTCGACCTGCAACTGCTGCGCTTGTTTGTCCGCGTGGTGGAGTGCGGCGGGTTCAGCGCGGCGCAAGGTGAATTGGGCTTGAGCCAGTCGAGCATCAGTCAGCAAATGGCCAAACTCGAAACCCGGCTCGGCTATCGTTTGTGCAGTCGCGGCAAGGGTGGATTCCGGGTCACACCCAAGGGCGAACAGCTGCTGAGTGCGACGCGTGGGCTGTTTGAATCCATCGAAGCGTTCCGCCATCAATCCAACGGCGTGGCGGGTCGGTTGATCGGTGAAGTGCGCCTGGGCTTGTCCGAAGCCCTCGATCAATCGGTGCTGCAAAAAGTGGCCGATGCCATCCGCCGGTTTCGTGAGCGGGACGAATCGGTGCGCATCGAGTTGATGAGCGCCATGCCCGGCGAAATGGAACGCCTGCTGCTGCAACAGCGACTGGACCTGGCAATCGGCTATTTCTCCCAGGTACAAAGCGCGTTTGACTACCGTGAACTGTTCAGCGAAACCCAACACCTGTATTGCTCCCCCGGGCATCCGCTGTTCACCGACGATGCGCCGGACGATCTGGCGTTGCAGGCGTGCGACCGGGTCGATCATCCCTATCGTTTTCTGCGTAGTGACGAGCCATTTCAAGGCAAATTATGTTCGGCACGGTCCGAGCAGGTCGAAGGCACCCTCGCCTTCATCCTTTCCGGCAAGCATGTCGGCTATCTGCCCGAACACTTTGCCCGCAGCTGGGAAGACAAAGGCTTGCTGCGCGCCGTGCGCCGGGATGACATGAGTTTTGATGTGGCGTTTCATCTGGCGCGCCATCGCGCGCAGGTGCCGGGGGATGCGCAAAAGGCGTTTGAAGAGGATCTGCTCGCCGCATTTTCCTGAGGCAGCTACATTCCTGTGGGAGCGACCTGTGGCTAGGGGATTTAGCGAAACGTCGCACCGCCCCGTTCGGCTGCGAAGCAGTCGTCAAACCGGACAAACCGGTCTGCCTGAACGGTCGCGGGGGCCGCTTCGCGACCCAACGGGGATAAATCCCCTCGCCACAGGTTACTCCCACAAGGATTGTGCGAGTATCGAGGTCATCGCTCGCCACAATATGGTCTTTCTGGCATCCTGCGCCTCCATTTTTTCACCTGGCCCCTGGCGCTTTCCTCGTGACTTCTTCCGAACACGCAAAACCCCAGTCCCGTTCCGACCTGATCTATGGCCTCAACGATCGCCCCCACCTCACCGCCACGGTGTTCGCCGCTCTGCAACATGTGTTGGCGAGTTTTGTCGGCATCATCACGCCCACCCTGATCATGGGCAGCGCCCTCGGTTTGCAAAGCGAAGTGCCGTACCTGATCAGCATGGCGCTGTTTGTCTCGGGCCTGGGCACGTTTGTTCAGGCGCGGCGCTTCGGCCCGATCGGTTCCGGCCTGTTGTGCCTGCAAGGCACCAGTTTCTCGTTCATCAGCGTGATTCTCAGCGCCGGGTTCATGGTCAAGGCCCGGGGTGGCGGCACCGATGAAATCCTCTCAACGATCTTCGGCGTGTGCTTTTTCGCCGCGTTTATCGAAGTGGTGTTGAGCCAGTTCATCGGCAAGCTGCGGATGCTGATCACCCCCGTGGTAACCGGCACCATCATTACCCTGATGGGCCTGTCGCTGATCAAGGTCGCCATGACCGACATTGCCGGCGGCTTCGGCGCAGCGGACCTTGGCGCGGCCAGTCATCTGGCGTTGGCGGCGTTGGTACTCGGCACGATCGTGGTGCTGAACCGGGTCGATGTGCCGTTCCTGCGCCTGGGGGCGATTGTCATTGGCCTGACGCTGGGTTACGTCGTGGCCTGGCTGATGGGCGACGTCAATTTCGCCAGCCTGCCCGACGTGCCGCTGATGAGCGTGCCGGTGCCGTTCAAGTACGGCTTCAATTTTGACTGGGTGGCGTTTGTGCCGGTGGCGGTGATTTTCCTGGTGTCGCCGCTGGAAGCCGCCGGTGACCTGACCGCCAACTCGATGATTTCCCGGCAGCCGGTCAAGGGCCCGATCTACATCCGCCGGATCAAGTCCGGCCTGCTGGCTGACGGCCTCAACTCGGCCATGGCAGCGGTGTTCAACAGCATGCCGATGGTGACCTTCGCGCAGAACAACGGCGTGATCCAGTTGACCGGCGTGGCCAGCCGTTACGTGGCTTTTTTCATCGCAGGTTTGTTGGTGCTGCTGGGGCTGTTCCCGATGATCGGCGCGGTACTGCAATTGATGCCCAAACCCGTACTCGGCGGCGCGGAACTGGTGATGTTCGGCACCGTGGCGGTGGCCGGCATCAAGATCCTCGCCGAAGCCGGCCTGCATCGACGCAATATGCTGATCGTGGCGATATCCATCGGCATGGGCCTGGGGGTCGCGGCGGTGCCGGAAGTGTTGCGCGAGCTGCCGAAGGCGCTGCACAACATCTTCGAATCGCCGATCACCGTCGGGGCGTTGTGCGCTATCGCGCTGAACATCTTCCTGCCCGAAGAGTTCATCGAGCTGGAAGAGGACGATTTCGACCCGGAAGCTTCGATCCTCCAGGTCATGGAAAACCCCGATGTCCCGGCCAAGGGTGAACCCGCGCGGCCTGCGGCGGCCGCACAGTTGAACCGCTAGAAAGGCTCGGGGGTTTATGCGGTGAAGCGGACGCCGGGCTTTGCACGTTCATCGACGCTCAGCTCGAACACATCCGGGCGCGCGTAGTGACCGACCACGTCGTAGTCATAACGCGCGCGGATCAGGTCGTCAGTGTCGATTTCAGCGGTCAGCAACCCCGCTCCGTCACGCAGCGGCCCCGCCAGAATATCGCCCATAGGCCCGACAATCACACTGCCGCCGGCAATCAGCGGCCGATCCGCCGGCCAGTTTGCGATCTCCACGCCCAATGCCTGCGGTGAGTCCTGAACCTGGCAAGCGCTGACCACAAAACAACGGCCTTCATGGGCGATGTGGCGCATGCTGACCTGCCACATCTCCCGCTCATCCACGGTAGGCGCGCACCAGACCTCGATGCCTTTGGCGTACATCGCGGTGCGCAGCAGCGGCATCATGTTTTCCCAGCACACCACCGCGCCGATTCGCCCGACCTGGCTGTCGATCACCGGCAGCGTCGAGCCATCGCCCTTACCCCAGATCAATCGCTCAGTGCCCGTGGGCATCAGTTTGCGGTGCTTGGCGACCAGCCCGGCCTGCGGATCGAAAAGCAGCGCCGTGCAATGCAACGTGCTGCCGGCGCGCTCGATGACCCCGATCACCAAGTTGGCCCCGGTACGCGCCGACAGCCCGGCCAAGGCTTCAGTCTCGACACCGGGCACATCGATGGCGTTGGCAAAATAGCGGGCAAACGCTTCGCGACCTTCCGGCAATCGGTAGCCCAGTTGCGTGCCAAAGCCCTCGCCCTTGGGGTAACCACCGAGCAACGCTTCGGGCATGACCACCAGCGCGGCGCCGGAGTCGATAATCGCGTTTTCCCAGGCAAGGATCTGTTCAAGGGTTTCGGCCTTGCCGCCGGGCAAGGCGCCGATTTGCAACGCTGCAACAATGGACTTGGGCATGGCAATCTCTCCGAAAGCATTGAGGTGTTGCCCATTCTTATGCGCCACGGGATCATGAACAAAGCCCGATTCACTGCTGAATGATATGAGCCAAATGAATATCACCACCGTTGACCTCAACCTGCTCAAAGTCTTCGAAGCGCTGCATGAAGAGTCCAGCGCCAGCCGTGCGGCGTTGCGCCTGGGCGTGACACAATCGGCCGTCAGCGCAGCGCTGCGGCGGCTGCGCGAGTTGTATGGCGATCAATTGTTCGTGCGCACCGGCCGTGGCCTGGCACCGACGCTCAAGGCCAATCAGTTGAAACCGGTGGTGAGCGATGCGCTGAACAAATGCCGTCAGAGCCTGGCGATGGTCGATCCGGCGGCCAATCATTACGACGGGCGTTCGGTCACGGTGGGGTTGTCGGATGATTTCGAGATGGCCTACGGTCGACGGTTGATCGAGGCCATTGCGCGCAGTGCGCCGAAGTTGCGCCTGATCTTTCGGCAAACCCACAGCCAGATCGTCGCTCAGGCGTTGATGAAGCGCAGCATTGATCTGGCGATCACCGCGGGCGGGTTCAGCGAACGGTTGCTCAGCCGTCAGGTACTGGGTGAAGGCGGTTATCTGTGCCTGGTGGATCCACTCAGCCTGGCCCCGGGGCAGCAGAGTCTCACGCTTGAGGAGTTCGTCGCCCGCGAGCACATTCTGGTGTCATCCGGCGGCTTTATCGGGATCACCGATGAGGGGTTGGCGGCACTGGGGCTGAGTCGGCGGGTGTGCGCCTCGACCACCCACTTTGCGGCGTTGCCGTACTTGCTCAAGGGCAGTCAGGCGGTGGCGACCATTCCGGCCCACGCCGCTCAAAGCATTGCGGCGCTCTGCGGGCTGGCGCTGCTGCCCTGCCCTTTGGCGTTACCGCGCTACCCGATCGAACTGGGCTGGCGCACCAGCACGCAGCTCGATCCGGTGGTGTTGAAAGTGCGCGAGGCGATTGTCGCGAGTTTTGCCTGAGGCGGGCCTTACTTGGCCGCCATCAAGCGATTCACTTCGCTGCGCACCATGTTGGCGAATTCCGGGGGCGACATACCATCGAGTTCCGCGCGAACCCATTCTGCCCATTTGCCTTTGCGCTTGGCGCGTTCGCCAAACAACCGTGCGGCCTCGCCCTTGGATTTACCAAGGTTGCTTTGCCAAAGGTCGAACAGACGGGATTTCTCATCTTCAAGCGCGGCGCGCTCAGCCAGGGGTTTGTCGGCCAGATTGAAGCTCATGGGAATTACCTGCTGCGTAAAATAGGCGACATCTTACACTGTAGGACGAAATGTCCGACTCAGGATTTTTCCTCGCTCCCCGGACAATGCACAAATTCGCTGCAACTTTTTCAGTCGCCGCAGACTCCATTGTTCACTGCCCATTTACCTGCAAGGAGTACCCAATGGCCCGGAAAACCGCCGCACAAGTTGCCGAAGACCAGATCAAGGATCAGGCATTCAGCGAACTTCAAGCCCTGATCGAAGAGTCGGAAAAACTGCTCAAAAGCAGCGCTTCACTGGTGGGTGAGGAAGCAGAGACCCTTCGCGGGCAAATCGCCCAGAAACTCCAGCAGGCCCGGGATTCGGTCACCAGCGTTCGCGACCGCACCAAACCGGTGGTCGACGCGACCGAGACCTACATCGGTGGCCATCCATGGCAAACCGTCGCCATCTCCGCCGGTTTTGGCCTGGTGGTCGGGTTGTTGCTGGGCCGCCGTTAAACATAAACACATCGAACCTGTAGGAGCCAGGCTTGCCGGCGAAGGCGTATTTGAAATCGCCTTCGCCGGCAAGCCTGGCTCCTACAAAAAAGCGTCTCAGAGCCCTGCCAGTTCTCGCAGGTTTGCCAGCGTCTGCGCATTCAGCTGGATACCTTGAGCGTTGGACTTCGTTCGCTGGTGATGACGTCGATCACCCGGCAGGCGCTTGAGCCCCACGCTGTGCATTTGACGGACCAGTTCCTGGCTGCGTTCGGCGAAATTCTGCCCGGCCGCCTTGCTCGGATCGATCACGATCAGCAGTTGGCCGGTCCACGGTGTTTTGGCACCCGGATGATTCTTCCAGTCGAACTCGAAAGAGAAATTGCCGCCGGTCAAGGCCGCCGCCAACAGTTCGACCATCATCGACAGCGCAGAACCCTTGTGCCCTCCAAACGGCAGCAACGCGCCCCCCTCCAGAATCGCCTTCGGATCCTGGGTCGGCTGGCCAAGGCTGTCCACGCCCATGCCCGCCGGCAAGCGTTCACCTTTTTGCGCGGCAATCTGCACATCGCCATGGGCAATGGCGCTGGTGGCCAGGTCAAAGACAATCGGCTCACCGTCAGCCCGGGGTGCGGCGAAGGCGATCGGGTTGGTGCCGAACAACGGCCGATCGGCGCCGTGGGGCACCACGCAGGTCATGCTGTTCACCACGCTCAACGCCACCAGCCCTTCATAAGCAAAAGGCTCGACATCCGGCCACAGTGCAGCGAAATGGTGGGAGTTACGGATCGCCAGCACCGCAATCCCGGCGCTGCGGGCTTTTTTCACCAGCAGAGCTCGGGCGGCCGCAAGCGCGGGCTGGGCAAAACCGTTAGCCGCATCGACCCGGACAAACCCCGAGGCAACGTCCTCGACCACGGGCACGGCCTGGCCGTTGACCCAGCCGCTCTTGAGTGTCGAGACGTAACCTGGAATACGAAACACACCATGGCTGTGGGCGCCATCGCGTTCAGCGCCGGCGCAGTTCAGCGCCAGGGTCTTGGCGACATCGGCGGAGGTGCCATGGCGCAGGAAAATTTGTTCAAGCAATACAACAAGCGCGTCGAAATCGAGCGATAGGGTGGTCGAACTGACGGCCACTTCGGGCGTTGCGGTCATCTGAAGCTCCAGTTTTATTATTGAGTACGGGCACCAGGGGAAACGAGGTTGCTCGGCAACCAACAGCAGATGTCGATTAAGCGCTGTTGTACCGGCGTCCTGTCAAGTCTCGAGCGCCTGTTCGGCTCAAGCAATATGTACCGCACCGAAGCACTCCACTGACCTTAGTGTTTTTCCTCAACCAATAGCCTGCGATGGCTACTGATCGCAGCACATGAGGAAAAACCATGACTGAATCCGTAGAGCCCTATTTTTTCGACGAGGCAGAACGCACAGCCAATGCCGGGCAACCCGGCGAGCGCGAAAATGCACTGGCCTTCACCCTCGATGACCTGAAGTGGCTGAAGCACGTTTATCTGGCCACCGACGCTGCCCGTATCGCGCAAAAAGAGCCCATGCACGTCTGCCAACTGTTGCTGAAGGTGACGGGCAAAACGGATATTCCATTGGCCGGCGCCTTTGCCATGAGTCGGCCCGATGATGGAGAGGTCACGCTCTACACACCGTGGAAGGGCTTGATCAAGTTCGCGGACATGGCCGACCTCAAAAACAAACTCAAGGAATGGCTGGCGCAGGCCACTGGCAAGTGCGAGCTGTTGCGCTTTCTCTCCATCGAACAACGCAGCGCTCTACCCGCCGCCACGGCTCCCGACATTGCCACGAAAGACATCGAAGGCGCGGTGTTCCAGGACCAGCAACTGACCCTCGATCACAATCAGGAACAGAACATCGAGGCGATGAAGGCTGAGCTGCTCAAGACGCCAACCCTGCAATCGATGCTGGACGACACCCTCAAGCACGCGCTGCACAAGGCATTCCCCACGCTGGACCAGCGCCTGACCCGGCTCAAGAGCCTCGTGAAGACAATTTCAGCCTTCGACGGCAACGAAGACCTGCACACGATTTCCTCGATCCCCCTGAGCGATGCACTTCTGCACTTCTACCTGACCAACCAGTGGCCAACCGGCGATTCAAGAGTCTTCGCCAATCCCGAGCATAGCGTGAGCAGCGACGCTGATAACCAGACGTTGGAAAACGCGGTGAAAGAAATCGCACAGAGCTTCACGCCGCACTTGCACAGCCTGCTCGCCTTGTTCTGGAACACCGCCATGAGCACAGGTCTTTCACGTTTGGCGTTTTTCACTGAGGGCTTGCGCGACACCTTTCACCTGAAGCTTCTGCACCAGCGCCAGAACGGTACTTTAACGACGCAGGAATACCTGCGACTGATGAAAGTCAGCCTCCCGCCTGACGCGCACGATCCGCTTCGCATCGAGAAAGTACGTGTGACTGCGCCCTTCAGGCATTTTGTGGAGCTGGCCTCGACCTTGATGATCGGAGACACCAACACCTTGGGGTTTCTGTACTCCCCCCCCCGAGGTGTCGAAGCGACGAGCAATCTGTCGGCGGTCAAAAAAATCGTGCTGGAGATGATGAAAACCGAAGGGCATGAAGACACCTTGCTCAACTTTATGTCGCTGGAAGAACGCGCCACCTTTCTTGCGTTGGAGCCCATTAAGCGCGTGATTGATGGCAAACCGGTCGTTGGCCCGGTGTTCAAACATTTGATGGCCGACATCCTTGGCAAGCAACGGGACAACCTGTCCCATGCGCTGAGTCGCTTGCGCGAAAGTGAAGGTACGCTCGACCCCCATGCCTTGCTCGACAGCGCCCTGGATGTCCGGGGATTGATCGATGACCGTCTGCTGGCTCCCGACTCTTCAGGGCGCTGGAGTACACGCGTGGATCGGCGCGGCAGCGCGCAACCGGCCACCGTGCGCGCCGAGTCGGCCAAAGAGGAGCTGTCACTGCTCAATTCTGTCGAGCAGGCGCTCGATGAACTCCTTGGAAAACACCCGGCCATCTCCACGGCAACCCGCTCGATCGAAGACGCGGAGCGCGTCCTGGGATCCTCCGTGGCGAGTTTGCAATCGACGTTTACTCACACGCTGTCTACGGCATTGCGCAGTGAACTGAAGCTGCGGGCCGTATCGCGCACCTTGGGTACGACGGAACAGGCAATCATCAAAACCGTGCTCGATAGCCCGATACACCTGCAACGAGCGGCATTGAACGGTTTTTTGCCAGACGTGTTTTCCCTGGAGCTGAAGGCTGGCGATGCGACGGCCCCGCTGAAACTGGCCAGTTGTTTTGTGCTGACTGAACGAGGCGGTCTGGACGCGGGGCATTCGGGCAAAGCGATTTTGTGGACGCCCGCGCTGGGGTTTGAAAGCTTCAAGGCGTTAACCCCATTGCTGACCGAACTCGATCGACGCCTTGCCGACGCCAACCATCGCTCTACCCTTCTGGAGAACCTTGGCCGCAACGAGCGTTTGCCTGGCAGGACCTACACGTTGGCGCCCTTGCAGCGGGTCTATGGGCACTTTCTTGATTACCTGCAAAAGCCCTATGTGCACCTGGACCAGGCGTGCCTGACCGATGCCTTGGCGACGAAGCTCTCCGCCACGCCGCTGAGCAGTCTCCTGAACCTCGTCTCGCTGCGTAAGCCAATGACAGGGCTCGACCGTCCCATCGACATTGCGCGGTCACTGACGACCCGACAAAAACTGCCGGCATGGCTGGCCCAGGCGTCGGTCAAAGAGCTGATTGTGCATGCCGAACTGCTTCAGCAATACCTCGATAACGTTAAGGACGACCAGGATTACCTGAGCGGCATACGGTCACTGCAACGCACGGCACACCACGAACTTGAAAAACAACTCAAGGCAGACGACTTCAACATCAACCCGGACAACGTCCAGGTCCGGATCAACGCCCGACCGACATCGGCGGCCCGCACTCAAACCCTGACCGACTTTGCGCTGACTCACCTCAAGGATCTCGATCAGCTCCATTTAAAACTGGTGCCGCTTGATAGCACCGTGATTCCCGAGGGCATGGACGAACGCTACATCAAAGACCTGATCCGCAACCTGAAACCGGGTGAGCATCAGCAGAAAATAGTGAGCGACGCCTTGGCAGACACGCCGGCGAACGCGGACCGCAGAAAACGGTTTTACACACAATTGCCCTGGCAGTTGATGCATTACGCCCACACGGAAAAACTTCAGGAGCGCCTGAGCGAAACCGGGTTTGATCTGATCCGGCAAGTCATGGACATGCCTGACGCCCTCGCCCGCGCAGCGGTCGACGGTGCACACGCAATCATCCGTCCGCTTGAGTTTTTAGGTATCAAGAGTAACGGGACGATCAAAGTGCCCGGTGTGTATCTGATCGGTTCAACGGCTGATCGCGCTGCACCACAGGTGCTGATTGCGCCTCACAGCCCCGGGTACGGTGTGAAGGAATATGAAAATGAAGCCCGACTACTGACAGAACTGAAGACCCGGGGACCATTGCTTGACTGGCTACTCCTGCATCTGCAACCGTCTGACAGGCTGCTGCTGGAAACCCGGATGGCAACCAACAGTCACCGCGTTGCCAGAGCCACGTCGTCGAGCACCGTTAATCGCATCGCCGAGACCACACTGGGCTCCCATCCGATCAAGGGGAGCCTGTTCAAACATCTGCTCAATGACAACGTCGCCTTGCTGGGCCGATTGCTCGGTTGCCAGTCCGATGACCAAAAACAGGGCGAGTGGGCAGCCATCAAGCATGTGCTGGGCGAAGACCTGCACGAGGCTTATACATTTTTCATGGGCAAACTCGCCTACCCGGAGACGGTATGGCGCAGTTACCGGGATATCAAGCAATCCGCCGAAGACCTGCAAACCCATAAATGGGGCCCTGCCATAAAAGCGTTCATCAGCGGCATGGCCGAACTCTCCACGCTGCGACAATCACTGGGGGATCCAACGCTGCTGTCTTCGACACCCGCCACACCGGCACCGGAAAAAACCGATACCCAGCTCAAATGGCAGGAAATCGACGTTACAGGCCCCGAACGCACGAAGCTCAAGCGCCATGAAAGCATCAATGTCGACCTGGGTTCGCTGAAATCAGACGCAACGCTTGGCCTCTACACCCACCCGACGACAAAACAACACTACGGGCCGGTTGAAGGAAAGGTGTTTCCGGTCATCAAGCGCGGCACCCGCTGGCGCATCGGCGACACAAGCACGCTGGGCCCTCATTTGCGCCAGAACGAATCGAAACAATGGCTGATTGATGGGCGAGAATCGGCGCCTCGCTTCAGCCTGTTCCGACGATTGGAGACCGCTAGATTGGTTTTCGATGGCATGAACGTCGATGCCACAGGCATGTCCGACATCCGTCGACTGTTTCCTCAGAAGGCCCGTCAAATTGACGAAGCGCTGGACCTGGCAACGACCTATGCCTGGAACAGCTATCGAAACCTGCAACTGCTCAAGAACTCCGACGACACCATCACTCCCGTGCATCAACTCATCATGGATTTCCTGGGTGTGCAGCAAGTGCTGCCGACGCATGTCGAGAAGGTTGAAAAAATCATGGGCGACGTTTTCACAGCGCTGTTGGAGCCATCACTGAGAAAACCGAAGTCCAGCCGTTTTGCCGTCGGCAGGGTGACCGAAGACGCACAACACACGTTTGCCTTCATCGTGGCGACAGACAAAAACCGGAGAATTCACCTCGCAGAAAGATTCTTCGATCCCAGATTTGAACACTACCGCCAGCACCTGACCGACGCGGCCTTCCCTATCCACACCCATGCCCGAGCGGTGACCTTGATTCATGAGCTGTCGCACATGGTCTGTAAAACCGAGGACATTTTTTATCTCGATCCCGGCAGACCGTTCACCGACCTGATTGGAACAGCCACGCCCCTCGCCACTGAACTCAAACGCGCCTTGACCGACGTGCAGAAAACGGCACTCTCGATCCAGACCCCGTATACCCGGCTGTTTATGACCCAGGATCCTGATACCGGTGTGTGGGAAGATCCGGGCAGTACCTCCAATGAAGAATCCAACCGGATAAAGGCACGTATTTTGGAGTTGACCGGCGCAGAAAACCTGAGCGGAGCCCGCGAAACGTTCAAGAAAAACCCACTGGTCAGGCTGGCCGTGCAGTTGAGCAATGCCGACAGCGTGGCCTGGCTGGTCAGTCATCTTGGCCGTGAACTGCACGTCAGCACGCCCTGATGTCAAAAATAATTCTCAATTGATGGTTTATTGCCATGACGGCTGTTCTCGCAGGCTTCCCCTCAAGGTTAGAATGCAGGAAATCAGGATGAGTCAATGACCGACAATTCTCTCTCGCAAGCCGAATATGACGCTATCACCGATGCCGCTGCGCACTGGTGCATGCGGCTGCACGCCAGCGACTGCACCGCTGAAGAGCGGATCGCTTTCGAACATTGGCGTGAGACTCATCCGCTGCATGCGTTCGAGTACGAGGCCATGCTGGAAATCTGGGAAGTCGCAGGCGATTTGCCGCGTCCCGAAGCCGTCGCCTCGGTGGCTCGCTTCAAACCGGCCACGCCTTGGCGCACGGTCGGCATCGCCGCCGCCGTGTGCGCCCTGGCGTTGCCGCTCGCGGCGTACAGCGGCTGGAACATGGGCTGGCTACCGAATTCATATCAGCATTTCGAAGCGAGTGACACGGTCCGTCAGGTCACCCTGAGCGATGGCAGCCAAGTGGAACTGAACCTGGGCAGCGAGCTGACGTTCAGCAACTACAAGGATCAGCGCCGGGTCACGGTGGAAAAAGGCGAGGCCTTCTTCAGCGTCAGCCACGACCTGGCTCATCCTTTTGTGGTCAGGGCAGCGGACGGCAGGATTCGCGTCACCGGAACCAAATTCAACGTCTGGATGTATGAGGATCAGGTACGAGTGAACCTGATTGAAGGCTCGGTGCTGGTCAGCAGCAACGATGACCTTCCGGGGGATGGCTTGCGTCTCGGGCCAGCCATGCAGGCGCGCTATAAACACGGCGACTTCACTCCGCAGATCAATCAGACCTACCCCAACGACAATTCCCTGGCGTGGCGCAGTGGCAAACTGGTGCTCGATGATCTGGCGCTGAACGACGCCCTGCCGTTGATCAACCGTTACCTGAGCAAACCGATCATGGTCGCTGATCACAGTACCGGCACGATTCGCTTGGGTGGCATCTACAACATCAAGGAACTGAACAACCTGGTGGCTTCCCTGCCCAAGGTGCTGCCGGTCTACCTGACCCGTAACAAGGAAGGTAATCCGGTACTTAATTCGATCCCGCAACAAGCCCCTAAAAGCTGAAAAGGCCGCAACCCTCAAGGGGATGCGGCCTTCTTTATTGCTTGAACCACCCTCTTCTTACTGAGCGGCCACCTTCCCGGCTTTTTCATCCTGCTCGCGGATCGTCTGCGCCTGGTACTGCGGATCGGCGATGATCTGTTGCTCGGTGAACGGCAACGGGCTCAGCTGCTTCTTCGAAAAGGCAACTGTCTGATCCCGGGAATACTTCGACGTCGGATCGCTGGACAACGAGAATGCCAGCAGACCTTGCGCGTGCGGGCCTTTGTCATCGAAGGTCACCACTTGCAAATAGCTGGTGCCGCTGATGACTTCGAGTTTGCCATCGGTCCTCGGCACACTCTGGATGGCGTTGTACACGCCCAGCGTGCCCGGCCCGCCGTGGATCGGCGTCTGTTGGCCGCCGCTGCTGACCACCTGAATATCGCCCCAGCGGCTGTCATCCTTGAGCCCAAGCTTTTTGATCTGTTCCACCGACGCCAGCATCGCTTCGCGAATAGCCTTGGTGACCTGTGGATTATCCAGCGCCAGGCCACGCGGCGTGTGTTGCGGGTCTTTCGGGTCGAACGCCACTCGCCAGATGTCCGGGACTTGCTGCAACGGTTCCATTACGTTCTGGAAGTGAACAAACCCGAGCCCGCTGTCCAGATTTGCGCTGCGGTCCCATGCCTTGAGGCTCGCGCACAATGGAGCGAGCGTGGCGGCATCGGCGCCCAGATCGCCAGCGCAGAACTGCAACAGATCCGGCATCACTTGCCCGGCCTGATACACCTGATCGTCCATCACCATCCGTTGCAAATCCGCCGCCGAGATCTCGCCGGCCTTGCTCAGCGTGCTCAATCGATCCAAAGCGAAACGCGAGCGCAGCCCCAGTGGCTGGCCTTCCTGACTGATCAGGGGCGAGAAACCGGTGAGTGGTTGCGCCGGGTTGGCCATCCACGCCGAATCATTGGAGTGTTGTACGTAGTCTTTGCGCAGCAGTTGCGGCAACTTGTCCGCCGCATAAATACCCTTTTGCGCTGCATTCGGATCGATGTCCCAGGCACAGGCGCTGTTGGAACCGTCGAGCACGATCATCTGCAACCCGATGCGGGGATCGCTGCACTTGGCCAGTTTGTCCGCGCTGACGTTCGGCACCACCGACAGGTTCATGTACAGCGTCTGACCCTGACTATCCGCCGCCAGGGTGTTGACCCACGGGATGCCCTGAATCTTGTGCACCGAGGCCTGCAAATCCTTGAGGCTGGTGGCCTGGTTCATGGCGTACCACTGCTGCAACACCCGGTCGTTTTCCAGGTTGGCATCGCGCAGGCTGTAGGCGTACTGAGTGTCCCAGTCGAGTTTTCCGGGCCACTGCACGATCGGGCCGAACTGCGAGCTGTAGACCACATGGGACACCGCTTTGGTCTGGCTGTCGGGCTGTTTCACATTCACCGTCACGGTCTGCTTGTCCATCGGCAGCGACTTGCCGTCGAGCAGATAACGGGTCGGATCCTTGGGATCAAGTTGCAGTCGATACAAGGTGAAGTGCTTGGACGTGTCCACGGTGTGGGTCCACGCCAGCTGCTGGTTGAAACCGATGTTGATCATCGGCAGCCCCGGCAGCGCCGCGCCCATCACGTCCAGCTTGCCGGGAATGGTCAGGTGCATCTGGTAGAAACGCATCCCGCCGATCCAGGGAAAATGCGGATTGGCCAGCAACATTCCGCGGCCATTGAACGAACGCTCGCTGCCGACCGCCACCGCATTGCTGCCGCGATCCAGTGCGAACCGCTGCATGCGTGTGGCCGCCAGCTGAAACGACGACCTTTCGCCCGCGGCCTGAGTAACCGCTTTGGGCGGCGTCGCCCCCGCCAACGCTTCGGCGAACTGCCCTACTCCGCCTTCGACCAACAGTCGGCGGGTCAACTTGACCAGGTCCTGCGAGGTGATGTCGCGTACCCATTCGCCTTGGCACTGCTGCGGCAAACCCTGTGCGCGACGTTCGCCCAGCGAGCGGTTGTATCCGGCGACATAACCTTCGACCAGATCACGCACTGGCGGGGTTTGCGCCTTCCAGAATCCGGCGACGGCTTCAGGGGTATTGAGCCAGGTGAAGAACAGGTCGCTGACCTGGTTCTCGCGCTCCTCGACCGTCAGCTGGTCCGGGCCGAAATAGCGAGAACGCTCGCCATTGACGGTGACAATCTCATTGGCCAGCAAGCACAGATTGTCCTGGGCGTAGGCGTAACCGATGCCATAACCGAGCCCACGCTCGTTGTCGGCACGAATATGCGGCACACCAAAACTGGTGCGGCGAATATCGACGCTGGCCTGCTCGGGCTGACTGCGCGCGTTTGCCGCAAGACTCAGCCCCACCAACATGCCCGCAAGGCTCAACCTGGTTAATTGCCTGGAAATAATCACGCTCGCTCCTGATCGAAAAGACAAACACCCTGCGTCAAACACGCACCGCGCCTTCCCCTAGGAACGAACCCCACGACAAAAATTTAGGCCCTGAAAGGTGCTTTGACCGGCCATCTCACAGGACGCTGACGTGACGGTGACGAATTTTCTACATTTGGACCTTCATTATTTGCGGTGCTCATACGTCTTATTGAATGAGAGCACCCATCACATTTCCTGGCCGGCTCGGAAAAGGAGTTTTTGCATGTACAACTCGCAACTGCCAACGGACGGTAGTCACGCACCCAAGCGCTCAGCCATGGGCTCCGGGGTCTTCAGTCAACGAGGCGAGCGCAATAGTAACGAGCGGATCAGAGTGCTGCTCAAAAGCTTCGGCCTGCGAACCAGCCTGATTCGCCTCAAGGTCATCGATGCCTTGCTGACCGCCGCCGAAAGCGAGCGCAGCCTGGGCGTGCGTGGCGTGCACGGCCATTTGCTGGACCTGGATATTCCCCTGTCCTTCCTCAGTGTGCGAGAAGTGTTGAAACGCTTGTGCAGCGAAGGCGTGATCACGCTCAATGCGGACAAAAGCTACAGCCTGCATCCGCACGCTGTAGCCATGCTTCATCGCGACTGATCAGCTCAAGGTGCGTCGCTCAAGGCTTGACCTTGCGACGCATCACGCCATTGATCACCACCACGATCACCGCCACGCCGATGGCGATGTACTGAAACAGCTTCTCGCTGATGACGCCTGCGTTTTGCAGGTACGAAAGGCCGAACATGATCCCCAGCACCACCAGGGAGATCAGAATCGAGTATTTCAAACGTTGCGACTGAGTCATTGCGAGTTCCTGAACCTGAAAAATGTATCCGCTTTGTGTCCGAAAGCATGCCAAACCCCTACCTTTGTGCGGGAATGGGACGCTGCAAACGGGGTCTCATGTTACAGCCGATGAAGATATTTGGCTTTATTGCGGTGATAACCATGAGGATTTTCAAATGTTCCGTCGGATCACACGGCTGATTCCCCTGCTCGCTCTGCTAACGCTGAGCGGCTGCATCGTTTTCCCCGATGGCGGCTGGCACCACGACCGCTATTACGATCACGGCGGACCCGGCTATTACCAGCATCGATAACGTGTCTCAAACACCGAAGAACCAATAGCCACTCACACGACCACAAACATTCGCTGTAAGACTCGTAGATATGCCCGCTTAACAGCGGGCATTTTTCGTGTAGGACTAATCTGTAGTTAACGTAAGTTACTTTACAACCCTCCCCCCTTATTCTCCCTATAACCCACTGACTTCAGCTGTCGCGCAAATAATGAAACTTAAAGTATCAATCGCCTGTTTGAGCCATTCACACCTCCTGCTTATTCTTCGGCGCTCGCAAGAGACCCGTTACGAACTTCGAATGATGATGAACAGGGATATCATGCAAACGCCTTTGATAAGTATCACCCCGCGTTATTTACTGGGCTTTTGCCTTGCAATAACTTTTTTTGAGCTTCTGACCTACATGGCCAGCGACATGATCATGCCGGCCATGTTGACCGTGACTGATGAACTGAATGCCAGCGCGCGTCATGTCCCCTACGCCTTCAATCTCTACCTGGCGGGTGGCATTCTTCTGCAATGGCTTATTGGTCCACTGTCGGATCACTTCGGCCGCCGCAAGATGTTGCTCATCGGTTGTGCGGTGTTCGCCCTGGCCTGTGCCGCAGCGTTCAGCGTCAATAGCATCTATGCGTTCAACGGCTTGCGCCTGATTCAGGGTATGGGGCTGGGGTTTGTCATCGCGGTCAGCTACCCGGCCTTGCAAGAAGTGTTCTGCGAAGCCGACGCGGTAAAAATCATGGCGTTGCTGGGGAATGTTGCGCTGCTATCGCCGCTGCTGGGGCCGTTGCTCGGCAGTCTGCTGCTGGAATGGTTGTCCTGGCGGGAGCTGTTTTTACTGCTGGGTATCGGCGGCCTGTTGGTCTGGCTCGGGCTTTACCTGTTCATGCCGGAAACCGTGGGCACCGTGCGTCATGACGGCCAGCGACTGACGGCGGTGCCCTTCGAATGGCGCGGCACCGTGCGCCGTTATGCCGCGTTGCTCGGCAACCCGCGATTCCTCAGTGCCTCTGTCGCGCTGGGGGTCATGAGCCTGCCCTTGATTGCGTGGATCGGGCTGGCACCGCTCCTGCTGATTCACAATCAGGGACTTTCACCCTTGCAGTACGGCCTGTGGCAGATCCCGGTGTTTGCGGCCGTCATTCTCGGCAACCTGATACTCAACCGATTGATCGCCGACATTGAATTGCCGCAACTGATTCGATACGCGTTGTGGCCGTTTTGTGGCGGGCTCGTCGCCTTGCTCGCCAGCAGTTTCTACGGTGCGTCGACGCCTTTGCTGATCAGCGCCCTGGCCCTTTACGCCATCGGTCTTGGCATGAGCAATGCCGCACTGTACCGGCTCGCGCTGTTTTCAAGCGACGACAGCAAAGGCCTGGTCTCGGCCATGATCGGCATGATCTCGATCGCCGTCATGGGCGGCGGCGGCTCGCTGATTGCGGCGGCCGGTGCCGGTGACAGCCACGAATCCTTCGCCCTGATGGCGGGTATTGCAGGACTCATGTGCCTGTTGCCCTTGCGCCTGTTTCTGCGGCGTTCCCACCTCCCGCTTGCTGCCTGACTCCACCCGATAGGTCCTTTGATGATCCATTTACCCCACACCGATGCGCTTTGCGCGTTAACGCAACCTTATTGCCTGGATTCCGTGCCTGAAGGCCTGTTCGACCGGGCCATGGGGGAAATCAGTCTGTTTCATTGTCACCACACGCCTGGCTATGAGCGCTGGCTCAACAGCAACGGGCTCGTCGCTCAAGACCTGGAGACACTGGATGACTGGTCAAGACTGCCGCCGATTTTCGCTCACTATTTCAAACGTCACCTGTTGTTCGGACCCACGGGCGAAGGCGCGTTGGAGCTGACATCGTCCGGCACCACCGGCCAGAAAAGTCGCCTGCGCTATGACCAACGCAGCATGGCCGCCGCCCAAGGCATGGTGAGCCATATTTTTCGCCATTACGGCTGGGACACTCCCGACACCCCTTGCAACTACTTGCTCCTGAGTTATGAACCCAAGGCTGCGATCACGCTGGGCACCGCCTACACCGACCAGTTTCTGTGCAGCTATGCGCCGGTCAACCGTATCGCCTACGGGTTGCGCCTGACCGGCAACGGTCACGCATTCGATCTGTTTGGGGTGATCCGCGCCTTGCAGGAATTCGCCGAAGAAGGACTGCCGGTGCGCATTCTCGGCTTCCCGGCGTTCCTCTCCCACGCCTTGCAACAGATGGAAGACACCGGCGTCGCGAATCTGCAGCTGCCGGCCGAGTCGCTGGTGTTTCTCGGGGGTGGTTGGAAAACCCAGGCAGCACAGGAAATTCCTTTGTCGCAATTGTATGAACGCCTCCACCGTCAATTGGGCATCGACCTGTCCCGCTGCCGGGACGGTTACGGCGCTGTCGAGCATGCTGTGCCCTACATCCAGTGTGCTCACCAGCATTTTCATGTCCCGGTTTATTCGAAGGTCTTCGTGCGCAATCCATCCGATTTCACCGTCCAGCCCTACGGCCGGCGCGGGTTGCTGGAATTCGTGTCGCCCTACATTTCTTCCAGCCCCGCGCACGCCGTGGTCATGGGAGATCTGGCGACGCTGCACCCCGGTGCCAGCTGCGGATGCGGCTTGCAGACCGACTGGTTTGAACTGCATGGACGCGCTGGTACGACCGCCAGCCGAAGCTGCGCAATGGCCGCGTCTGAACTGATTGGAGGGGCGTGACATGTACTTGATCAATGGTGAACTGCGGGACGATGTCACCCTCGAGACAGCCCTCGAGCAACTGCACCCACAACTGCCGCAGTTGCTGAGTGCCCCCATCGACAGCGACACCGTCATCGACGCAGCGGCCCGATTTGCCCTGCAATTGCAAGCTGGCAGGCTGGATGTGCCCCTCGACAACGATCAACGACTGGGGCTTGTCGACTTCTGCCAGCGCAGCAACCTCGTCACCAAGCTTGAGCGAGAGTTGGGTGTGCAACCGCGTTCGTTGCGGCGTATCGATTACCGGCAATCCTGTTTTGAAAGCTGGCATCCGCTGGGACTGGTGGTGCACATCACGCCGGGCAATGCGCCGATGCTGGCGTTCTGCGCGGTCCTGGAAAGCCTGCTGGCCGGCAACATCAACTGGTTGCGCCCCAGCTCCAGCGATGAAGGATTGACCGCCCGGTTACTCGCGGCGCTGGTGCATTGCGACACCAGTGGCAAGCTGACTGATTACATCGCGGTGCTGCCGGTCAGCACGGCTCAGATAGCGCAACTCTGCACTCGCGCCGATGGCGTCGCCGCCTGGGGCGGTGAACATGCACTCAAGGCGATTCGTCAGCAGATCCCGGCCGGGTGTCGCTGGATCGATTGGGGCCACAGGATCAGCTTCGCTTATTTGTCGCCTGACGCGGCTTGTCCTTCGACGCTGGACGCGTTGGTGGATGAAGTGTGCAGTCTGGATCAGCAAGCCTGTTCCAGCCCGCAATGGCTGCTGGTGGACAGCAACGATCCGGCGGTTTTGCTGGACCTGGGTGAACGTCTGGCCGAAGCCTTCAGACGTCGCGCCTCACAGTGGCCGGCACTGGTTCCTACCGACCAGGAGGCTTCGGAAATCACCACCCGTACCGCCATGGCGAAGTTGGAACATTGCTTTGCGCAGCAGACCGGCCAGGTCTGGAGCGGCCCGGGATGGAGAGTCATCTGGGATCACCACCCGACGCTCGCGCCCTCGCCGCTGTTTCGTACACTGCTGCTCAAACCGGTGCCGCAACACTTGATCGCCGAGACGCTATTGCCTTGGCGCACCGTCCTGCAAAGCTGCGCGCTGATGTGTTCTCCAGTGCAGACACCTGAACTGGTGCGCACGCTGGTCAATGCCGGCGTCACGCGTATTGCCCCGTGCGGGCTGATTCATGACGGCTACCCCGGGGAGCCCCACGACGGCGTCTATGCGCTGTCGCGCTTCAGTCGCCGACTCTCGGTGAGTCTGTCGCCTGAGGCAGTGCCTGGTCGGGCAACGCTCGACGCGCTGCCAGCCGCTGCGGCTACACACCATGAGCCGATCATGGACAAAAACACATTCATGACCCAGCCGATCAACGCCTTGGCACAGCTGTATTTCCGCTCTGGGGGAAGCAGCGGCACGCCAGCCTTGGCCGGGTTCAGCTATCAGGACTTTCAACGGCAGATGCGTGCGGCGGCTGACGGCCTGTTCGCCGCCGGTCTCGACCCGTCAACGGATCGGGTGATGAACCTGTTTTACGGCGGCAGCCTGTATGGAGGCTTCTCCAGCTTCACCAAGGTTCTGGAATTGATGGGCGTTACGCATTTCCCCATGGGGGCGCCGCACGATGATGACTTCAGCGAAATGGCCCGAATGATCGTGGATCATCGCGTCACCGTGCTAATCGGCATGCCGAGTACGTTGCATCGCTTGTTTTCCAACGAACAGAGCCAGCTTCGCGCGTACTCGGGCATCAGCAAAGTGTTCCTCGGCGGTGAGCACCCGGGCCAGGCCAGCCTGCGCCTGATGGAAAGCTGCGGGGTCTCGACGATTCGCTCCGCGATTTATGGCTCGGTCGATGCCGGCCCGCTGGGGCACGCCTGCACGGCAACGGCGGACGGCGTCTTTCATTTGATGTGCGATACCCAGCATCTGGAAATCGTGCATCTCGAACACGATAGTCCGGTGCAAGCCAATGAGATCGGCCGGCTGCTGTTCACCTCCCGGGCCCGGCAAGGCCAGGCCGTGCGCCGGTATGACGTTGGAGACACCGGTCGCTGGATAACCGGAGCCTGCCCTTGCGGGCTCGACTCACCGCGATTCGAATTGCTGCAGCGCCACGGCAAGTTGATACGGATGGGCACGGAATTCATTTCACCGTCGGCGCTGCAGGAAAGCCTTGGCCTGCCTGTTCAACTGGTGCTGGACCACACCTGCGATGGCAGCGAACGGCTGAAGGTTTTAGTGAACCTGGAGGCCGACAAGGTTTATGCAACGTTATTGACCCATGCAGCACTGGCCAATGCCGTGAACGCCGCGCTTATCACGGTAGAAGTTCACGAGTGTGCTGAATCCCGATTCACCAGAAACAAACACAGCGGAAAAATACCGTTGGTTATCGACAACAGAAAATAAACATATCGATAGTCTTCAAACCGTAGAAACACCTGATAAAAAAAGAGAACCCAGTGAACACAACTTATTCGCTTGAACAACTCGTGCCTTATATAAGGCAACACTCAAACTTCTATCACAAACACCTGCAACACTTACCGGCAGAAGGTATTACTTTAAAAGACCTGCCGCTGACCAATGTGGCCGATTATTGGGCTGACAGTAACGACCTGACTGAATGGCCCGTGCTGACCGGCCCGATCAATAACGGATTGGTGTTCAAGACCGGGGGATCGACCAGCCACGGCAAACTGTCGGTTTACTCCCAGAATGAGTGGCAAACGCTGGTCAGTACCTTTGGAGCCAGTGTTTCCTCTCAACTGAAGGACGGCGACAGGGTCGCCAACCTGTTCTTTTCCGGCGATCTCTACGCCAGTTTTCTGTTCATCCACGACTCGCTGGCGCACGTCAAACGGTCCATCTGTGAGTTTCCGTTCACCGGCGAAGTCAGCATGGATGTCCTGGCGGATGCGCTGGATCAGCACCGGATCAACGTGCTGGTCGGCGTGCCGGCGCAGTTGTTGCGATTCGCGGCGTACCTGACCCAGCATCGGCGGGTGTTGTGTGGGGTTGATACGTTGCTGTACGGCGGTGAAAGCCTGTTCGGTCCGCAACTGGCCATCCTCTCCGAAGTGTTTCCCAATGTGCGCATCGCCTCAATCGGCTACGCCAGTGTCGATGCGGGGCTGATCGGCGCTACAAGCCGCGACTGCGCCCTGGGGGAGCATCGGGTGTTTGAACCCCAAACCCTGCTGGAAATCGTCGATGAACTGACCGGTGAAGTCATTGAAGAATGCGACCGCACCGGATTGTTGGTGGTGACCAACCTGACCCGCCGACTCATGCCGCTGCTGCGTTATCCGGTGGGCGACCGCGCCTGCTGGCGTGAGCCCGGCAACACCCCGATGCGCAAATTCGCCCTCAAGGGACGTAGCGCCCATAGTCAGCGGGTTCGAGTGGGGTCGGCGTCGTTGTTGATCGACGAAATGCTGCAGATTGTCCAGCGCGTTGCTGGCACCGACCAATGGCAATTGCGCATCGAACATGACGGATACAAGGACATCGTCAGTGTCAAATGGGTGCCTGACGCTAACGTCGTGGTCACCGCCCCGCTATGCCAGGCGCTGTATGAAGCGCTTGTGGCCCATTACCCCGCGCTCGATCATCTGAATCGCGAAGGGCTGCTGCAGTTGCGAGTACAGTCCTGCACCGTCACCGACCTGAAGCTGCATCCACGCTCGGGCAAGCAGATGCGGGTTCTGGATTTGCGCACCTATGACGCGCCATCGCCGGAGACTGCGTGATGTCTCATCTGATTTTTCGACGCTACCGCCCTTCCGACGCTCGCGCCGTGAGCCAGTTGTTTCGCGAGGTTTATGGCGATCATTACGTTCAACCGGATGTTTACCTGCCGCACATGATCAGCCAGCACACCGCCGACGGTCGCTGGAAATCGATGCTGGCGGTGGATGATGTACGCGTTCTGGGGCATGCCGCGTTGTGCCATGAATCCTCCCCACAGAACGCGGAACTGGCCCTCAGCGTGGTGCATCCCGCCGCGCAGGGGCAAAGTATCGCGACCCGCCTGGCCCGGGAGTTACTGTTGCAGGCAGGACCACTGGGCTTCAAGAGTGTCTCGATCAAGCAAGTGACCCACCATCCGTACACGCAACGCATGGCTGCAAACATCGGCTTCCACAGCACGGGATTGCTGCCCGACTACGTTCCTTCACCCTTCGCCGAACCGCACCCGGAAACCATTGTGATGGGTTGCCACGTGGTCGAAGGGCAAGCGCGCCCACTTCCCGACATGCCCTGGCCCGAACGCTACCGGGGGTTTATGCAGCACCTGAGTTCGCTGTTCGGAACCCATCCGGAAATGACCACACAACCTTCGATACCCTTGCAGATCAAGCAACACCATCACCGCTTCGACATGGTCATTCACCGCTTGACCAAACGTCTGCTCGACCAGATCCGGCAATTGCCCGGTCACTGGATGATCTCGACCCAACTTGCGTTGTCGCGACAGTTCGCCGAGGACTTGCGCAGTTTGACGACGCTTGGCTTCACGTTCACCGGGGTGATGCCCGCTCCCGGCAGTCATGGATGGTTCGCCCTGTTTCATCGAGGGGCGCAGCCTCGGCCCCTTAATCTGCATTGCCCCTACATGCAACAGTTGCACGACGGCTTGCAGCGAAACACCAATGCACCGGGCAGCGCTCGCTCAGCCGCTTGAGTCTTGTCGGTAAAACTCATTACCCGGCTGCGCGCAAAGCTTCACCAGCCAGTCGACAAACACCCTCACCCGCCGGGACAACTGGCGGTGTGGGGGATAGAGCGCCGTCAACGGCATCCCGGGTGGCAGCGTCGCTTTCAGTACTTCGCACAGACGCCCTTCCTTCAGTTGGCGGGCAACGTGGTAGTACGGCGTCTGGATCAGTCCATAGCCTGCCTCACAGGCGGCAATGTAACCATCAGCGCTGTTGACCGAGACATGCTTGGGCAGATCGATCAGGCGGTTCGGTATCGGAGGAAGTCATGAAGTTGCTTGACCGGTGACCGACGACTGGCCCACTCGGTCTGAGTGGGCCAGTACCATCGAACGTCAGGCCTTGGAGCTGACGCCACCATCGGTAGGAGGCACCGTCGTACCGTTGCCTTTGCCATAAGTGTGCAGGTTCTGCAGTACGTAGATCGCCGTCTTGTATTCAGGGATCAGTCCAGTGGCGTACCGGTCGCCTTTGATGCTGTTGCTCTGGATGGTGTCCAGCTGCGTGGCGAAATACTCCAGCGCATTGAATTTTGCATCCGGGTCTGTCTGAACCCCGAACCGGTCAAACTTGTCACCGGCATTCATCAACGTCATCGACGTGAGATCGGAAATCAGACCTTTACCTCTCAAAAAGGCACTGAGATTACCCAGTTGTCTGGCGGAGACATTTTCCGGGTCAAAACCTTTTACGTTTCGATGGATTTTCATTGCATCCATTTTCGCCGTGCTCAGCGCGTTTGGATTGCTCCCCACCATTGCCAGCATCTGCTTGACCCTGACGCTTTGCTTTACAGGCTTGCCGCCGCCCGTGTCCTGAACCAGTAGACCTGCCTTGGACGTCCAAGCCCCGGTGTAGCCGATAGTCATGACTGAACTCCCGACTGCGTGACCATAAAAACTCCTTGTTAACCCCGATTTAGAGCGGTCAAGTATCAGCGTGGCAACTAGCCATACCAACAAGTATTTCTTGTTTTTACAATTTCCGTACATTTCGCATACAAAGCCAAAGTGCCCTGATTGATTGGTCGATACCAACTTTTCATCATTGTTATGGGCAACAAATCAGCCTCGTTTGTATCCACATTGACACCATCCAAGACTCGACCGTCCGTCACCCGCCTCCAATCTTGTACGTCCGTACCTAAAGCTCGCCAATTGCAGGCCGATAGCCCTTCGAAGCGCCGATCTTTCGATCGAAAACCACAATAAGAACGCTGCACAAGGACCGGTCCCATGCCCGCATTCCGCACCATCCAGGCTCGCTACACGCTGTTTCTGGTCCTGTTCATCCTGCTGTTGTTCGTCCTGACAGTCGTCGGCATCAGCCAGTTGGTCGCCCCCAAACTTCGCCACACCGAAGAACAGGTGGCCCTCAACCGCATCGCCGAAGTGGCCGAGCAAATCCAGGGCGAACTGAACAAGGTGCAGGCGCAACAGCGCAGCATCACCCAGACCATCCCGTTGCTCGACAGCGCCGCCATCGACACGGTGCTGCCAGGCCTGGTCGATCAGTACGGCGAGTTGAAAGTGTTCGGTGGCGGTATCTGGCCGTTACCCGGCCAGCGTGAGGCGGGACGCACCAAGTTCAGCACCTTCTGGCACCGCGACGCCTCGGGCAAGCTGGCGGTCAACACGTTCTGGAACAGTGACGCCGCTCCCAACTATTACGACCAGACCTGGTACAAGGGCGGCATGCAAACCCCGCGCGGCCAATGCGCCTGGGCCGCCGCCTATAAAGATGACGCCAGCGCCGAGCCACGGACCAACTGCGCCATGGCCATTCAGAAAAACGGTGCGGCGTATGGCGTCTCGACCATCGACGTGACCCTGGGCTTCTTCAATGATCTGATCGCGCGCAAGGAAAAAGACCTCGGCGCAGAAATGCTGATCGTCGAAGCAGACGGCAAGATCATCAGCAACAGCTCTCGGATCAGTGGGCCGATCGTGCTGAAGAACATCAGCGAACTGGCCGGCAACTCGCCATTTGCCAGTCAAGTGAAGGCCGGCCTGCAAAGCCGTGATCAGTCGCAGCGGGGCGAGTTCGACAACAACGGTGAGGCCAGCACCTTCTTCATGCGCCCGATCGAAGACACGCCGTGGTTCCTCGCCACCGCCCTGCCGACCAAGCTGATCACCGCCCAGCGTGACGATGTGCTCAGCACACTGAGCCTGCTGCAAATCCCGATGGTGATCCTGCTGGTGTTGCTGCAGATCTACGCGATTCGCCAACTGATCCAGCGGATGAAAATCCTCAAAGCCAACATCGACGCCCTGTCCGCTGGCGACGCTGACCTGACCAAGCGCATCACCATCCGCGCCGAAGACGAACTGGGCGCTATCGGGCACTCGGTCAACGCCTTCATCATTTACTTGCAGAATATGATCGGCGAGGTCACCCAGGCCACCGGCGCCATGGCGTCCAGTCTCGACAACCTGCAACGCACCTCGGCCCACACCAGCCAGATTCTGGTGCGCCATGCCTCTGAAACCGATCAGACGGTCACGGCGATCACCGAAATGAGTTCGACCGCCGAAAGCGTCGCGCAGAACGCCGCCGAAACGGCGGCCTTCACCCAGCGAGCCAATGAAAACGCCGACCGTTCACGGGTCGTGGTCGGTGAAGCGTCCAGCAGCGTGATTGCCCTGATCGATGAAGTGGCGAGTGCCACCCATAAGGTCGAAAGCATGCAGGAGGATGCGCAACGCATCACCGAGATTCTCGGGGTGATTGGCGCCATTGCCGGGCAGACCAACTTGCTGGCGCTCAACGCCGCCATCGAAGCCGCCCGGGCCGGTGAGCAAGGTCGCGGTTTCGCGGTCGTCGCCGACGAAGTCCGCGCCCTCGCCGCCCGCACCCAGGCCAGCACGTCGCAAATCAATGAAATGCTCAAGCGCCTGACCCAAGGCGTGAGTTCCTCGGTGAGTGCCATGGAAAATACCCAGGCCAGCTGCCAGTCCGCCGCCGATGCCACGGCGCGGGTCAACACGGGCCTGGACGAGATGGCCGGCTCGGTCAGCCACATCAACAGCCTGAGCACGCAGATCGCCACCGCCGCCGAGCAGCAAAGCGCGGTGACCGAAGAGATCAACCGCAGCATGGTGCAGATCCGCCACATGGTGGATGAGCTGGTGAAAAGCGGTCAGGCCAGCGAGCTCAATACCCAACAACTGCTGCAAGCCAACTCTCGTGTTAGCGCGATCATGGGGCGATTCAAGGTTCGTTGACCGCGGCTGAATGACACAAGCTCCCTGTGGCCAGGGAGTTTGGTCTGGTGAGCCCCCCTTCACCACAATGGTTCAGCATTCGCCGTATTACTTCGAAACAACCTCGTATCTCTTCGCGGCAAAAAATGGTCAAAATGCATTTTTTGGCCGCCACCCCGAGACGAAATCCCCATGCGAACCCACCTGCGTCTGGTCGCCCTGAGCGCCCTTTTCATCTCCTCCCTGGCTCAGGCCGCCGACCTGATCCCGATCGAAGTCCACCGTGACGCCAACTGCGGTTGCTGCAAAAAATGGATCAGTCACCTCGAGGCCAATGGCTTCAAGGTTGAAGACCACGTCGAATCCAACATGAGCGAATTCAAGCAACAGCACGGTGTGCCTCCGCGCCTGGCGTCCTGTCACACCGGCCTGATCAACGGAAAATTCGTCGAAGGCCATGTTCCAGCGGATCAAGTCCTGGCCTTGAGCAAACGCGATGACCTGCTGGGTGTTGCGGCACCGGGCATGCCAATGGGCTCGCCCGGCATGGAAATGGACGGCATGAGCGATGCCTATCAAGTGATCGGCCTGAAGAAGGACGGCACTGACGTGGTGGTGGCGGACTATCCTGCCCATTGATGGGCGGCGCCTACATCGGGCTATTCTTCGCGGCGTTCGGTGCTGCGACCCTGCTGCCGTTGCAATCCGAAGCGCTGCTCGTGGGGCTGTTGCTCAGTGAGCAATACTGGCTGTGGTCGCTGCTGGCCGTCGCAACACTGGGCAATGTCCTCGGTTCAGTGGTGAATTGGTGGCTCGGCTGCCGCATCGAACGGTTTCGCGATCGACGCTGGTTTCCGGTCAGCCCGCGCCATCTGGAACAGGCCAGAAAACACTATCAACGCTATGGTCACTGGTCATTGCTGCTGAGTTGGGTGCCGATCATCGGCGACCCGCTGACGCTGGTGGCCGGCGTCATGCGCGAGCCGCTTGGGCGCTTCCTGCTGATCGTGACCCTTGCCAAGGGTGCTCGTTATGGTGTGCTGGCCCTGGCCACGCTGGGCTGGATCGGTTGAACGATCGGCGGCGGCGATTGCCTGTGTTTAATGTCGCCCTAATCATGCCGATCCAGCATCGGCTGTTTTCCAACGGAGTCCACCCATGTCCCTTGCTCTTTCGCGCTGGTTGCCCGGCCTGTTTCTGACAGCTGCATTGCCTGTTATGGCTCATGCTGAAGGCCCGGAATACGGGCCGGAACTGCAAGGGTTCGAGTACCCCTACACGGTCAAGCACTTCGCGTTCGAGTCCCAGGGTAAATCCCTGCAAATGGGTTACATGGACGTCGCCGCCCACGGCAAGGCCAACGGGCGCAGCGTGGTGTTGATGCACGGCAAAAACTTCTGCGGCGCCACCTGGGACAGTTCGATCAAAGCCCTGAGCGAAGCCGGTTACCGGGTCATTGCGCCGGACCAGATCGGCTTCTGCACCTCCAGCAAACCGGACAACTATCAGTACACGTTCCAGCAACTGGCGACCAATACCCAGCAACTGCTCAAAGCCCTTGGCATCCAGAAGACCAGCGTGCTCGGGCACTCCACCGGCGGCATGCTCGCCACACGCTACGCGCTGCAATACCCCGATCAGGTCGAGCAACTGGCGCTGGTCAATCCCATCGGCCTGGAAGACTGGAAAGCCCTCGGCGTGCCCTACCGCACCGTCGATCAATGGTACGAGCGCGAACTCAAGCTCAGCGCCGAGGGCATCCGCACTTACGAACGCAACACCTATTACGGTGGCCGCTGGAAGCCCGAATTCGATCGCTGGGTCGATATGCTTGCCGGGCTGAATAAAGGCCCTGGGCACACGCAAGTGGCATGGAACTCTGCGTTGATCTACGACATGATCTTCACCCAGCCGGTGTACTACGAGTTCAAGGACCTGAAGATGCCGACGCTGTTGCTGATCGGCACGTCCGACACCACGGCCATCGGCAGTGATATTGCCTCCCCGGAGGTCAAGGCGAAGCTTGGTCATTACGAGGTGCTCGGCAAGCAAGTGGCAAAACTGATTCCCCAGTCCACACTGGTTGAATTCTCCGGCATGGGCCATGCGCCGCAGATGGAAGAACCGGCAAAATTCCACCAGGCATTGCTCGACTGGCTGAACAAAACCAATCCCGTGCGTTGATGAGGTAAGGCTGATGGCGGTGCAGATTGCGGTGATCGATGATTGGCAGGACGTGGCCCGTGACGTGGTCGACTGGTCCGTGCTGGACAGCCTCGGCGAGGTGAGTTTTGTTCATGATTACCCGGCCGACAACGCAACCCTGGCTGAACGCCTGGGCAAGTTCGAGGTGATCTGCGTGATGCGCGAGCGCACCCGGTTCGATGAAGACCTGCTGCGCCAGTTACCGACACTCAAGCTGCTGGTCACCGGCGGCATGCGCAATGCCGCGCTGGACCTCAAGGCCGCTACGGCGCTGGGCATCCAGGTCAGTGGCACCGACAGCTACAAACACGCCGCTCCGGAACTGACCTGGGCGTTGATTATGGCGGCGACCCGCAACCTCGTGACCGAAGCCAATGCCTTGCGCGCCGGGAAATGGCAACAAGGTCTGGGCGGCGACTTGCACGGCAAGACGCTGGCAATCCTTGGCCTTGGCAGCATCGGTAAACGTGTCGCGCAGTTCGGTCAGGTGTTCGGGATGCGGGTGATCGCGTGGAGCGAAAATCTCACGGCCGAACGTGCCGTCGAAGTGGGCGTAACCTATGTCAGCAAGCAGGAACTGTTCGAGCAGGCCGATGTGCTGTCGGTTCATCTGGTGCTCAGTGATCGCAGCCGGGGATTGGTCGACGCCCAGGCGCTGAACTGGATGAAATCTTCGGCGCTGCTGGTCAACACCGCCCGCGGACCGATTGTCGATGAGGCGGCGCTGATCAAGGCGCTGCAGAAGAATCGGCTGGCGGGGGCGGCGCTGGATGTCTTCGACGTGGAACCATTGCCGGTAAATCATCCGTTCAGAACGCTGGACAATGTGTTGGCGACGCCGCATGTCGGGTATGTCAGCCGGCAGAATTACCAGCAGTTCTTTTCGCAAATGATCGAGGACATTCAAGCGTGGTCGTCCGGGGAGCCGATTCGCCTTCTGAGCTAGGACCGCAGTGCCGCTTTCGCACTCGATCGATGTTGATCAGTTAGTCAATACTGAACGCGAAAACCACGTATCCTCTGCGCCCGCTTCACGTCCAACCTCGCGAGGGCAGTTTGTCTAAAGGTATCGCTTTATCGGTCTCGGCCTCGGTGCTGTTTGCCGTCATGTATTACTACACCTCGTTGCTCACGCCCCTGAGCGGCGTAGAGATTTTCGGCTGGCGCATGCTGCTGACCGTGCCGTGCATGACCGTGTTCATGGTGGTTTCCGGCGAATGGAAACGCGTGGTCGAGATTTTTCGGCGCATCGCCGGGAATCGGAAATTGATCGCCGGCCTGGTCGCCTCCTCGGCCCTGCTCGGCGTGCAGCTTTGGCTGTTCATGTGGGCGCCGCTCAACGGCTACAGCCTGGATGTGTCGCTCGGCTATTTCCTGTTGCCGCTGACCATGGTGCTGACCGGGAGGATCGCCTATGGCGAGCGTCTTTCGTATCTGCAAAAAATCGCCGTGGTGCTGGCCTGCCTTGGCGTGATCAACGAGGTGTATCAGGTCGGTGGTTTTTCCTGGGCGACCTTGCTGGTCTGCATCGGCTATCCCCTGTATTTCATCCTGCGCAAGCGCCTGGCCGCCGACAATCTTGGCGGTTTATGGCTGGACATGGCGTTGACGCTGCCGGTGGCGTTCTGGTTCGTGCAGAGTGGCGAACAGGGTTTCGGCGTGTTCGATCAACACCCGTGGTTGTCGCTGCTGATCCCGATACTCGGGGTGATCAGCGCGTCGGCGCTGGTGGTCTACATCATCGCCAGCCGGCTGCTGCCGTTCAGTCTGTTCGGGCTATTGAGTTATGTAGAACCGGTGTTGTTGCTGGGCGTTGCGTTGCTGCTTGGGGAAAGCATCAAGCCCGGGGAATGGTTGACCTACATTCCGATCTGGTTGGCGGTGGTGGTGCTGGTGTTTGAAGGGTTCAAGCATTTGATGCGCCAGCGCAGGCCTTAAGCCGCGCACAAAACCAAATGTAGGAGTGAGCCTGCTCGCGATAGCGCCTTCACATTCAACATCAATGTTGACTGAAAGATAGCTATCGCGAGCAGGCTCACTCCTACAGGTTTAGCGGTGAAGCGATTTATTCGGTAGCGAGTACGCCACGACGAACCTGATCACGCTCGATCGATTCGAACAGTGCCTTGAAGTTACCTTCGCCGAAACCATCGTCGCCTTTACGCTGGATGAATTCGAAGAACACCGGGCCCATCAGGGTTTCCGAAAAGATCTGCAGCAGCAGACGCTTGTCGCCTGACTCGGACGAACCGTCCAGCAAGATCCCGCGCGATTGCAGTTGATCGACCGGCTCGCCGTGGTTCGGCAGGCGGCCTTCGAGCATTTCGTAGTAGGTTTCCGGTGGCGCGGTCATGAAGCGCATGCCGATGCTTTTCAGGTGATCCCAGGTCTTGATCAGGTCATCGCTGAGGAAGGCCACGTGCTGGATGCCCTCACCGTTGAACTGCATCAGGAACTCTTCGATCTGCCCGGCGCCCTTGGACGATTCTTCGTTCAGCGGGATGCGGATCATGCCGTCCGGGGCGGTCATGGCCTTGGAGGTCAGGCCGGTGTATTCGCCCTTGATGTCGAAGTAACGGATCTCACGGAAGTTGAACAGTTTCTCGTAGAAGTTGGCCCAGTACGCCATGCGACCGCGATACACGTTGTGGGTCAGGTGATCGATGATTTTCAGACCGGCGCCGACCGGGTTGCGATCAACACCTTCGATGAACACGAAGTCGATGTCGTAGATCGAGCTGCCTTCGCCAAAACGGTCGATCAGGTACAGCGGCGCGCCGCCAATGCCTTTGATCGCCGGCAGGTTCAGTTCCATCGGGCCGGTTTCGATGTGGATCGGCTGGGCGCCGATTTCCAGCGCGCGCTTGTAGGCCAGTTGCGAATCCTTGACGCGGAACGCCATGCCGCACACCGACGGGCCGTGCTCGGCCGCGAAGTACGAAGCAACACTGTGCGGTTCGTTGTTGAGGATCAGGTTGATCTGGCCCTGGCGATACAGGTGCACGTCTTTGGAGCGGTGGGTCGCGACCTTGGTGAAGCCCATGATCTCGAAGATCGGCTCCAGGGTGTTTGGGGTCGGCGATGCGAGCTCGATGAATTCAAAGCCCATCAGGCCCATTGGGTTTTCGTATAAATCTGCCATTTTGGCGCCTCATCATTTTTTAGAATTAACGGAACGTTAGTTGCTAAGAATGCTGAAGCCGGCGGGTGGCGCGCAGGAGATGCCCCGCACGCTGCGGGCGAGGAAGTCACCGTAGATCAATTGAAACCCGAAACTTTTCATTGTCGACCCAAGGCTGATGCGGGCGAGGCTTCTGCTGGCAGAAGACGATTATTATTGTATGCGTAACCCGATTCTACACAGCGTAAATAGGTTTGTCCGCCTTCTGTATCAAATCCCCTTTTTCCCTGATCGCGCAAGGGGTTTGTTGCACAGGAAAATCCCCGCAAGAATCAGCCCGCCTCCCAGGCACATCGCCAGCGTCAACCGCTCGTCCAACAACAACGCGCCGAGGATCACGGCGGTCAGCGGATTCAAGGCAATGAACACACCCGAACGGGTCGCGCCAATCTGGCGAATGCCGTCGTAATAGGCGATGTAGGCCAGTGCCGAGCCCAGCACGCCCAGGTACATCAGGCTCAACCATTGTTGCAGACCTAGACTGATAAGCGCGCTGACGCTCAGTTCACCACTTACCGCGCTGGTCACCCATAGCATCAACGTGCCCAGCAAAATCGAATACGTCACCGTCTGCACCGGCCCCAGCGAGTGGTTCAGCTCTTTGGAGCACAGCGAGTAGATCCCCCAACCGAGCACGCAGCCGAAAATCAGCAGGTCACCGATCCAAGCGTCGGCAGTGCCGGCCAGCAACTGCGGGTTGCGGCTGACAATCACCAGACTCGCCCCGGCGATGCACACCGCGATCCCGATCACCTTCGCCCGACTCAAGCGCTCCTTGAACAGCAGCCACGACGCCAGCCCGATCACGGCGGGGTTCAGCGCCACAATCAACGACGCTCGCGAAGCGTTGATGTAATGCAGTCCATAAAAGAAGCACAGGTTGTAGAAGAAGATGCCGAAGAACCCCAGCAGCGCCAGTTGCAACCATTGCCTGGGGCTCGGTTTCGCCAGTGGCACGCGGGCCAGCAGCAGAAACAGCAGCAACGCCACGCTGGCCAGGAGAAATCTCAGACTGGACGCGAACAAAGGGCTGAGGCTGTCCGCAAGAAACCGGCCGGCCACGAAGGTCCCGCCCCAGATCATGGTGACAGCGGCGAGTTTCAGGTAAACCGGTACGTCCGATGACGTTGTTTGCACATAGGAATTCATAGGGCGTCAGAACCGAAATCAGGGGGAGATGCCGTATCATTCGACTAATGCTCGATCATCGTAAAATGAGTAAAAACTCATGACCCTGACACAACTCGAGATTTTCTCGCTGGTCGCGGAACTGCGCGGCTTCACGGCGGCGGCCAATCGGTTGGGGATTTCCCAATCGGCGGTGTCGCATGCCCTGAAATCGCTGGAACAGGAATTGGGGGTCGAATTATTCCGGCGCCACCAGTCCCAAGTCGAGCTGAGCGATATCGGCGAACAGCTCTTGTCGCGCGCCCGGGCGATGCTCGGGCTAGCCAACACTTTGCGTCAGGAAGCCGCTGATGCTCGCGGGATGAAACGCGGCACCCTGCGCATCGGCTCGTTCGGTCCGACCTCATCGATCAAACTGCTGCCGCAGATCCTGCAGCACTACCGCGCCGCTCATCCCGGTATCGAAGTCCACATCGACGAAGGTCCGGACCGACAGATTATCCAGTGGCTGGAAGAGCGACGAATCGATATCGGCTTCGTGGTGCTGCCCGAAGATCGCTTCGACACCTTCGCGCTGATTGAGGACCAGATGGTCGCGCTGCTGCCCTCCGATCATCTGCTGGCGGGTCGCGACAGCTTGAGCTTGAGCGACTTGTGTAACGACCCGTTCGTGCTGACCGAAGCCGGGTCTTCGGAGCTGGTTTCACGGCTGTTCAGTGCGGCCCGGCTGACACCGAACATCCGTTATCGCTGCTCGCAGTTGCTCAGCACCCTCGACACTGTGGGCCGTGGCGATGCCGTGACCCTGATCGCCGAAGGTTCGTTGCCCGACGACAACGACAGCCGCTACGTGAAAAAACCGCTGTCGCCATCCGTCAATCGACAGGTGGGTCTGGCGGTGCTTGACCAGCGTCAGTCGTCGCCCGCAACGCTGGCGTTTATCCAGCTGGCTGCAAACCTTGACTATCGTTGAGCGGCATAAGTATCGACGGCCATCTATCATGCCCATCACCTGAACTCTTTATGGGAGGCGTGCCCTTGTCCTCCCAGCATTTGAGAGCCGTATCTCATCCTCACAGGCTTTGCGAATGCCACTGAACGCCAAAACCCGCCGCAAACGCGGCAATCGAATGGCTGTAACCATTTTGAGCGGGTTGCTCCCGGTGCTGTTGGGCGTTGTCATCCTCTATATGCAGGCTGAGCGTGCGCTCAAGCAGAGCACCGAGCTGACGGCCGAAGAAGCCATCCGCCAATTCGAATTGATGCTCGACAATAACGCCCAGGCCGCACGGGAACTGTTGCCGCTGGCCGGCCAAAGCTGCAATGACGTCAAATTGGCCTTACGTGAACAGGTCACCCGCGGTCCATTCGTGCGCGCGACGAACCTGGTGTGGGACGACAGCATCTATTGCAGTTCTTTGTTCGGTGACTACCAGGAAAAGCTCAATGCCGGCAATTACTCCAAAGGTCGGTTGCTACTGATGAAAGGCAACCTGGTCACGCCCGACACCGCGATATTGGTGTATCGGCTCAGTGAGGGAAAACAGGGGGCTTTGAGTACGCTGGACGGTTATCACTTGAGTAACGTGCTGCGCATGATTGGTCGCAAGACGATCCTGTTGCTGCAAGTCGGTCCCAACTGGTTATCCGCCGACGGCAAGGTTCACGAAGATGCCCTGCCCGTCCTGCCCGTGGCCGAGAGCAAACTGACGTCCACGCGTTATGGCTTTACGGTCGCAGCCGGTTTCCCCGAGGGTGAAACCTGGCGCTACATGAGCAGCGAGTACCCGCCGCTATTCAGTTTGCTGATCTTCTTCGGCGTGGTATCGAGCGCTATTGGGCATGTGCTGCAACAGCGCTCGTCGTCCCCCAGCAGCGAATTGCAGCGCGCGCTGGAGGCAGCAGAGTTTGTACCGTATTTCCAACCCGTGGTGCATGGCGATACGAAAGCGTGGTCCGGAGCCGAAGTGTTGATGCGCTGGAATCATCCGAAGGAAGGCCTGGTGCGCCCGGACCTGTTCATTCCTTTTGCCGAGCATTCCGGGTTGATCGTGCCGATGACCCGCTCGTTGATGCGACAGACTGCCGCGTTGTTGGCGCCTGCTGCGTCCTCGTTCGACGGGCCGTTCCACATCGGCATCAACATCACCGCCAGCCACTGCAAGGACCTGGAACTAGTCGAGGACTGTCGGGAGTTTCTCAGTGCTTTCGCGCCGGGCGCCGTCAACCTGGTGCTGGAGTTGACCGAGCGCGAACTGATCGAGCCGACGGCCATCACGCACCAACTGTTCGAGCAGCTTCACGCCTTGGGCGTCTTGATCGCTATCGATGATTTTGGCACGGGTCACTCAAGCCTTGGTTATCTGCGACAGTTCAATGTGGACTTCCTGAAAATCGATCAGAGCTTTGTCGCGATGATCGGCGTTGACGCACTTTCCCGGCACATTCTGGACAGCATTATCGAACTGTCGGCCAAGCTCGATCTGGGGATCGTCGCCGAGGGCGTGGAAACCGAGGAGCAAAGTGACTATCTGGCCGCACACGGCGTGAACTTTCTGCAAGGTTATTTGTTCGGTCGACCGATGCCCGGAGCCGAATTCATTAATGCATTAAGGCACCATTAACCTGCGGTTTTAAGCGACAAGGCAACCAAGCGGCGCACCAAATTGAATCAAAAAACTACTGTTGTTACATGAAGAAAAAGACAGGATTTACTCTTGGCCAATTAACTACTACAATTTTTCATGCCTGTGCAAGATTGGCAGGTGAGCCACTATCACCGAGTCGCTTCAAGGCTCTTGGCTTATAGCTTTGTTTGCGGTTGGTATCAGCCAAACACACTATTGGAGTAATGAATTTGTCCAGACTCGCTGAATTTCGTGCCGCTGAAAAGGCCCTTCAAGAACAGCTCAAGCAGCTGGAATCCCTGAAGAATGATGCCGGGCTCAAGAAAGAAATCGAATTCGAAGAAAAGCTCCAGGGGCTGATGAAAACCTACGGCAAAAGCCTGAAGGACATCATCGCCATCCTCGATCCGAACCCGGCAAAATCCGGTCTGCAGGCAGCAGCCCCTAAAACCCGCCGCGCTCGTGTGGTCAAGGTTTATCACAACCCGCACACCGGTGAGCTGATTGAAACCAAGGGCGGCAACCACCGCGGCCTGAAAGCCTGGAAGGAACAGTACGGTGCCGCTACCGTAGATTCCTGGCTGCGAGGCTAAGCACTCGCGGTGATAAAAAAAGCCCTGCCAATGCAGGGCTTTTTTTATGGGCGCCCTCTAAATGCAACCAGGGGAGTCGTTCAACTCGCTACTTGCCGACTGAACTTTTGCTTAATCCGTTTGGGTATCTAAAGATTTCAGATGACGCTGAATTCTGCAGGCACGCAAACCATAACTAAAGTTTCAAGCTGTTACGAGCCGCCGCTATTTCGCCCTCACTTGCCTTATAAGCCTCAGCCTGCCCCGCGTAGGAAAGAACATAGGCCTTATCGACATCCACCGCCGCGACCAATGTTTGCGACAGCACATGTCGACCATTCTGTGTAATCGTGCAGGTAGTTTCCAATCCCGATAAGCGGCTCAAGGTCGCCGGATGAATTTTGTTGCAGACACTTTGATAGCCGCCTTGAAAAAAGTCCTTCTGCACCGACTTGCGCATTTCGAGCAACACGCCCTCCAGATTGACCTGATGTCCCCTTTCTACTTGGGTCATGGTCAACTCCATCACCATCACCGGTGTGCCACCCTCATCGTTTTTCACTGCGCGCTGGCGTGAAACCGTTGAATGGGCGTCATCCTGCGGAATAGCCTCGACCACCCAGCCCTCTGGCCAGGTCACCACCGGCGCATCCGCATGAGCACTGGCAACGACTGAAAGCAGACAGAACAGGACGAAAGTCCATTTACAGAATCGGATCATTGCAATGAGCACTCACGGATTGAACCGTAAAGTCTGAGCCTCACCCGTCCGTCAGGCAATAGCCGACTGTTTGCGTTTGGTGATGTCCCAGCCGTTGCGTATCATTGTCGCCATTCGTTAGCCCCACTTATTTTCCGGAGGGCCCATGAGCCTGCACGAATTGAACACTTTCCCCGGCGTGACCGCTCAACCTGACACCGCCACCCAGAAGTTCGTCTTCAACCACACCATGCTGCGGGTCAAGGACATCACCCAGTCCCTGGATTTCTACACGCGCATCCTGGGTTTTTCGCTGGTGGAAAAACGCGACTTCCCGGAAGCCGAATTCAGTCTGTATTTCCTGGCACTGGTCGATAAAAACCAGATTCCGGCCGAGGCCGCCGCCCGTACCGAGTGGATGAAATCGATCCCTGGCATTCTCGAGCTGACGCACAACCACGGCACCGAGAACGACGCGGATTTCGCCTACCACAACGGCAACACCGACCCGCGCGGTTTCGGCCATATCTGCATCTCTGTGCCGGACATCCGCGCGGCCTGCGAACGTTTCGAAGCGCTGGGCTGCGATTTCCAGAAACGCCTGAATGATGGCCGTATGAAGAGCCTGGCGTTTATCAAAGACCCGGATGCGTACTGGGTTGAAATCATCCAGCCGGCCCCGCTCTAATCCCATCACAAATCCCTGGGAATGTGTGAAACACAAAAAAACCCCATGATCGCTCATGGGGTTTTGTGTTTTCAGCGTTGGCGTTTAAGCCGGCGCGGAAGTGCGGATCAGGTGATCGAATGCGCTCAGCGAAGCCTTGGCGCCCTCGCCCACTGCAATCACGATCTGCTTGTACGGCACGGTAGTCACGTCACCGGCAGCGAACACGCCCGGCATCGACGTTTCACCACGGGCATCGACGATGATCTCGCCGCGCGGCGACAGTTCGATGGTGCCTTTGAGCCAATCGGTGTTGGGCAACAAACCGATCTGTACGAAGATCCCTTCCAGCTCTACGTTAAGCAGTTCATCGGACTGACGATCCTTGTAACGCAGGCCGTTGACCTTCTGACCGTCGCCCAGCACTTCAGTGGTTTGCGCACTGGTGATCACTGTGACGTTCGGCAGGCTGTGCAACTTGCGCTGCAAGACAGCGTCGGCGCGTAGCTGTACATCAAACTCCAGCAACGTGACGTGAGACACGATGCCCGCCAGGTCGATGGCTGCTTCGACGCCGGAGTTACCGCCGCCAATCACCGCCACGCGCTTGCCTTTGAACAGCGGACCGTCACAGTGCGGGCAATACGCCACGCCTTTGTTGCGGTATTGCTGCTCGCCCGGGACGTTCATTTCACGCCACCGCGCACCGGTCGCGAGGATCACGGTCCTGGCTTTCAGGGTCGCGCCGCTGGCGAAGTGGACTTCGTGCAACTCGCCATTCTTGCCCGGCACCAGTTTGTCGGCGCGCTGCAGATTCATGATGTCGACGTCGTATTGCTTGACGTGTTCTTCCAGCGCTACCGCCAGTTTCGGGCCTTCGGTTTCCTGCACGGAGATGAAGTTCTCGATGGCCATGGTGTCGAGCACCTGCCCACCAAAACGTTCAGCCGCCACACCGGTGCGAATGCCTTTACGAGCGGCGTAGATCGCGGCCGAAGCACCGGCCGGGCCACCGCCGACGACCAATACGTCAAAGGCTTCCTTGGCGCTGATTTTCTCGGCCTGGCGCTCGATGCCGCTGGTGTCGATCTTGGCGAGGATTTCTTCCAGGCCCATGCGGCCCTGACCGAAGTTCACGCCGTTGAGGTAAATGCTTGGCACGGCCATGATCTGACGATCATCGACTTCGGCCTGGAACAGCGCGCCGTCGATGGCGACGTGGCGGATGTTCGGGTTCAGTACCGCCATCAGGTTCAGCGCCTGGACCACGTCCGGGCAGTTCTGGCAGGACAGCGAGAAGTACGTCTCGAAGTTGAATTCGCCTTTGAGCGAACGGATCTGTTCGATCACTTCAACGCTGGCTTTCGAAGGGTGGCCGCCGACTTGCAGCAAGGCCAGCACCAACGAAGTGAATTCGTGGCCCATCGGGATGCCGGCGAAACGCAGGCTGATATCGGCACCCGGACGGTTGATCGAGAACGATGGTTTACGTGCGTCGTCACCGTTATCGAGCAAGGTAATTTGGCTGGAAAGACTGGCAACGTCTTTGAGTAACGCGAGCATTTCCTGGGATTTCGCACCGTCGTCGAGGGAGGCAACGATCTCGATCGGCTGGGTGACCCGTTCCAGGTATGACTTCAACTGGGCTTTAAGATTGGCGTCCAACATACGGGCGATTTCCTTTATTCGATTCGAAAAAAAACGCCCGAGCGAATCTCGCCCGGGCGTTTTTGAGGGCGGTTGCAGCTTACTTAGGTGCGGAAACCCGCCCTGATGATGCTTTCACAGACTTAGATCTTGCCGACCAGGTCCAGGGACGGAGCCAGAGTGGCCTCGCCTTCTTTCCACTTGGCTGGGCAAACCTGGCCTGGGTGAGCAGCGACGTATTGAGCAGCCTTGATTTTGCGCAGCAGCTCGGAAGCGTCACGGCCAACGCCGCCATCGTTCAGTTCAACGATTTTGATCTGGCCTTCAGGGTTGATCACGAAGGTGCCACGGTCAGCCAGGCCAGCATCTTCGATCAGCACGTCGAAGTTGCGGGAGATGGCGTGAGTCGGGTCGCCGATCATGGTGTACTGGATTTTGCCGATGGCTGGCGAAGTGTTGTGCCAGGCAGCGTGGGCAAAGTGGGTGTCAGTGGAAACGCTGTAGATCTCGACGCCCAGTTTCTGGAACGCGTCGTAGTTGTCAGCCAGGTCTTCCAGTTCGGTCGGGCAAACGAAGGTGAAGTCGGCTGGGTAGAAGAACACGACAGACCACTTGCCTTTCAGGTCAGCGTCCGACACTTTTACGAAGTCGCCATTTTTGAAGGCGTCAGCTTTGAACGGTTTAACTTGGCTGTTGATGATAGGCATCGATGACTCTCCGTCAGGGTTGAAAAGTTTGGTTGATAAGTTGATGGGGTGAATCCTACCCACTCGATCGCCGCCTGGCTCATTGGCAAAGCTCATGCTGCTGATTGGTTTTCGCTATTAGCGGACAGTATTAATAGAAGAAAACGGTATCTAGCGCGCCAATGGCTTTTCAGCGACCCGGGCCATCCCGAGAAACGGGCTGGCTTCAACATAGCGCATGGCTGACTTCACATCCTTCCAACCCACGTAACTCATCAACGATTTCAAATCCCAACCGCTCTGATGAGCCCAGCTGGCAAATCCACGTCGCAGGGAATGGCTGGTGTAGTGGTCGGCCGAAATGCCGGCACGTTCCAGGGCCTGGCGCAGCAAAGGGATCACGCTATTGGCGTGCAATCCCTCCTCGCTCAAATGGCCCCAGCGATCGATTCCGCGAAACACCGGCCCGCGGACCAGCGCAGCTTCGGTAATCCATTGGATGTAGGCGTTCACCGGGCAGAGGCGCTGCAGGGCCGGGGTCTGGTAAGTCTTGCCGAGGTTCTCGCGATCGCTCTTGCTGCGCGGCAGGTAGAGGGTGATGCCTGATCCGGCGCTCGCCTGCACGTGTTCAATCTGTACGCGGCATAACTCATCGCTGCGAAAGCCGCGCCAGAAGCCCAGCAAGATGAGCGCCGTGTCGCGCCTGGCGCGAAGCAAACCCGGCTGATCGTTTTGTGCCTTGGCGGTGTGCGCCTCCTGTTCCAGCCACACGACCACTTGCTCCAGATGCTGCAGCTGTAAGGGCTCGGCCTGTTTCTCCTGGGCTGGGTGCAGCGCCCGTATACCCTTGAAGACCTTGCGCACCACCGGCGACTTGGTGGGATCGGCGAAACCCTGGCTGTTATGCCATTGCGCCAGCGCGGACAAGCGCAGCTTCAACGTATTGATCGACAGCACGCCCGCATGGGCCACCAGGTAACGCGCCACGCTGTCGCTCGTCGCAGGCAGGAAACCACCCCAAATTACTTCGAAATGCTCGATGGCCGCCCGGTAGCTGCGACGCGTGTTGTCGCGGGTGGCGGCTTGCAGGTAGCGATCCAGATCGGTCATGGGCTCAGTTCTCAGAAACGTACGGCTTTAGCGGGGTTAAATCGGCCACTCGGTGTATCACACGGGGTAATACCAGTATATCCCGCATCAAGAACTTACATTTTTTATCTTCTAATTGAAGATGGTACACTGCGTACTTTAGTGGCATGTACCACAGTACGAAATCGTAGGAGAACACATGGCTCGTGGCGGCGTAAATAAAGCGGTGGTACAAGCGGCACGTTTGGCAATCCTCGCCCGTGGCGAAAACCCCAGCATCGACGCAGTACGGATCGAGATGGGCAATACCGGCTCAAAAACCACCATTCACCGCTATTTGAAGGAGCTGGATGACGGCAGCGAACGCACCGAAACGCCCTCAGAACCCATTGATGACGAGCTGGCAGGCTTAGTGGCGCGTCTGGCCCAGCGCCTCAAGGAGCAGGCGCAAGAACCGATTGACCAGGCGCGCGCGCAGTTCGATCAGCAACGAAAAGAGCTGGAAATCCAGCTGACTGAAGCCCGGCACGCCAACACTGAATTGCACCAGCAATACGAAATTCAAAGCCTGGCCCTGACTCAGGAGTCCGAAGCGCTGCACGAAACCCGCTCCATGCTGCAGACCGAGCAAACCCGCAACGCCGGACTGAACCAGGCGCTGGCCGATTTCGATTTACGCTTGCAAGACAAGGATGAGCAGATCCGCTCACTGGAAGAAAAGCACCTGCACGCGCGCGATGCACTGGAGCATTACCGTAACGCCATCAAGGAACAGCGCGAGCAGGAGCAGAGTCGCCACGAAGGGCAGGTGCAGCAGATTCAGATGGAATTGCGTCAGGCCCAGCAAAGCGCATTGGTGCGTCAGGACGAAATTACTCAACTGCACCGCGACAACGAGCGCTTGCTCACCGAAAACCGTGGAACGCTGCGCGAACTTGGGCTGCTGCAGGAGCAACTCAAACACACCCACAGCCGTCAGGATCAACTGCTGGAGCAGGTCAACCGCATCGACAGTGAACGCACCCTCCTCCAGGAACGCTTGCGTGCCGCGCTACTGGAAAGTCAGTCACTCAAGCAAAGCGTCGACGAGCAGTCGCAGATAAACAAAGCGCTGGAAATCGATTTGCTCAAGACTCAGGCGAGCCTCGATGAAAGCCTGCGCCTGGCCGCTGTCATTGCAACAGCGCCAGACGCATCAGAGAGCGAAAAGAACGATTAACCGGCAACCGGCGTGCGCATGGTGACGAACTCTTCGGCGGCCGTAGGATGCACACCGATGGTTTCGTCGAAATCGCGCTTGGTTGCGCCAGCCTTCAAGGCAATCGCCAGACCCTGAGCGATCTCACCGGCATCCGGCCCGACCATGTGGCAGCCAAGAACCTTGTCGGTCTTGGCATCCACCACGAGCTTCATCAGCGTGCGCTCCTGGCATTCGGTCAGGGTCAGCTTCATCGGCCGGAAACGGCTTTCGAAAATCTGCACCTCGTGGCCAGCTTCGCGCGCTTCTTCCTCGCTCAAGCCGACAGTGCCGATGTTCGGCAGACTGAACACCGCGGTCGGGATCATCTTGTAATCCACCGGGCGATATTGCTCAGGCTTGAACAAACGACGCGCCACGGCCATGCCTTCAGCCAGAGCGACAGGGGTCAATTGGACACGGCCGATCACATCGCCAAGCGCCAGGATCGACGGCTCCGCAGTCTGGTATTGATCATCGACCTCGACGAAACCTTTCTTGTCGAGTTTGACGCCGGTGTTTTCCAGCCCGAGATTGTCGAGCATCGGCCGGCGCCCGGTGGCGTAGAACACACAATCCGCCTCCAGCTCACGGCCATCCTTGAGCGTCACCTTCAGGCTGCCATCGGACTGCTTGTCGATGCGCTCGATGTCGGCGTTGAATTGCAGGTTCATGCCGCGCTTGGTCAGCTCCTCCTGCAAATGCTTGCGTACTGCACCGTCGAAGCCGCGCAGGAACAACTCACCGCGATACAACAACGTGGTCTCGGCGCCCAGCCCGTGGAAGATCCCGGCAAATTCGACAGCGATGTAACCGCCACCCACCACCAGAACACGCTTGGGCAGCTCTTTGAGGAAGAACGCCTGGTTGGAACTGATCGCGTGTTCATGGCCCGGAATCTCCGGGATCTGCGGCCAGCCGCCGGTCGCAATCAGGATGTTTTTAGCGGTGTGGCGCTCGCCATTGATTTCGACCGTGTTCGGGTCGACGATTTTGGCGTGGCCTTCATGCAAGGTCACTCCGCTGTTGACCAGCAAGTTGCGATAAATGCCATTCAGACGATTGATCTCGCGATCCTTGTTGGCGATCAGCGTTGCCCAATCAAACTTCGCTTCGCCCAGCGTCCAGCCAAAGCCCGAAGACTGATCGAAGTCTTCGGCGAAGTGCGCGCCGTAGACCAGCAACTTCTTCGGCACGCAGCCGACGTTCACACATGTACCACCCAGGTAGCGGCTCTCGGCCACAGCCACTTTTGCACCAAAACCGGCGGCAAAACGCGCTGCCCGTACACCGCCGGAACCGGCGCCAATAACATAAAGGTCAAAATCGTAGGCCATTTTCAATCTCCTCGGCAGGCAACCAGCATACCTGCAGACGTCCGTTGGGCAAGCGCTGCAAGCGATATGGGGGCGGAAAATGAAAAAGCCACCCGAAGGTGGCTTTTCAATACAAGTGGATCAGGCGCTATCAGTAAGCCTTGCCAGTCTTGTAGAAGTTCTCGAAGCAGAAGTTGGTCGCGTCGATGTAGCCTTCAGCGCCACCGCAGTCGAAACGCTTGCCTTTGAACTTGTAGGCCATGACGCAGCCGTTCTGGGCTTGCTTCATCAGGGCGTCGGTGATCTGGATTTCGCCACCCTTGCCTGGCTCGGTTTGTTCGATCAGGTCGAAGATGTCCGGGGTCAGGATGTAACGGCCGATGATTGCCAGGTTCGACGGTGCATCTTCAGGCTTTGGCTTCTCGACCATGCTGTGAACACGGTAGATGTCATCGCGGATCATCTCACCGGCAATCACGCCGTACTTGTGAGTTTCTTGCGGATCGACTTCCTGGATGGCAACGATCGAGCAGCGGAACTGCTTGTACAACTTGACCATCTGGGTCAGGACGCCGTCGCCTTCGAGGTTGACGCACAAGTCATCCGCCAGCACCACGGCGAAGGGTTCGTCGCCGATCAGTGGGCGACCGGTCAGAATCGCGTGGCCCAGGCCTTTCATTTCGGTCTGGCGGGTGTAGGAGAACGAGCAGTTGTCGAGCAGCTTGCGGATACCGACCAGGTATTTCTCTTTGTCGGTGCCCTTGATCTGGTTTTCCAGCTCGTAGCTGATGTCGAAGTGGTCTTCCAGGGCGCGTTTGCCGCGACCGGTGACGATGGAGATTTCAGTCAAACCAGCGTCCAGTGCTTCTTCGACGCCGTACTGGATCAGTGGCTTGTTTACCACCGGCAGCATTTCTTTGGGCATGGCTTTAGTCGCTGGCAGGAAGCGAGTACCGTAACCGGCTGCTGGGAACAAGCATTTCTTGATCATATAAGTCCTTGAAAGGGCTGTGTGTACGAGTTTCGGCGCAGTCTAATCAGGCGGCGCGCACCTTACAATGCCCCGCGCTGGCTAACCGATGCCATCATAGAGAAATATTCCCGCGGATAGTTCCATCCGCATTTTCACGCGGTCAAATCAGCGTAGCTCAAAGAGGCCGACAAACTGGACCACCATACGCTTATCGCCCCCCAATGCGAGCATTTGCCGGTATCATGGCGACTTTGAACCAGTGAACGAGACAGATAGATGACCGTAGCAAAAATCATCAACGGGTACACGGTCGACAAAGGAAAAGATGGCCAGTGGCACATTACCGCCGCAAATGGCGAAGATGTTTCCGGGCCGTTACCCAGCGAAGCGATGGCGATTGAAGTGGCGTCGGTGCTCGACTACACACCCCCCGCGCCGAAGCGACGCGGCAAGAGTCAGGACTGATCTCCTGCGGCACTCGCAGAGCCCTGCCATCCAGCAGGGCTTTTTTGTGGCGGGGTGCAAACAAGTGGCCATTCGCTATAACCTTTTGCTGCCTGCGCTGTCACAGGCTTAGCCCCATCATCCTGACGACGACAACGACATGACTAAATTTTTGCCCCTGATCGCGATCCTGGCCCTGACCGGTTGCGCCACCTCCGAAACAACCTACCTGAACAATGGTGAACAAGGCCTGGCAATCGACTGCTCCGGCGAAGCCAATTCCTGGGCCACGTGCTACGAAAAAGCCGATGCCTCTTGCGCGGGCACCGGCTACCGGATCGTCGGTACCGACGGAACGCCCTCCCTCAAGGAAAGCGACAAAACCCTGGGAGTCGATGTCGGCAACTTCAAGAACCGCAGTGTCGTGGTGGTCTGCAAGTAGGGCACCCTGCCCTACATGTGAATTTCCGCAAATTTGATTCCGAGGCCGCGCACGGTCTCGATCAAATCGTCGAGACGGCCAAACGATTCGACCTCATCGTTATCGTCCACCAGGAAATAACTGCGCCCGGCGCTTTTTTTGAAAAACACGATCCATTCCCCGGGGTTCGCCGGATTTTGAATGACGTGGGTGGCAGAGATCAGTCCCTCTGCATGGCATTCCCGTAAATGTTCTCGCTTCATGCTCGACTCCAGAAAAGACAATGCCGTCAAAGCATGGCTTTGACGGCATCGGTATGAACAGTGGCCAGTCTATCAGCCGGAAATGCAGGCATTGGCGGCTTTCTGCACGTCTTTAGGACGCACCGGCACATTGGACATACGCTCGTGCAGCTTGATACCGCTGCCACCCGAGCGGTCTTCAATGTCAAACACGGCTGCCGGGGCCGACGAGAATTTCGCCGGCACGATCACGCGCATCCCGTCCTTGTGCGACTCCAGTTGTAGGGCGCCACGACTGTCAGCCAGTTTTTCAACCAGGCATTGCGCGTATTCATTGGGCTTTTTGCCTGAGATCACGTTCATGGTAGGCAGCGTCTCGTTAATCTGCGAGACACTCGCACAGCCACTCACTACCAATGCCAACGGCAAGACCAACACACCCCACTTCATACAAAACCTCCGATAAAGACCCTCCGACAGCACAAATGCTGATTTTCTCCGAGGCTCGCTGCGTTTATCGCTCATAGAATTCCGAATAACTGTTTTTAATTGTCAAAGCGAACCTCGACGACCGGATAATAACCTGTTCGGGCTGATAAACTGCGCCAATCGCCCATGCTATCGTTTTGATTTTGTAGAAAAAGCCCTTCTGGAGGCGCCTCATGAAATTTATTCACCAGCGCGAGCACCTCAATGAAGACGACATCGTCGTCATCCAGTGCTCCCAAACATGCAACATCCGCTTGATGAACGACGCCAACTTCCGCAGCTTCAAGAACGGCGGCCGTCACACTTATCACGGCGGTGCGTTCGATACTTTCCCGGCCCGGATTACTGCGCCGAGCACCGGTTTCTGGAACATCACCATCGACACGGTCAACCGCCGGCCGATCAGCGTGACCCGCAAACCGACACTTACGCACTCGATCAAGATCATCCGTCGTTCCAGCACGAAACTGAGCTGAGTGACGTTCCCACACGAATAAAAGCAGGTATGACCGTGGCCCAAACGACCAAGTACGTCATCAAATACAAACTCAACGGCGAACGCCGTTTCGAATTTGCCCAGCTCGAAAACGGCACCGAAGAAGAAGCCAAGGCCGCGCTGGACGCCATTCATGGTTCGAGCGAAGTCGTCATCAGCGACATCGCTGTCAGCAAAGCGCTGTAACGCAACCCGGCACCCGGAGCGACAACAAGGACGTCATGCTCCGCGCCCGTTTTGAATTCGACCGCAAGCGCCGGAGTGTTCACTCCCTTGGCGCTCCCTAAACTGGCCACCTCGACCTTTGGTTAAGGAGTCAGAACATGTCTACTTCCCCGATTCGCTACATCAGCGGCACTTGCAGCCTTGGCGTCTTGATGCTGGCGTTCAGCGCCGAGGGCTTGTGCGCGCTCCTTTTGGGCGACGACTTGATCACGCTCGAATGCGATCTGGCGCGGCGTTTCCCTGCCCCGCCAACCCCGCAGCGCGATGAGGGTTTGATGCCGGCCCTGGAGCAAACACTGCGCCACCTCGAAGACCCACGCACCGCACTCGATCTCCCACTGCACCTGACCGGCAGCGTATTTCAACGGCGGGTCTGGGCAGTCCTGCGGCAACTGCCTGTCGGCGAAACCGCCAGCTACCGCGATATCGCCCAACGCCTCGGTCAACCCAGCGCTTCTCGGGCAGTGGCGAATGCCTGTGGGGCCAACCCGGTCGCCGTTATCGTGCCTTGCCATCGGGTGCTGCGCCAGGGCGGCAACCTTGGCGGTTATCGCTGGGGACTGGAGCGCAAACGGCAGTTGCTGGATCGCGAGGCTCAACGATGAGCGAGCACACCTTCGAGGCGCTGGACTGGGCAGCCCTGGAGCAACAACTCGATCAGGATGGCTGCGCCGTCATCAAGTCGCTGTTGAGTGCGCAGGCGTGTGATGAAGTCAGCGCCCTCTACGCCCAGCCAGCGCCCTTTCGCTCTCAAGTGATGATGGCCCGTCACGGTTTTGGCCGGGGCGAGTACAAGTATTTCAAATACCCCTTGCCGGACACGGTCGCCCGCTTGCGCAGCGCGCTCTACCCTCGACTGGTGCCGATCGCCAACCGCTGGTACGAATGCATGGACTTGCCCGTCCGCTTCCCCGACACCCACGAAGCATTTCTGCAACGCTGCCATGCCGCCGGTCAGGAGCGCCCGACGCCGTTATTGCTGCAATATGGCCCGCAGGACTACAACTGTTTGCATCAGGATCTGTACGGCGAACACGTGTTCCCGCTGCAGGTGGCGATTCTTCTGTCAGAACCGGACGAAGATTTCACCGGCGGCGAGTTTGTGCTGACCGAACAACGCCCGCGGATGCAGTCACGCCCGCAGGTCATTGGCCTGAAGAAAGGCGATGGTGTGATCTTTGCCGTGAGCCAGCGCCCGGTCAAAGGAGTTCGTGGCTATTACCGAGTGACGATGCGTCACGGCGTGAGTCGCCTGCATAGCGGAAAACGGCATACCCTTGGAATCATCTTTCACGATGCGTTATGACCCCATGAGCCCGACCACCTTCGATCTGTTTGCCGATGCCGAACCCGAGCAGGAGCCCAGGCGCGAGCAGATCGGTGAACAGTCCTGCGTCTTGCGCGGCTTTGCCCTGCCCCGGCTGGAGCAGTTGCTGCCGGCACTGGAAGCGGTTCTGACGGCCGCACCGTTCCGGCAGATGGTCACACCCGGCGGCTTTACCATGTCGGTGGCCTTGAGCAGTTGCGGCACCTGGGGCTGGACCACTGACCGCAGCGGCTACCAGTACACGCGCAATGACCCACAGACCGGGCAACCCTGGCCCGAGATGCCCGACGTGTTTTTCGAACTGGCACAAGCGGCGGCAAGGGAAGCGGGCTTTGCAGATTTTGTCCCTGATTCCTGCCTGATCAACCGCTATGTCCCCGGCGCCAAGATGTCATTGCATCAGGACAAGAACGAAGGTTCCTACGCCGCACCGATCGTGTCAGTGTCCTTGGGATTGCCTGCCATGTTCCTGTTCGGCGGGTTCGAACGGAGCGATAAAAGCCAGCGCATACCGTTGCTGCATGGCGATATCGTGGTCTGGGGTGGCGTCGATCGTTTGCGTTATCACGGCGTCTTGCCGATCAAGGACGGCCATCACCCGCGTCTGGGCGAACAAAGGATCAACTTCACCTTTCGAACCGCCGGATGAAGCCCTCGAATTCAACCGCAAGACTCGGAGTGCAGCGGTGCTGCGGGCTGGTTAATCTGTAAAAAACGGGTCAACGGACATGAAGCCATGACAACTCATTCGACAAACATTGCCACCGAGGATGATCCTCGCTGGGCCGCCGTCGTTGCACGGGATCCCGGCGCCGACGGGCAGTTTGTCTATGCCGTGAAAACCACCGGAATCTATTGCCGCCCCAGCAGCCTGGCGCGCTTGCCGAAACCGCAAAATGTCGAATTTTTCGACACGGCGGAACAAGCCCGGGCAGCCGGTTATCGTCCGAGCAAACGGGCCACAAAGGATCAAAGCGACGTCGCCGCACAACACGCGGCAACCGTTGCTGCCGCCTGCCGCCACATCGAGTCCGCCGAAAATCCGCCTGCGTTAAATGAACTGGCGCAGGCAGCGGGCCTGAGCAGCTTCCATTTCCATCGCGTGTTCAAAGCCGTGACCGGGCTGACACCCAAGGGGTACGCCAGCGCCCATCGCTCACGCAAAGTGCGCGAACGCCTGGCCGACGGCGGCTCGGTCACGGAGGCCCTGTATGACGCCGGCTTCAACTCCAACAGTCGCTTCTACGAATCGGCGGACCATCTGCTGGGCATGAAGCCCGGTGATTACCGTGCGGAGGGCCAGAACAACGACATCCGTTTTGCCGTTGGCCAGTGTTCGCTGGGCGCGATCCTGGTGGCGCAAAGTGAACGCGGCGTTTGCGCAATTCTGTTGGGAGATGATCCGCATCAGTTGGTCTGTGATCTGCAAGACAAGTTTCGGCGTGCGAATCTGATTGGCGCCGATCACGAGTTCGAGCAATTGATTGCCAAGGTTGTCGGTTTTATCGAAGCCCCGGCGATTGGCCTGGACTTGCCGCTGGACGTGCGCGGTACGGCGTTTCAGGAACGGGTCTGGCAGGCGTTGCGGGAGATTCCAGCGGGCAGCACTGCCAGCTACGCCGATATCGCCCAGCGTATCGGCGCGCCCAAAGCCGTGCGCGCCGTGGCCCAGGCCTGCGGCGCGAACAGCCTGGCGGTGGCGATTCCGTGCCACCGCGTAGTGCGCAGCGACGGCAACCTCTCGGGCTATCGCTGGGGTGTCGAGCGCAAGCGTCAGTTGCTGGAACGCGAGACCGTGTAATTTAGCGATTCACATCGACAACAACCCGCCCACGCAATTGCCCGGCGAGCAACCGCGGCGCGGCGTCGATGGCTTCGCTCAAGCCGATTTCATGGCTGATCAGTGGCAGCAACGCGAAATCCAGATCCTTGGCCAGCCGACTCCAGGCTTCCACCCGCTTGGCTTTGGGTTGGGTCACGCTGTTGATCCCGGCCAACGTCACGCCGCGCAAAATGAACGGGGCGACGGAGGCCGGAAAGTCCATGCCTTGTGCCAGACCACAGGCGGCGACCGTGCCATTGGCCTTGGTGCTGGCGCAAGCGTTGGCCAGCGTGTGGCTGCCGACCGAGTCAATCACCGCCGCCCACCGTTCCTTGGCCAGCGGTTTACCCGGCTCGGACAGCGTGGCGCGATCAATGATCTCGCTGGCACCCAATTGCTTGAGGTACTCGTGTTCAGAGGTGCGGCCCGTCGACGCTACAACGTTATAGCCAAGCTTGCTCAGCAGCGCGATGGCGAAACTGCCTACGCCGCCGTTGGCGCCGGTGACCAGGACATCGCCCTGCTCAGGCGTGACACCGTTATGTTCCAGTGCCAGGATGCACAGCATCGCCGTGTAACCGGCCGTGCCGATTGCCATCGCTTGAGCCGCGGTGAATTCCTTGGGCAGTGGAATCAGCCAGTCGCCCTTGAGGCGCGCTTTTTGCGCCAGTCCGCCCCAGTGCCCTTCGCCCACACCCCAACCATTGAGCAGGACCTGATCACCGACCTTGTAGTCTGGATGATCACTGCCTTCGACCGTACCGGCCAGATCGATCCCCGGCACCATCGGGAACTTCCTGACCACCGGGCTGCTGCCGGTGATCGCCAGCCCGTCCTTGAAGTTCAGCGTGCTATACGCGACGTGCACCGTCACATCGCCCTCGGGCAGTTGATCGTCATTGATCTCTTGCAGTGTGGCCCGATAACCGCTGTCGTCTTTGTCGATCAAAATACCGTTGAACATCATCGCCTCTCAATGGAATCAATCTGGTGGTGAGGCCATTGAAATACCACAAAGAAACATCTCGCCGTACAAGACTTTAAGCTAAACCGCCAAAGCGCCGGGCGTATCCATGACGTGCGGCTACGCTTTTTTTTGTGGTCCTGGAATACCGGAAAACGTCCCGGATACAAAAGTCGACTGGCCCTGCGTCGGACATTGCTGGTAAAAAACCGGTTCTACCCGTCGGAGAATCATTGAAATGAGCCAATGGCCAGACACCCGCATTCTTGACCTGCTCGGCATCGAACTGCCGATCATCCAGGCTCCCATGGCGGGCGCTACCGGCTCGGCCATGGTCATCGCCGCGAGTAACGCCGGCGGCCTGGGTTCGATGCCCGCCGCGATGCTGAGCATCGAACAACTGCGCGAAGAGCTGAAGACGATCCGCCAACACAGCCAGCGGCCGTTCAACATCAACTATTTTTGCCACCAGACGCCAGCCGCCGATGAGCAACGGGCTCGGGACTGGAAGCATTTGCTGGAGCCGTACTATCGGGAACTGGGCGTCGATTTCGAGGCGCCCACACCGGTATCCAATCGCGCGCCTTTCGATAACGCCGCTTGCGAAGTGCTCGAAGAATTCCGCCCCGAAGTCGTCAGTTTTCACTTCGGCCTGCCGGAAAAATCGCTGCTGGATCGGGTGAAAGCCACCGGGGCAAAAATTCTCTCCTCGGCGACCACCGTCGAAGAAGCCATCTGGCTGGAACAACATGGCTGCGACGCGATCATCGCCATGGGCTACGAGGCAGGCGGACATCGCGGCATGTTCCTCAGCGATGACTTGAGCAGCCAGGTGGGCACATTCGCCCTCGTGCCTCAGGTCGTCGATGCGGTGAAAGTGCCGGTGATTGCAGCAGGCGGCATCAGTGATGCGCGGGGGGTGGCGGCAGCTTTTCTGTTGGGCGCTTCAGCGGTGCAGGTGGGGACGGCGTATTTGTTCACGCCGGAAGCCAAGGTCAGCGCGTCTCACCACAAAGCGTTGCGCACGGCCAAGGAAAGCGAGACGGCAGTGACCAATCTTTTCACCGGTCGTCCGGCACGAGGGATCCTCAATCGGGTGATGCGTGAAATCGGACCCATGAGTGATAAAGCACCGGCCTTTCCTCTGGCGGGCGGTGCGTTGATGCCGTTGCGCGCCAAGGGTGAAGCGGATTTCAGCAATCTCTGGGCCGGGCAGGCATTCACGTTGGGCGTTGAAATGAGCACGGCGGAGCTGACTCGGCGTTTGGCGGAGGAAGGCCTGACCAAGTTGCTTCACCGGTAACGCACGCTGTTGTAGCAGCAGCCTTGTGGCGAGGGGATTTATCCCCGTTCGGCTGCGTAGCAGTCGTCAATCCTGACAGCTCACTGTTTGAACGGACACAGGGGGCTGCTTCGCAGTCCAACGGGGATAAATCCCCTCGCCACGGGCAACAGGTCCCGCGCAAACTCAGTACCGACACATTCCGTTTGCAGGCATTTCGCTATATATTCCGATATACAGCGTTTTACTCCCTCGTTGCATTCGCCTATCACGGAGCCGTTTCATGACCATGCGTGCCTCACGTTTTGCCCCGACCTGTCTCGCAAGCCTTCTCGCCGTCTTCACTTTCGCGTCTGCCCAGGCGGACGAAGTCCAGGTGGCCGTCGCCGCCAACTTCACCGCGCCGATCCAGGCCATCGCAGCCGATTTCGAGAAAGACACCGGGCACAAACTGGTCACCTCCTTCGGTGCAACCGGCCAGTTCTACACCCAGATCAAGAATGGCGCGCCATTCGAAGTGTTCCTCTCGGCAGACGACACCACCCCGCAAAAACTCGAAACAGAAGGCGACACCGTCAAGGGTTCACGCTTCACCTACGCCATCGGCACGCTGGCACTGTGGTCCGCCAAGGAGGGTTACGTCGATGCCAAGGGCGATGTGCTGAAAAAGAACGACTACAAGCACCTCTCCATCGCCAACCCCAAAGCTGCGCCTTATGGCCTGGCAGCCACTCAGGTGCTGGCCAAACTGGGCCTGACCGACAAGGTCAAGGACAAGATCGTTGAAGGCCAGAACATCACCCAGGCCTATCAGTTCGTTTCGACCGGCAACGCTGAACTCGGCTTCGTGGCCTTGTCGCAGATCTACAAAGACGGCAAAGTCACCGGCGGTTCGGCCTGGATCGTTCCAGCCGATATGCACGACCCGATCAAACAAGACGCGGTGATCCTCAACAAGGGCAAGGACAACCCGGCCGCCAAGGCGCTGGTTGACTACCTCAAGGGGCCGAAAGCCGCCGCTGTTATCAAGTCCTACGGTTACCAACTCTAAATGACGCTGACGAGTGCCGATTTTTCCGCCATCTGGCTGACCCTGAAACTGGCGTCCCTGACGACAGTTATCCTGTTGATCATCGGCACTCCGATTGCGCTATGGCTGTCGCGCACCCAATCCTGGTTGCGCGGCCCGGTCGGGGCGATCGTCGCCCTGCCCCTGGTCTTGCCGCCCACGGTGATTGGCTTTTATTTGTTGTTGGCGCTGGGGCCTAACGGCTTTGTCGGCCATTTCACCCAGTCGCTGGGGCTGGGCACGCTCACCTTCAGTTTTGCGGGGCTGGTGATCGGTTCGGTGCTGTACTCGATGCCGTTCGTGGTCCAGCCGTTGCAAAACGCTTTTTCCGCCATCGGCACTCGCCCGCTGGAAGTGGCCGCCACCTTGCGCGCCAATCCCTGGGACACCTTCTTCAGCGTGATACTGCCGCTGGCTCGACCCGGCTTCATCACCGCGGCCATTCTCGGTTTCGCCCACACCGTCGGCGAGTTCGGCGTGGTGCTGATGATCGGCGGCAACATTCCCGACAAAACCCGGGTAGTCTCGGTGCAGATCTACGATCACGTGGAAGCCATGGAGTACGCCCAGGCACACTGGCTCGCCGGGGCGATGCTGGTGTTTTCCTTTGCCGTGTTGCTGGCGCTCTACTCCAGCCGCAAAACCAAAGCGGGCTGGAGCTGATCGATGATTCATACGCGCCTGAAACTGCGTTATTCGGGATTCGCCCTGGAGGTGGATCTGCAATTGCCCGGCCGCGGGGTGACGGCACTTTACGGTCATTCCGGTTCAGGCAAGACCACGTGCCTACGGTGCATCGCCGGTCTGGAACGGCCCGAACAGGGCTTTATTCAGGTCAACGATGAAGTCTGGCAGGACAGCGACAAGAGGATTTTCGTACCGCCGCATAAACGCGCACTGGGGTATGTTTTTCAGGAGGCCAGCCTGTTTCCTCACCTCTCGGTGCTGGCCAATCTGGAGTTCGGCCTGAAGCGAATCCCAAAGCAGCAACGCCGGGTCGACATGGCGCATGCCACTGAACTGTTGGGCATTGGTCATCTGCTGGACCGCCATCCGCAGCACCTTTCCGGCGGCGAACGGCAACGAATCGGCATCGCACGTGCGCTGCTCACCAGCCCCAAACTGTTGCTGATGGACGAGCCGTTGGCGGCGCTCGATAGCCAGCGCAAAAACGAAATCCTGCCTTATCTGCAACGTCTGCACGATGAACTCGACATCCCGGTGCTGTACGTCAGCCACTCACAGGATGAGGTCGCCCGACTGGCTGACCACATCGTCCTGCTCAGCAACGGCAAGGCGCTGGCCAGCGGTCCCATCGGCGAAACCCTGGCGCGTCTCGATTTGCCCCTGGCGCTGGGCGACGATGCGGGCGTGGTGATTGAAGGCCATGTCAGCGCCTATGACCCGCACTATCAGTTGCTGACGCTGCAACTGCCCAATACCGACCTGAGCATTCGGGTGGCGCACGCTCCGATGACCCAAGGCCAGGCACTGCGTTGCAAGGTCCAGGCACGGGATGTCAGCCTGAGCCTGCAAGGCGTCGAGCACAGCAGCATCCTCAATCGCTTGCCGGTGACGGTGATCAGTGAAATCGGCGCCGATAACGCCGCCCACGTGCTGATCCGCCTGAATGCTGCCGGCACGCCGCTGCTGGCACGCATCACTCGCTACTCCCGGGATCAATTGGGCGTGCACCCCGGCCAGCAACTCTGGGCGCAGATCAAAGCGGTAGCCGTCCTGGCGTAAATTCGTCGGCACCACGGCGAGCGGGCGCGGTCAATGGCTGTACAGGCCCCCTGACTTCGTCGCCAAGGATCTCTCGCCATGTCCGATACCGCGCTGCCCGATGTGCTGCCACCCGACCTGCACTATGTTGATGACACGCAGCCTGGAATCACCCGCAAACTCTTGCGTGGCAAATTCTGCTATTTCGATCCTGCGGGCCAGCGCATTACCGATCCCGACGAAATCAAGCGTCTCAACGCCCTTGCCGTGCCGCCGGCCTATACCAATGTGTGGATCTGCGCCGACCCGCGTGGCCACTTGCAAGCCACCGGACGTGACGCTCGCGGTCGCAAGCAATACCGTTATCACGCGCGCTGGCGCGAAGTGCGCGATGCCGACAAATACTCGCGGCTGCGGGACTTTGGCCTGGCATTGCCGAAACTGCGCAAACAGCTTGAAACACTGCTGGACGCTCCGGGTTTCAGCCGAGATAAAGTCATGGCCACCGTGATTACCTTGCTTGATGCGACGCTGATTCGAGTTGGCAACACGCAGTACGCGCGGGAAAATCGCTCCTATGGCCTGACCACCCTGCGCAGCCGTCACGTCGAGGTCAACGGCAGTGCAATCCTGTTCCAGTTTCGCGGCAAGAGTGGTGTCGAGCACCAGATCACAGTGAAAGACCGACGCCTGGCGCGAATCATCAAGCGCTGCCTGGAAATTCCCGGGCAAGACCTCTTCCAGTATCTGGACGAAAATGGCGAACGGCACACCGTCAGCTCTTCAGACGTCAATGCCTACCTGCAAACCCTCACCGGTGCTGACTTTACGGCCAAGGATTACCGCACCTGGGCGGGCAGCGCGCTGGCATTGTCGGTGCTGCGCGAGTTGCAGTGGGAGCCTGAGTCGGACGCGAAGCGACATGTGGTGGAGATGGTCAAGAACGTTGCCAGGCAACTCGGCAACACCCCCGCAGTGTGCCGCAAGTGCTACATCCACCCGGCAGTACTCGAAGGTTTTATGCTCGGCGCATTGGCCGAACTGCCTCGGCCGAGGCTGCGTAAAGGGCTCAGAGCGGAGGAAGTCGGCCTGGCCATGTTTCTGGAAAAGATGATCGTGGCGGCCGAACCGACGAACTGACCGTCCATTTTTTTTTGCACGATCACAAAGAACTTCTATAGTTGATGTGGACATGAATCAGCTGCGGTGACGCCATGGAAGACATTTTCGTTGTGAAGCGTTGCAACAAGATCATCATTCATGGCCGCCGGGCCGGAGAAGCCGGCCACCCGCCACCTGACGCCGAAGTCTGGTATCGCATCGCCGACACCCGCACCCAGGGCTTCATCGGTGATGGATACGAGCGTGAAGAAGACGCCGGACGTGAATGCCGGCAGCTCAATGCCAGGTCACAACTGACGGCCCGACAAGCCTGAAGTCCGGGTCTATACTGAAAACAGCTGAAGGACCAGCGACCCCATCGGCAGAAAGCTCGCACCCAGCGGGCTTTTTGCTGCTATTTGTCAGGTTTCTTGAACGGAGGTGTTTTCCATGTCCGAAAAAGAGTCCATCACCACCCTGCTCACCCTGCTCGACTCCCGTCAGGCTCGACTTGCCGCTGCATGCAAGGAGATTGCCGACTGGGTAGATCATCAAGGAGGGCACCCGACAGCCCTCAGAATTCGTGACCGCCTGAACGACATCGAGAAAGACGCGCCACTGATTCGAAACACCCTGTCTTCGTTAAAACCTGTCGACCCGCCTCTTCCGCGGTTCAGATGATTCGATCTGGACGCGCGATTCGAGAAAGGGCCTGATTCAGGGAGTATGAACGGCGACTTCATCGTCACCGTGTTCGTGCCTGTCTGATTATCTTTTGCTGCACCCCCACCCGGCCCGGCGCTGGGCTTTTTTTTGCGACCGTCTTTTCACGTAATGTTCACAACACACGCCTTACAGTGAGGCACTCCTTTGAAGTAATACCCCTGGTCTGCCCGCATGCAGACCTTTTTTTTGCCCGCCGGGCAGCCAACGAACGTCGTCGTCAGCTGGAGGTCAAACGATCACACGTCGCAAAGGAGACGTTCCATGGTCACTCACTTCAAAGTCAGCGGGCATCTGGCCTGCGGTCATAAAGGCAGCAATCTCACCTCAACCAGCGAATTGACCCGCGTAAAGTGCAGAAGCTGCCGAAACACCGACGCGTTCAAGGATGCGCGCAAAGACGAACGCAACGCAGCACGTCGTGCTGCACGCAAGGCCAAAGTCACCCACACCGCCAACGACTGGCGCGCAGCCTGGGTAGAACGGCTTACCGCCATGGCCGGGTTGCAACGCTTACCCCGTGGTTTTACCGGCCAGCCTTTCGTTTAAAACTGCGCCAAGAAAGATCTCATGCGGGAGCGAGTCTGCTCGCGATGAGGGCAGCACATTCAACATTGATGTGACTGACCTTCAGTCATCGCGAGCAAGCTCGCTCCCACAGGGGATTAGCCCTGACAGTTCTGTCGATGAATCGCAGGTGTTCTCCGGCTCCATGATTTCAGCGAGCGACATTCGCTTGAACGCTTCAAACAACCTCCGCCCCTCTTCGGGCGCACAAGAAATAGCCAGGCGCACGGTCGCTTCACCGAGCTGCCAGATCAGAAAGGCAGAATCCGTAACCCGCTGAATATCGCTGCCTGGAAACACCCGCAACATCGCATCAGCCAGTAAGCCGCCCGCCGCACGACTCTCCTCCAGCTCCAACGCCAGCAGCTGCTTGTCTGCCTGCATGCCTGACCAGATATCACGCATCGCAGGTTCGGCCTGAACGATTTCGTAATACTGGTCCAGCAGGTTCGAATAGGCATCCGCCAACCCTTGGGCATCCTGAACCGCCACCAATGCCTCTTCGATACAACGACGGCTTGCAGCGTTATAGCGCTCGGCTAGCGTGCGAATGACCGAGCTCTTGTCAGGGAAGTACTGATAAAGCGATCCGATCGAGATCTCCGAGCGTTCGGCAATTTCGCTCATTTTTACCTGGTCGCTGCCCTTGGTCGCGATCAGTTGCGTCGCCACCACCAGAATTCGCTCCTGCCGCTCGCGACTGCGTTGTTGCGTGGGATTGCGGCGGGTCGGCTCTGAAACAGATGGCTCGAGCCCGGCGGCGACTTTCTTTGGCACTGGCGTGATTCCCGTTAATAACATGACAAGCACTCACCTTAGCACCAGCCATGAATACCCCCAAGCGGTTGCATCCGTACGTCGGCTTCCTGTCTTACATGGGTTGACGGCAGAACATGAGGGATTATCATCTTTTAACGTGAGTATCACTCACATTAATCCGATGGAGATGAACGCGATGAAAACCGAACAACACACCATCCTCGTTCTCGGTGCGACCGGTAAAACCGGGCGCAGGATCACCCAGCATCTTAAAGCTGCCGGCCGGCCTGTGCGCCTGGGATCTCGCGAGGCGAATCCACCCTTCGACTGGGAAGTCCGGACGACCTGGGATGCAGTGCTTGATGGCGTTCACGCGGTTTATATTTCCTACCAGCCGGACCTAGCCGTACCGGGCGCCCTTGATACGGTCCAGGCGTTTACCGACTTGGCCGTCAACAGCGGCGTCGGCAAACTGGTTCTGCTGTCCGGGCGCGGCGAAGTCGAAGCGGAACAAGCCGAACGCGTCATACAGAACAGCGGTGTCGACTGGACGATCCTGCGGGCCAGCTGGTTCTTCCAGAATTTCAGCGAGGCGCATTTTCTGGAGCCCATTCTGGAAGGAGAACTGGCCCTGCCCGTCGGCTATATCGCGGAGCCCTTTGTCGATGTGGAGGACATTGCAGAAATAGCTGTCAAGGCGCTGACCCAACCGGGGCACTCACGCCAACTCTATGAGTTGACCGGGCCACGGGCACTGACCTTTGCCGAGGCGGTCAATGAGATCGCTCAAGGGACTGGGCGCGAGATCCGTTTCGCCGCTGTACCGTCGCAAGACTATCGTCAGGCACTGGAACAGGCACAACTTCCAGCCGAGCTGATTGACCTGGTGCTGTATCTCTTCACGACGGTGCTCGACGGACGCAACACACCACTGGCCGACGGCGTTCAGCGCGCACTGGGCCGGCCCGCGCGAGACTTCAGCGATTATGTTCGGCGTACCGCAGCGTCGGGCGTCTGGCAGCACCAGGTTTGAGGTCGACGAGATTGCCTGTCAAAAAATCACGGAGCAGAAACGACGAAGGCCCGCATGAGAAAACTCATGCAGGCCTTTGATATGTATGGTGCCCGAAGCCGGAATCGAACCGGCACGCCCTTACGAGCGGGGGATTTTAAGTCCGCATACATATCTTTATAAATCATGCATTTATGATTCATATTTTTCCGCCAGCTCCGAAAATTACAGTACCTGGAACCCAATAAAATCGAGGACTCCAAAAGAATTGCGGAATGAGCTTTCGTCGTTTCCACGAGCTATGCCGATCGACTGAATCGTCTCTTTGCCCCCCATCCATGGGGGGGGAGTCCTCGTAGGATATGAAACAGACTACCGAGGAAGCCAACTCAAGTTCATTGGAGAGCTGACCAATGCATATCCTTATTGTCCAGGCACACAACGAGTCGCAGTCGTTTAACGCAGCCATGAAGAATCTCGCGGTCCAAGAACTACTGGCACAAGGACACTCCGTTGAGGTTTCTGACCTGTATGCCATGGGATGGAATCCAATCGCCAGCGCCGCCGACTTTGGCAGCCGCGCCAATCCTGAGTACCTGATCTATGCTTTGGAGCAGCGTCACAATCACTCGCAGAACACGCTCGCACCCGATATCCAAGACGAGTTGGACAAGTTACTCAAAGCTGATCTTGTGATTTTCAACTTCCCAATTTATTGGTTCTCGATGCCAGCGATCATGAAGGGCTGGATAGACCGGGTACTTATTTCCGGTGTTTGCTACGGCGGTAAGCGCTTCTACGACCAGGGAGGTCTGGCTGGCAAAAAAGCAATGCTTGCCATCACCATCGGCGGTCAACCTCACATGTTGGTCAAGGACGGCGTGCACGGTGAACTCAACGATATGCTCAAGCCCATCCTACGTGGCACGCTGGCGTATACCGGAATGGCTGTGTTGCCGACCTTTGTGGCGTATCACGTGCCGTACATCTCCTTGGAAGCCCGCGCAAACCTATTGGAGCAGTATCGTCAGCACTTGAGATCGCTGGACACGCTACAGACCGTTACATTCGTCTCACTTAATGAGTTTGACGAAAAATTGCATCCAGTTTCCGCTACGACCATCTAACTATGCTCGAACAGCCCATCGTTGATGTCCGCTTTGGGTCGATTTTTGTTAGCCGTGACAGGTAGGAAAACGGCCAGAAGCGGCCCGTCAGCACCGGTTAAATCCATTTTACAAAGCGCCCCGTACCCTTCCAAAACCACCTCTTTTGCCGCCCTGCACCTTAAAAAAAGCGCTTACACTCAACCTATCTGAGCCACCGGCAATCCGCATGAGGAACACCAGCGTGAGCGTAGATTGGAAATACGGGCAGCCTACGCTTGGGCTCGTAATTGTTATCGAGGACGAGCCGGTTGTTCGGATGCTCTTGAAGGAATTATTGGCGGAGCTTGGATATGCCTCGGCAGGTTTCGACAACGCCATTCATGCACTGAGCTACCTTGTACATATTGAAGGTGATTGCGCCTTCATCATCGCGGATCAAGGTTTGCCTAGAGGGATGCAAGGCACCGAATTTATACGCATGGCGAACGAACGATGGCCTTCCATTCCTTCGATACTCGTCTCTGGTTACTCTGTGGACGAGCAGTTGATCCCGCTATCAGCGACTTTCCTACAAAAGCCTTACACGTTGGCTCAATTGGAAAACACCATCGCGACCGCAACTCACTATCGACCGAGGCAGTCGTAGGCGAGCGGTCGGCTCTACTCAGCATTTGGAGGCGGGTACAACATGATCAAAAAGGTAGTGCTTTTTCTACTTTTTACAATGAGCGTTTTGTGTCTTCTCATCGCCGCCGTGGGTGTGTCGCTCACATAAATACAGACCATTCCGTACTCCATCGCACTCGGCGTTGCTTGGTCCGAAAAGAGCCCTTGCCAGGTTCTTCGCCTTAGCGACAATGCCTCGTCAACGTCAACGTCAACGTCAACGTCAGCTTTGGCTCGTCGCTGGCCTCCGCGACCGGCGGCTATCGGCCAGAAGCTGTCCCTCAGCATCAGTACCGTGGACAGCCCTCCGACCTACGCAATAACCAACGGAAAAGGGATTTGTTTATTAAAAAAATACGTCCCCGCTCCCTCAATTGTTAAGTGTCACCCTTATGCTTTTTGTCATAGATGCTTACAAGGCTTTAATTGATGGTCTAGTGAAGAAGTGCGTATTTTGCAACGGTTAGCAAGTTCTGGATGATGACCCAGGCCATAAAGATAAATGCCAAATAGGTGAATCCAATAGCCATAGCTCTAGATTTTGGCGTCTGCCATTCTCCCAAATCATGAAACTTCCAAAACTGGTCTTGCAACCGCCCACCAGGTTTGTTTGTGAATTCAGCATCCCACCCTGCTTCTTTCAGTTCTTCTGAAACATCAAGGCCGTCTACATAATCAGAAAGATGCTCCTTGCCTTTCCCGTGTTCCGCGAAGCTTCTCCATGAGCTATGATCTTTTATTAATTGAGGGCACTTTGTTTGAAAAAGCAAATTCGATAACACAAAGAAAAAAGCGCTTAAGTAAAAGCAGAAAAATGAAAATGGTAATTCCATTTTAATGGGGATGATCTGGCCTGCGACAAGGAAGTTTACGTGTGAGGGGACTTCGCTGAGCGCTTTGACCAATATGGGTACGATAAACAGCCACATATACAATGACTTAACGGCATCAGTGTTGTGGATGTGGCTTATTTGACTCCACTTTCTTTTTAAAATCTTCAAGTTAACTCCGGTGTTTGGGTTTGTTTGGTGGCGCTTAACGTTTGGTTGAGGAGCGGGCTGCAGCCTGTTCCGGGGAGCGAAGCGAACAGTTCATTGAACCACTAGGCGCCGGCGAGTTTGGATTGCACATTTAATGCGAGTGTCCCATACCCAATACCCTTGCCTTAATTGTGCGTGGAAACTTTTGGTCTGTTATGCATTCCCTTTACGCCATGCATGGAAAGCCCCATTTCCCCGATCAGGAGCTGTAGAAAAATTCGCCCGCGACATTACTCGATTCGCACGGAAACTGTCTATTGCGAGCGCGTTAAGCGCTTTATTCGTTTTCACTGCTATAGTCATCCGGCTGAAATGGGGGGCAGTGAGGCAGAGGCGTTTCTGTCCGATTCTTGCGGTGCGTGGCGACGTTTCTGCCAGCATGCATAAGCAAACGCCATCAGCACTACTTGGCCTAAAGAAGTCATTCACGAACGACCGCTTCTGGCCGTTATCTGCCACTCGTGAAAGCGTAGTCCTTACAGAGACGTTGATAAATACGGCAGGTCCATTTGGAGGCGAGTGTCGATAGCGCAGCGACCTTGCATCAGTTTCACTCGCGCACTACCGCGATGGGGTGAACATTGCCCAATGAGGCTACTTTCGCCTGAAGCAGTCATTCGCTTATCCATTGCTTACCCTCTCTGTTCGTTCAATGCCCCCCGGCGTGGGGGGGCGCCAAGGGTATCGAACTCACTATTTTTGAGCTGTGCAGGTAGCGGTGTCATCAATCGCGTTGCCTCAATTAACGACTTGAACATTCAAGTGACAGCGCGGAGTGACAGCAGTTACAGCACCGACAGTGACGAGATGCAGCCACCCGAGATGCCAAGTAAATCTTGAAAATCTCGGCTTCTGCGAACTGTCGTGCATCGCTCCACCCTTCTCGCATACCCAACAACATCAAGAGAATAAAAAATGGCTAAGCATCCCGTCGTTGTCTATGGCGCCAGTGGTTACACCGGCATGCTCATTATGGATTGGCTGATCGATCAAAACATTGCGTTTACCGCTGTGGCGCGCGATGCCGGGCGTACCCGTGAAATGATGGCGCAGCGTGTGGTGCGACTGGAGTCTGCCACCTACGAAATTATTGAAGTCGACCATACGGTCGAGTCGCTGACCCAAGCGTTCCGGGGTGCCAAGGTTGTTTGCAATACAGTAGGACCGTTCGCCAAATTCGGACTCACCACGGTCGAAGCGGCGCTTAATGCCGGCTGCCACTACCTGGACACCACCGGCGAGCAGTCGTACGTGCGTAGTGTTCGCGACCAGTTTGGGGAGCGCTTCGCTCAAGCCGGCTTGCTGGTTTCGCCCTCACTGGCGTACATGAATACCTTCTCTGAGATCGCCGCTGAATTGGCGCTCGAACACCCTGGCATCGACTCGCTTGAAACCTCGGCATTGTGCCGTGGCCAACGCGGTGTTGGTGCTGGCGTAACGGTCGGCTCCACGGCTTCGATCTTCGAGATGTACCGCGCCGAGCATTGCTACCTTTGGGACAAAAAACTGGTAGCACACCCAGTCGATGCTTCGTTCTTGATCCCTTCGCCCCACTTCATGCAACCCGTGTTCGCCTTGCCATGGGGCGGCACCTCGTTGCCGATCTATTTCGAGAATGATCCGCGCGTACGATCCTGCGTTTCCTGCGTCGGTTTCTATGACAATGACGCAATGAAGATGGTGCATTCGCTGCATAAGAAGTGGGAAGCCGAATACAAGCATCTTCCGCTTGATGCCCAGGATGAGGTACTCAAAGACATCGTTCAGGCGACGACCCCAGCGATGCCACCACGCGAGCGCACGACTTTAATGCGTACGGTCGACACAGCAATCGGCCGTGGTCAGCTCTCGGCCGTGCGCGCAGAAGTTCTTGGTACCACTGCTTACATTGCCACTGGCGCCTTGCAAGCCGCGGGGGTGATCAAACTGCTCGACGGTGACACAGCCAAAGTGGGCTTCGCATCGGGATCCAAGGCATTCGGTCACCGCTACCTGCTGGGCTTCTGCGAAGAGCGCGGTTTGGCTCGCGCCGTTGTCACCAAGCTCTGATCAGCAACATAGCGGAACGTCGCGCCAGCCCGCTGGCGCGATCCGCACAAGCGAGGTTTCGATGGAATCGGCAGGTGTTGGCCTGAATCAGGCAATCCAGACACGTCACGCTCAACCAGTCGACTCAAGAATACCCAGCATGTAGGCGCGATCCACCACATGCCTGCGGGTACCCGCATGAAATTTCCCGTACAGGTTTTTCAGATGCCACTTCACGGTTTCATCACCGACATTCAGGGCCAGGGCTATCTGCTTGTTCGTCAGGTTGCGTGCCAGCAACTGCAGCACCTCGCGCTCTTTTGGTGTCAGCAGTCGGCTGGGAGAAACGCCTGCGCCAACAGGCTCCGGCCGGCGAACCGGAACGGACGGGTTGGTTTCCTGCGCAGATATCGGAGCATCGTTTTGGCGGACCTTCTGCGCCCACGTGACGAGGTCTGGGTGGGTGTCCTGCAGGATACGCTGCAGACCGTAGCTATCGGCCAGGCTGATCGCTTCCAACAAACAAGGCAGTCCATCTCCTCCTGAATCTTTGAGCGCCAAGGCCTTGAGCAACTTGATCTGAACGATTTCACGACCGTGCTGCAGACGCTCGGCAAGCTCGTTTGCCACGGCGAGCACGCTCAGCATCGCCTGCCAATCGCGCTGAACGAGATACACATAGGCATTACTCACCACGGCTAACAAGGCCAATTCCTGCCCCAGCAGACCGCGCTGCTGACGAGCAACATTTGGCATCAGCGCATCCAGCCGTCTCCAGAGAGACTGGCAAGAATCGCCTCGGCCATGCAACGCATGCAGGCGAATTTGCTCACCCAGCGAAACCATGCAAAAACGCGCGATGCCCCGCTCTTCGCCGAGCGCGAACAATGCCGTCAACAAGTCATGGCTGCGATGTGGTTGCCCCTGCAATGCGGCCAGATGTGCTGCCGTGAGAAAACCCATTGCAATGGCATCCGGCGACGCCAACCGCTCGACGACATCCAATCGATTGGCGAGGACCGTTGTGGCCTCAAGGATCTCACCTCGTTCCAGAAGCACCGTGGCCAGTCCACAGGCCAGCATCACCGCCACCGAACTGCGGCGGCCGATATCCTGTTCGGCGCGCAACAAGCTCTTGCGAAAAGCCGCCTCGGCCGGCGGCATACGTCCTTCGTACAAGTAGGTCATGCCCACGACCCACTCACCGTAGCCGCGGATGCCATCTAGCCCGGGCGTCCACTCATAATGCGGCGCGCGCTGGAAGATGCGTCGAGCTTTTTCCGGTTGGCCCTGGAACAACGTTATGCGGGCGACCAAGTTGGCAACAATGGCTTGCAGCTTGATCGAGCCGGACGACAATTTGTCCATCCACGGAGCCAGCAGTGCCATTGATTCGTCCGGCTGGTCGGCAAAGTAGGCGGCAGCGGCCGCTATCGCCGCCGCCTCGCAGCGCGTTTCGTCATCCGCGGCCGGATCCTGTTCGATGCAGGCGATCAACCTGGCTGCCTCCACATGTCGTTCGCTCATCGCCAGTGCCCAGGCTGCCGCCAAACACAGGTGCGGGCGGGACTCCACTTCCTCTGCAGGCAGCTCTTCGATCCACTCCAGCACCCGGCTGAACTGACCGCGCAACATGACCTCGTAGAGGCATTGTTCGATCATCAAATAGCCTTGGGTGGCCTGTCCGGCTTGCAAGTATTGCCGCGCCGCTTCCTCGAAAAAAGAATTCGCCTCCAGCCAGTTCGCTGCCCGCTCATGGAGGTCCTTTCGTTGCGCCTGCGGGAAGCCGTGAAAACGGCTCTGCAAAAACTCTCTGGCCAAGGGATGGAAGCGAACCCAATCGCTGTCGACCCCTTCGGCGAAAATAGGCGTCGAGGCGCATAACTCATGCAGCAATTCCCCTGCCCGCTCACTGCCGGTAAGTGCCTTGCAGAGTGAAGGATGAACGACTTCCAGCAGGGAAAGTGAAGTAATGAAATCGACTTGTTCGGCAGACAGGCGGGTGATCAGCCTGTCGACGAAATAACCCTGGATATCACCGGAACAGGCAGAGAGGTCCTCTACGGCGGTTTGCAGATGGACACTTTTCTCGATCGCCGAAATCGCCAGTTGCAACCCCAGCGGCCAACCTTCAGTGATTTCATGCAGGCGCAGGCACAGATCAGCGTCGATGCGTGCTCCGAAACGGTTGCTGAGCAACGCGACGGTTTCTTCAACACGGAATCGCAAGGCATCCACCGCGACCCGGACGTAGAGCCCTCTGGCCACCAGGTCAGCGGTGTTGAGGTTCAAGCGACGACGCGAAGACATGATGATGCGCAGGTTGGCCGGGGCATTGTGTATCAGGTAAGTAAGACAATGGCGGGCGGTGGACTCCGGCAATGTGTCCGCCTCATCAAGGATCATTACCGCCTCGCCGCCGAGGTCGGCCACTTCCGCCAGCCAGTGGGTCAGCCCTTCCAGTTCGTCGCGGCCATGGCCGGATGTTCCATCGCTGGTACTTGTAAAGGACTGCCGGCCGCTGCCCAACGCCATGGCCGCCGATAGCCCAAGGGCGAGACGGCTGCCATCGTCACGCGCATCCAGGGTCAGCCAGGCAACCACGGCCCCGCGCGACAAAAACTCCCGTCGCCACTGCGCCAACAGCATCGTCTTGCCGAAGCCGGCCGGCCCCTGCACGCTGATCGCCATCTTGTCCGCCAGTTCGGGGGCATCAATGCTCAGTCGATCGCGCAACTGCGCGCCCCTCTGGCTGCGCGGAGGGGTTGTCTTGAGCACCAGTTCAGGCTCTATGCGATCCACGTTGGCGATGCCTCTCTACAATCCGTGCACGGTGTGAAAGAGACCGGGCATCGATGGTTGATGCCATCCATGCCCTACTCAGCTAGTTGTTCCAAGGGTGTAGGTCTTGCGTATAGACGATAGCCCCGGAACGGCTTACGCGGCTTCCTTTATTGAGCGCGATTACACCCCAAACTCAATCCGGCAGCGCAAAGCCTGCGGTCAGCCCGCCGTCCACGGTGTGGCACGACCCATTGATATAAGCGGCCTTGTCCGAGGCTAGCCATGTCACCAGGTTGGCGACATCCTCCGGAGTGCCTGCACGGCCACCTTGGGGAATCATAGCCTCTAACATGGCCTGCTCGTTCTTGCTGAGGTTGTCTTCGGTCATGGCGGTGCGGATGTAACCGGGGGCAATGGCGACGCTGCGAATGTTCTGCCGTCCATGCTCCAGCGCGCAAGCCTTGGTCAGTCCGACGACGCCATGCTTGGCAGCCGTGTAGTGTGGCAGAGTCGCCATGCCCACCAGGCCATCCACCGACGCCGTGTTGATGATGACCCCGCCGCCGTTGGCCAGCATGGCCCGAATCGCCGCCCGGGCGCAGAAGAATACGCCGTTCAGATTGATATCGATGACACGACGCCAGTCGGCCACGGAGACTTCGGCTGTCCGCCCGCGAACCCCGCAGATACCGGCGTTGCTGAACAGTACGTCTACACGCCCGAATTTGCTGACCGCTCTGTCGACCATGGCCTGGCAGGCCGCTTCATCGGCGACGTTGGTGGTAACAGCGATCGCGTTGTCGCCAATCACTTCAAGGGTCTCGCGCAACCCTTGTTCATCGACGTCCGCCAGCACCAGATGCGCACCCAGGCGGGCAAACTGAATGGCTGAAGCACGACCAATGCCGTTGGCGGCGCCCGTAACGATGACAACCTTTCCGGTAAATTCCACGGTCAATCTCCTCACTCATGCCAGATGGTTTTTATTGTTCACCGCCAAACTATCCCTCCGCCTGCCTCTGGGCTTGTCCTTGCAAGCACAAGTCTTGTCCCAAGCACGACGGCGCCGCGCAAGGTCGATTTGTCCCGGCGCACTCGACTTGTTATCAGCTCGCTCCCCGTGCAATTACAAACGTCGAGCATTGTGGATACTGGCCATCACGTAGATGGAGGAGTCGCTATGAGTACCGATATTGTTATCGCCGGAGTAGGCATGGTGCCCTTCCGCAAACCGGGTCAGTCGCAAAACTACGATGTCATGGGCGAACATGCCACGCGGGCGGCGCTCAAGGATGCCGGCATCGACTATGCGCTGATCGAACAAGCATTCTGTGGCTACGTCTACGGGGATAGCTGCGCGGGACAGACGGCGCTCTATCGGGTGGCTATCAGCGGCATTCCGATTTTCAACGTCAACAATAATTGCGCCAGTGGCTCTTCGGCGTTTGCCCTGGCGGTCCAGGCCGTTCGTGGGCAACAAGTCGAATGCGCACTGGCGCTTGGATTCGAACAGATGCCCGCGGGCGCCATTGATATGGTCTTTCCCGAAAAGGTGAGCCCACTGGCGCGGCACTCGGATGTCATCGCCAACCTCATGAACCTCAGTGACGAGGAGCGCGATACACCGCCGGCGGTCTGCATGTTCGGTGCCCAGGTCGATGCCATGCTGGAGATGGGCGTGACCGAAGAGACCTTGGCCGAGGTGTGCGTCAGATCCCGCGAGCACGCTGCCCATAATGACAACGCCATTTTTCGCACACCCTTGACGGTCGAAGAGATCCTAGCGACGAAGCCGATCTTTCGCGGGTTGCGCAAAAACTTCGCCTGCCCACCGAGCTGTGGCGCCGCTGCGGTGATTGTCTGCACCCCGGAATTTGCCCGCGCTCATGGCATACGCTCTGACGTGCGCCTGGTCGGTCAGGGCTGGTGCAGTGACCAGCGCAGCTTCTTTGAAGGCAGCATCATGGATGTCATGTTTCAGGCACTAAGCCGAACTGCGGCCAACAAGGCTTATGAAGACGCCGGCATCGGTCCGACGGATGTCGACGTCATCGAGTTGCACGACTGTTTTGCGAGCAATGAATTGGCTACTTACGTCGCACTGGGCTTGTGCAAGCAGGAAGAGTTGAATGACTTTGTTGCGTCCAGACGCGGTACCTATGGCGGCCAATGGGTGATCAACCCATCGGGCGGCCTGCTGGCAAAGGGTCACCCGTTGGGTGCGACGGGGCTGGCCCAACTGACAGAACTGACCTGGCAGCTACGTGGCGAGGCAGGTGCACGACAGGTCCCGGGGGCAAGGGTCGCGTTGCAGCACAACGGTGGCCTGGGCAGTGCCGGATTCGTGCACATTCTCAAGAAGTATTGAAACCCCGGTCGAATTGCAGATACCAAGAGGAACTCATTTTGATGGCACTACTGAAACTCCTGTGCATCGGCGTCTATGTTCTAGGCCTCGCAAGTGCTGCAGGCTTGCTGCCTGCTGCGTGGTCATTCTGGAAAACCATTGCCGTGGTGCTGCTGGCCGTCCATCTGCTCGAGGTCATCGTCATGTACAAGTACGTGAAGCGTTACCGGGGCTCGCTGGGAGCAAGTCTGGTCCTGACGCTGCTCTTCGGCTTTCTGCACTGGAAGCCCTTGATGCAAGCCAAAGAACGCGCCTGAACATCAGATGTGTCCATCTTCCGATGGGATTGCGCAGCGACAATGCCATCGGTATGAGCTTAAAGAGGTACAGATTGTGAATTGCACGATTTCCACGCTGGACGGCAAGCGCCGCAAGCTCGACGGGGGTGTGATGTTCGGCAGTACCCCACGTGAGTCCTGGGCCAGCTGGGTCACGCCAGATCATGACAACCGGGTCGAACTGGCCTCTCGCGGGTTATTGGTGCAGCAGGACGGGCGCAATATCCTCGTCATGGCCGGCGCCGATGCTCTGCTCGCCCCTGCGCCACGCACCTGTCGTTGCCAGCCGGGAAGCCCCGGCCTGCTGGATTCCCTGGGTCGGTATGGCCTGAATGAGCACGACATCCATGTGGTGCTGCTGACGCATCTGCACGCTCGATTACCAGCCGATCTCAGCGCGCTGATCAAGGAAGGCGAGACACCTCGCCTGCTGTTTCCCGCGGCGCGCTATCTCACCAGCAAGCGCCATTGGACACGGGCAAGCCAACCCCACCCGCGGGACCGGGCGCTGTTTGTTCCGCAGATACTGCGGCAACTGGAAAGCAGTGGTCGGCTGGCGCTGATCGAAGGGCCCGACTGCGAGGAGCTCGGCACTCGTTGGCGTTTCCATGTCAGCGATGGCTACACCCCTGGGCAACTATTGCCGGAGATCGACATGCCGGGCGGCCCAGTGATATTTGCCGGTGACCTGGTACCAGGGCTGCGATGGCTGCAACTGAGCGTGACCAGCGCCTACGACCGCAACCCTGAATCCCTGATCGACGAAAAAGAAAGTTTACTGGACCACCTGGTGGCCAGCGGTGGCCGGTTGATCATGCCGCGTGACCCCGAGGTCGCGATGATCAGCGTCATGCGTGACCGGCAATCGCGGTATGTGCCATTCGACCCGTATCAGGTGCTCAATGGCTTCGACACTTGATCCCGATTGCGTTCTGCCCTGCCCTGTCAGCGCTCCAACCCAAGGCTCTGGCGATATTGGCTCGGTGCCATACCGGTCCAGCGCTTGAAGGCACGGGTAAAGTTGCTGACTTCGGAAAAGCCCAGGGAAAAGGCAGCCTCGGTCACTGACACCGAGCTGCGCGACATGAAGGCCAGCGCATTGGTGCGCCGTGTATGGTCGAGGATTTCCTGAAAACTGGTGTCCCTGGCTGCGAGCTTCAGTTGCAAGCCGCGAGTACTGATGTGCAGCCGCTCAGCCACACGATCCTTGTTCAGGACACGCGAGGACAATTCACTGCTGACAATGGCCCGGACGCGATTGACGATATCGCCCCGTTCGATTCGCTGAAGATACTCCATCACCGTGCGGTCATGGCTCAATGCTAGCTCTTCGTTGGCCCCCGGGAGCCGCTTGTCCACCAGGTCCAGATCCATTGTCATCACGATCTCGGGCCGACCGAATTCGACGTCGCACTGGAAGTACTCGGAAAAGATCTGTGCCATACCTTCAGAGACAGGCCGGATCAACTCGAGTGTGCGCAAACGGAAGCGGTTGCCGGAAATGGTCCGCAGAAGCGTAAAAATCATGGCGATGTAGGCGTCATGAGTTTCAGGGCACACGTGCGCCCCCGCTACGCTTGAAGTGATGAGCTGGAACCTGTTGTTTCGTTCCTCCACCCGGATGTTGGCATTCTGCGAAATGACACGGTAGAGCGAACTCAGCCGTTGCGCGAAATCCCGTATCGAAATGCTGGCCAGCAGTGCAAAGCCCATCGCATGGAGATTGGCGGGGCGCAAGGTCTCCCCTGCCCGCAGACCGAAATAGGGATCTTTTGTGGCCTGTACAGCCGCGGTGTACAGCTTTGCGATCGTTTGATTATCGATGCGCAACATCGGATCAGTGGTTGCAGGCAACATCACTCCACAGGAGCGAAAAACCTGATCCGAGCTTGCACCCTGGTTTTCCAGCGCTTCAGCAATCGCAATGGCATAGGCACCAATGATCGATGAACCATGGCTTGGCGTGATCGGCGCAACGCCGTCCTTCAGCGTCCGGTGCGCTTCAATGACAAGGCTGTACTCATTGCTGTTCGTCACGGTAAACCCCTCTGATTGTCCAACTCGGCAGCGAGCGTTTTTGCCAGGACTGACGGAGACTATTTTAGGCACCGGCGCCTGCGGTAATTTTGTTAATGCGCGCCAAACATTTGTGATTGAATGCCGTTTATGGCAGCCACGGCATCAAGGAGAAGTGGTATGACGCCGTACATGCGCGGCTGGGTGCTGCAGGGCTTTGCGAACCTGATAGAGGAACTGGGCGGCGATGTGACGGGTTACGAGAAGCGCTTCCAGTTGTCGTTGCGAGGGGTTGATCAAAGTGAAGTGGCGATTCCTGGCTCAGCACTGATCCGATTGATGGAAGCCTGTGCCAATGACCTGGAATACCCGGATTTCGGCATTCGTCTTGCTTCCTTGCAAGGCCGCGCGCCGCTCGGCCCGATCATGCTGGCATTGACCCAGTGTGCGACGGTGGGCGAAGCCATCGGCGCAGCTGCACGTTTCATCAACATGCTGAACCCGGCAGTGGAACTTCAATGCCAGAGCATCGCCGGCGGGCTGCGTCTGAGCTATCAGATCAAAGTGCCCAGAGTGGGTATCGCGCGCCAGTTCGAACAATGGTGCCTCATGGCGGGTATCAATGTTTTTCAAATACTGGCCGGCGCCAATGCCCGGCCGCGAGCGATTTTCTTCACCCATGCGCCCTTGCAACCGAAGGATTTCTATTCCCGTACCTTTGGTTGTCCATCGAAGTTCTCCCAAGCTAATTTCGGGCTCGAATTTTCTGCAAGTGATACGGCGCGCCCGATGGACGGCAACGACCCGGAGATGAAAGCCCTCGTCACCGACTATCTGGAGCGGATTGCAGACGCGTCCGGGCTTGATCTCGAACACCAGATGGACGCACTGATTCGTAAACTCCTGCCCACTGGCCGTTGCACGCTCGACACCATCGCCAGTCATTATTTCGTCAGCGTGCGTACCCTGCAGCGTCGCCTGGATGATCAAGGGCTGGCCTTCGAGAAACAGGTGGACGATATCCGCCGCGAACGTGCGGCCTTGTACCTCAGTGATCCGACATTGCGAATCTCACAAGTGGCGTTGTTGCTCGGTTATGCCGAACAAAGCTCGCTATCACACGCGTTCAAGCGCTGGTATGGAATGTCGCCGAGTGCCTGGCGCCGCGTTCAACCGACCTCGCTTCAGGCTGTGTGACATCCAATCACAAATGTTTGTCGTGCATTAACAAACCATTGATGCGGTGCAGTTCTCAGAATAAGCCAGCCAAAAACGGCTGGATGACTTCGTCCGCATCAATGGAGAACAAGAAGAATGACATTGCCCCCAACGAGCCTTGCAGGAAGAGCTGGACGAAGACTTGAATCGTCTCTCTTCATCGTGCTCGGTTTACTCGTGGCTTCTACGGCCGTTGCCCAGACCTACAAAACCGACATCCCGCCTTCGATCGTCACACCCAATACCCTCGAGACACGCCTCGGCACCTTGCGCTTCACCGATGGGTTCCCGGACGAAGCGACCGTGCAGAAGGTCTACGACAACCTCGACTTCCAACGCGGCGTGCAGGCGTTCATCTCGACGATTCCCGCCGCCTCACAGGTGGCGATGCGCAAGGCCCTCCGGTCGCTCGGCCCTGACAACGGAACGCTGTTCATCACCGAGACGCTGATGGACTCCCGATCGTTGTTCCTGACGGGCAACAGTGAGAGCGTCTACGTGTCGGGATGGATCGATCTGAAGAACGGGCCAGTGGTGATCGAAAGCCCACCCAATACACTCGGCTTCGTCGATGACTTCTGGTACCGCTACGTCACGGACCTGGGTAACGCCGGGCCCGACAAGGGCCAGGGCGGCAAGTATCTGTTGCTTCCTCCAGACTATGAGGGGCAAGTGCCTGAGGGTTACCACGTCTTCAAATCCCGCACCTTCAACAACTGGTTCGCCAGCCGAGGGTTTGTGGTGAACGGCGACCCGAAACCTGCGGTCGAGAGCTTCAAGAAACAGTTGCGCATCTATCCGCTGGCGCAGGCCGCCAATCCACCGGCGACGACCTTCGTCAACATCTCCGGCAAAACGATCAACACCATCCATTCGATGGATTTCGGGTTCTTCGAAGAGGTCAACGAGGTGGTGCAGGAGGAGCCGAACGCGGCGCTTGATCCTGAGACGCTCGGCCTGCTCGCTGCCATCGGCATCGAAAAAGGCAAGCCATTCACGCCTGATGCCCGGATGAGAAAAATTCTCACGGAAGCGGCGTCTGTCGGTAGCGCCACGGCGCGCGCGATTGCCACCAAGCCCCGGTCGCAGGAGGCCTATCACTACCCCAACAGTGCGTGGCGCAAGCTTTTCGCCGGCGGTGACTATCGATTCATGCAAGACAACATCCGCCAGCTCGACGCACGCTTGTTCTACTTTTTCTATGCAACGGTCAATACGCCCGCGCTGGTCAGGAAAATGGTGGGAGTGGGTTCGCAATACGCGTCGGCCTTCGTCGATGCCCAAGGGCGGCCACTCGATGGGGCCAAGAACTACCGGCTGCACCTGCCGCCAAACATCCCGGCGAAGAATTTCTGGTCAGTCGTGCTCTATGACAATCAGACGCGCTCGATGCTGCAGACCGATCAGCAGTTCCCGAGTACCGGCAGCCAGAAGCAGGGCCTCGTGATCAACCCCGATAGTTCGGTGGACCTGTACTTCGGTCCCAAGCCACCCCCCGGCAAGGAAAGCAACTGGGTGCAGACCCTTCCCGGCAAAGGCTGGAACACCCTCCTTCGCCTCTATGGTCCGCTCGATGCCTGGTTCGACAAGACCTGGCAACCGGGTGAAATCGAAGAGATCAGTACCCCCTTGGCGCAGACAATGTAAGGAATCAATGGATGAACATCAGACTTGCGATGCTGATGCTGCTCGGGGCCTCCACGGTTTCGTCGGCATTCGCACAAAGCTACAAAACGGACATCCCGCCTTCGATCGTGACACCCAATAGTCTCGAGACGCGGCTCGGCACCCTCAGGTTTACCGACGGTTTCCCGGACGAGGCGACCGTTCAGAAGGTCTACGACAACCTTGACTTCCAGCGCGGCGTGCAGGCGTTCCTCACGGCCATGCCGGCGGCTTCGCTGTCGGCGATACGCAAGGGCATCACTGGGTTCGGACCAGCCAACCAGACCGTTGCGCTGTTCGAGAACCTGATGGACGCCAAGTCGCTGTTCCTGACGGGCAACAGCGAAAGCATCTACGGCTGGGCCTGGATCGACCTCAAGGACGGACCGATCGTCATCGAAAGCCCGCCCAATACCCTCAGCATCGTTGATGACTTCTGGTTCCGTTACGTCGGCGACCTCGGCAACGCCGGACCCGACAAAGGCAAGGGCGGCAAGTACCTGCTGCTGCCGCCGGGATACGACGGCCCGGTGCCCGAAGGCTACTTCGTACTCAGGTCACCGACGCTCGGCAACCTGTTCATCACCCGGGCATTTCAGGTCAATGGCGACCCGAAACCCGGCGTCGACAACATCAAGCAGCACCTGCGTATCTATCCGCTGGCGCAGGCCGCCACTCCACCGACGACAAACTTCGTCAATGTCTCCGGCAAGGCGTTCAATACCATCCACGCCATGAACATCACCTTCTTCGACGAGGTCAACGAAGTGGTGCAGGAGGAATCGAATGCGGCGATGGACCCGGAAACACTCGGTCTGTTGGCTGCTATCGGCATCGAGAAAGGCAAACCCTTCGCACCTGACGAGCGGATGAAGAAGATCCTCACCGAGGCCGCAGCCGTCGGCAGCGCCACGGCGCGCACGCTCACCTTCCGCTCACGCATCGAGGAATCGTATTTCTACCCGAACAGCGCCTGGGGCACGCCCTTCGTCGGCGGCAGCCATCGCTACGAGCGTGACGGTATCCGCTTGCTCGACCCGCGCACGTACTTCTACTTCTACGCCACCGGCAACACCCCGGCGATGATCACCAAAATGGTGGGCGTCGGGTCGCAGTACGCCACTGCATTCGTGGACGCCAACCAGCAGCCCCTCGATGGCGCCAAGACCTACCGCCTACACCTGCCACCGAATATACCGGCGAAGAACTTCTGGTCGATCGTGCTTTATGACAATCAAACGCGCTCGATGCTGCAGACCGACCAGCAGTTTCCGAGTATCGGCAGCCAGCGCAAAGGCATCGTGATCAACCCCGATACCTCGGTGGACCTGTACTTCGGCCCCAAGGCGCCGCCGGGCAAGGAAAGCAACTGGGTGCAAACCATGCCGGGCAAAGGCTGGAACACCGTGCTTCGCCTCTACGGACCGCTTGAGCCGTGGTTCAACAAGACCTGGCGGCCAAGCGAGATCGAGGAAGTGAAGCCATGATTCCAGCACGCACCCAGTCAAACAATTACACCCATGGTTTATTCAAATCCGCTGCTTGCTTCAACGTTCTCGCAGGTCTTCCATTGCTGGTGGCCATGGGTCCGGTTGCGGATCTGATGGGACTGGAAATCACCCCGACGTCTGCCCTGTTCATCCAGATCACCATGGTCCTGGTGGTCATGTTCGGCTGGGTGTACTGGATGATCAGCGTCGATCCAGTGCGCTATCGCCCATACATCCTGCTCGGGGCGCTCCTGAAACCCGTGTTTGTGATTGTCATTTATGGCCACTGGCTGGCGGGCAGTATTCCCTGGCCATTACCGGCCCTGGCATCGGGAGACATTCTTTACGCAGCGCTATTTTGGCGCTACTTGAGCAACACCCGATTTGCTGTGGCTAACCGCATCTAGAAGATCCCTCTCCCGACTTATCGAGTCCCCTTAAATAAAGGTCGCAGGGACAAGTGCTGTGCCCGTTTCGATAAGTCGGCGTTTTCATTACGGGATTACTCTCGGTCAATCGGTTGGAACAATAACAAGAGGAATCATCGATGTTCGATTTGGAGAGAATTGTCGAGCCTGTCCTGGGCCTTTGCGGTCTGGAAAGTGACTTGACGGAAGAAGAACGGGCCATTCAGGAAGTGGCGCACAGCTTCGCCAAGAACGTCATGCGCCCGATCGGCATTGAACTGGACAAAATGACTGCCGAGGAAGTGGTTGCGCCCGGCTCTCCCCTGTTCGACTACATGCGTCAGGTGCACGAGTCCGGGCTGCTCGATCTCGGCGCGCTGGCGGCCATGGACAGCCAGCAAAAGTCGCGCATCATGCCGATCATTTTTGAAGAGCTTGGCTGGGGCGATTCGGGGCTGGCCATCGCCACGCTGGCGTCCTCTTTCCCGGCGTATGCGGCACACAATTCCGGGAACCCGGAACTCATCGAGCGATTTGGCGGACTTCCCGGCTGCTGGCTCGCAACCCAACCCGATCGTGGCAGCGACATCGTCGACATCGACGCGGATCTGGTCCAGCGTGGCACCAAGCAATCGCGCGGCAACCTGTACGCGCGGGTCGACGGCGATGAAGTGATCATTCAAGGCCAGTCCTCGGCATGGGTGTCGTATGCGCCGCTGGCGGCAACTGCCTTGGCCTACATTCCTTGCGACTACGGCAACGGCCTGGAACATGAAAATGGCGCGGGGCTGAATCACATCGCCATCCTCATCCCCCTCGACCTGCCGGGTGTCTCGAAGGGCAAGCCGCTGGAAAAACTCGGCCAGCGTGCCCTGCCCCAAGGTGAGATCTATTTCAATGAAGTCCGTGTGCCGAGGAAATATGCCCTCGCCGAAGGTGAAGCGGCCATCACCAGCTTCTTTGGCGCCCTGACGTTCGGCAACATGGAAATGGCGGCGACCTTCACCGGCGTGGCCCGCGCGGCCTTCGAACATGCGCTGGCGTATGTGCACGAGCGCAAGCAAGGCGGCACGCCGATCATCAACCATCAGAGCGTGCAGCTGCGCACCTTCGACTTGTGGCAGAAGGTCGAGCTCTCGCGCGCGATTGCCCATCGCGTGTTCGCCTACAACTACAGCGAAAAAGGCCCTCACCTGCTGGCCTCGATCACCAGCAAGACCTATGTCACCGAGACTGCGTTCCAGGTGGCCAGTGAAGCGCTGCAACTGTTCGGTGGCAATGGCCTGACCAGGGAATACCCGATCGAGAAGCTGATGCGCGACGCCCGGGCATCGATGATCGAGGATGGCGAAACCAACGTGCTCAAGCTCAAGGGCATGCGCTGGCTGAGCCGCGCCTACCAACGCGCCCACTGATCCCCCAACGACCCAATCAACCACTTTCGCGGGCTGCCATCTGTGCAGCCCGAGAATAACGCTGTGTCGAAAAAGCCAGTCGTTGTGGAAACCTGTTTAATGGAGTGCATTTGCCATGCGGATCATCGATCACTTCGATAACGCAGTACGTTTTTACCCGCACAATCTGGCCTTCGTCGACGTCGGTAACGATGCCAGCGCCGTGACCTATGCCCAGGCGGCGCCCGTGACGCAATCCATTGCCGGCGCGATCGCTCACAACGGATTCAGTGGCGGCGGCCATGTCGGCATTCTCGCGCCCAATAGCACGGTCGCCTTCCTGGCGCTGCTGGGCGTGTTCCGCGCACATTGCGTCTGGCTGCCGGTCAATCCGCGCAACACGGTGGCGGCCAATGTGGATCTGTTCAATGACTTCGAAGGTCAATTGCTGCTGTTCCATAGCACCTACGCCAATGAGGCGGCGCAACTGAAAGAGCGTTGCCCCGGCCTTCGGGAGCTTGTTTGCATCGATGGTGATTGCGGCGTGGGGACATCTCTCGCGGTGTGGTCACAAGGTGCCCCGGCGAGCTACGCCCCCGCCGTCGAAATCGGCAGCCTGGACGATACCTTTGCCTTGTACCCCACCGGTGGCACGACCGGAAAGTCGAAGGGGGTGATGATTACCCATCGCAACATCCACACTTTCTTCAGCAATTTCTACGCGCACTTCGATTATCACGACTCCACCTGCCATCTGGTGGTGGCGCCGATGACGCATACCGCAGGGCTCACCGGTTGCCTGCACTTCGCGCGCGGCGGGACCAACGCGATCATGGCCGGCGCCGTCCCTGATGCGGTGGCCGACGCGATTGAACAATACAAGGTCACCCATCTTTTCCTGCCGCCGACTGTGTTGTACATGCTGCTGGCATTGCCTGATATCCGCCAGCGCGACTATAGCTCGCTGAAGCATTTCCTGGTCGGCGCAGCACCGACGTCACTGGAGAAGCTCAAGGAAGCCGTGCAGGTATTCGGCCCGGTGATGTCCGAGGCGTTTGGTCAATCCGAAGCTCCTGCGGCGATTACCGCCAAGGCGCCCTGGGACTACATCGGCGCGGACGGCACCATCAACGAGGCGCGCCTGCAATCCATTGGCCGGCCCTGTGTACTCAACACCGTCGCCATCCTGAATGACGAAGGTGAAGAAGTGGCGCGCGGCGAGGCGGGGGAAATCTGCATTCGCGGCGATCTGGTGACGCCGGGTTACTTCAAGAATCCCCAGGCGACTGCCGAAGTCCGCCAACAAGGCTGGCACCACACCGGTGACGTCGGGGTCATGGCTGAGGACGGCTATATCACCATTGTCGACCGCAAGAAGGACATGATCATTACCGGTGGATTCAACGTCTATCCGAACGAGATCGAACAGGTACTGACCACCCATGACGCCGTTCAGGATTGTTCCGTCATCGGTATTCCTGACGACAAATGGGGCGAAGCGGTGAAAGCAATTGTCCAGCTCAAGCCTGGCAAGAGCTGTACGGGAGACGACCTGATTGCGCTGGTCAAGGAGCGACTAGGGAGCGTCAAGACCCCAAAAAGCGTCGATTTCACCGAGCAGTTGCCACGCAGCCCGGCAGGCAAGGTCCTGAAAACCGAACTGCGTAAAGCGTATTGGCAGGGTAAGACCAGGGCTGTGCACTGAGTACTCCCCCGCCTACCACCGCCTATTTCAGCAACAACAACGGCATTGCGAGCAATCATGAAACTCGAACAGAAATACCCGGCAAAGCGCGCCTTCGTGACAGGCGCCGCCAGTGGTTTTGGCCTAGCCATCTGCATGCACCTGGCAAGCAGGGGCTGGAAACTGCTGATCGCCGACATCAACGTGATAAGACTGGACCAGGCTGAGGCGCAACTGCGCAAACACGGCGCCGAGACCTTCAGCATGGTGTTGGATGTCACTCGGCAGGAGGCTTTGCAGGAGGCCGCTAACACCGTCAAACAACTGTGGGGCGGCGTCGACCTGGTGTTCAACAACGCGGGTATTGCCTCTGCGGGAATGATTGATGACCTGCCCCTGGAAGAGTGGGAAAAGGTCATCAACGTCGATCTGTGGAGCGTTATCTATGGCTGCCGGGCCTTCGTGCCTTTGCTGAAGAATCAGGGCGGCGGCTGCATTATTAATACCGCTTCGAGCGCCGGCACCTTGTCCGGGCCAGAAATGTCGCCCTACAACGTGGCCAAGGCGGGCGTGGTGTCCCTGTCGGAGACCCTCAAGTCCGAGCTCAGTGGATTTGATATCGGCGTCACCGTGGTGTGCCCGACCGTGTTCGCGACATCGCTGGGCGACTCACTTACAAGCGAGCGCGCTATGGAAAAGCGCCTGTTGGCCCAACTGAAAAAATCCCGATTCACCTCCGAGCACATTGTCGCCGACGTGTTTCGCGCACTGGAAAAAGGCCGCCTCTACGTTATGACCCAGCCTGACGCCAAATGGGCCTGGCGCCTCAAGCGCTGGATGCCGGAAAGCTATTTCCGGCTGATTGCCTACCTGTACCGCAATCGCAAGTGGCTTTACGCCGAACAGAACTAGTTTCGGTTGACAGCCATTCTGACATGACCCCGTCCCTCCCCCCCATCAAAGGGGGGGACTGAACATTTGGATCGGGTCATTTTTGTGCTGAACAGTTAGATGCTCCTGAGAATCTCCAACACTACTCGCAAGCAGGTAGATGAGATGAAAACAATAATAATGTTCTCTGCAATTCTGTTGTTGGCCGCCACCCCCATCCTCGTCGACGTTCTGAGCGCTTTTCAGATAAAGCCGCAGCAACTGACCGCAAATGAATGCCGGTCGAATCACTACGCCTGTTTCAGGCCAGAAGTGAGTTTTTCCTCGTTGCGTTGATTCACTCATCACTTTGATAACCACAAATGAGAACGCCTGTGAATCTCCGACCCTTATGGCTGGGAACCAGTCTCGCTCTATGGGTTGCTGCTGCGTATGCCGATGCGCCTGCTCAACCGACGGCCGTACCTGAGTTTCGCCCCGGTCTGTTGACCGGTTATCTATCGCCTGAATCCTTACCCGACAGCCGCGCATTGCTCCCTGCCCCTCCCGAGCAGAATTCCGCAGACATGGCGCGTGACGAAGCGATTTCTCGCGCCGCCCTCGCTTTACGGGATACACCGCGATGGGCACTGGCAACCGCCGACAACGATCTGCGATTTCCGCAGGCCACCGAGACATTCAGCTGTGCGTTGAATGCCCCGATTAGCAGCGACGACACACCCTACCTCTATCAACTCTTGCGTCGCTCGCTGACGGATGCCGGACTGGCAACCTATGCAGCCAAGAATTTTTACGTTCGCACACGCCCCTTGATGGTGAATCAGGCACCTATCTGTGCCCCGGACGCGAGCCCCTTGAAAAAAGACGGATCCTACCCGTCCGGACACAGCGCCGTCGGCTGGGCATGGGCACTGATCCTGTCCGAGATGGCGTCGGAACGTACCGATGCCCTTCTTGCACGGGGTTTTGCTTATGGCCAAAGCCGGGTGATTTGCAACGTACATTGGCAGAGCGACGTCGACGCAGGGCGACTCATCGGTGCAGCCGCAGTCGCCCGTCTGCACGCTGATCCTGTATTCCTCGACGATCTGGATATCGCCAAGCGGGAACTCGCTGCGGTACGTGCGAAAGGCCTGAAACCGGCACGTGACTGCCAGGCAGAGACACAGTCACTCGCCACCCGCCCTTAGTGGCGTCCCTCCATACAACAGGAAACATTCATATGAGCAACGCAACAATGGCCATCGTCGGTGACGAAGCAACCGTCACACGCGCCGAACTGGGCTGGTCATTCATCCGCTGGGGTCTTGGCTTGTTCGTTACCGGTTTCGTAGTGGGCTTTATCCCGATCCTGCACTACATGGTCGGCGCCCAGCAGGGAGATGTCGGACCGGTATTTCTGAAGAACGTCACGCTGTGGTGGGGCTGCCCTGCGGTGCTGGCCGAGATGACACTAAAAATCGGCAGCCTTGGCATGATTGCTATTGGACTGTGCAATCTGGCCACGATCCGCCAGGGCACGGCGCCAAATATTTCTGGACTTGAGCGCATTGCGCCCAAGCTCTGTGCATACGGTCTTATCGCCGAACTCGTGACAGCCGGCGTGGGCTTTTATGTGGGCAACAAGATCTGGCCGAATTTCTATTTCGAACCGGTGCAAGCCGGAAAGAACCTATGGCTCGCTGCGCAGGGAATCAGCATCCTCGTCTATTTTGTCGGTGTTTGTTATGCGGTCTCTGGCGTGCGCAAAGCGGCGGCGCAACGGTGATGACCAATTATCTGCGCAAGTGGCATGGCAAAACGGACGTTGGCAGGCCATTGCCTGGGTCTGCGGCATTACAACCTCGGCATATTGGGTCTATTCAGGCATGCCGATGATTTGCCATTGAGTGAGTGAATAGCTCGAGACCTACCACAAACCAGAAGCCCGGCAGCGTATCGCATGCCGGGCTTCTTTTTTTGCCGGATTCCCACAAGCGTGACGCCGGAGCTGTGGGCCCCTGCAGGAGCGAGCCTGCTCACGATGAGGCCGGTACATCCAACATCACTGGCGACTGACACTGCGCCATCGCCAGCAAGCAGGCCCCTACAGGTCGTTTTCTTTTTAATGTGCGCGTCGGAGGAGGAAATGCGACAGAGCAGGTATTAACACCAACGCCCCGATCATGTTCCAGATGAACATGAAGGTCAGCAGGATGCCCATGTCGGCCTGGAATTTGATCGGTGACCAGGCCCAGGTAATGACACCTGCCGCCAGAGTGATCCCCACCAGCGCCACGACCTTGCCGGTGAACGCGACCGAGTTCTTGTACGCCTCGGTCAACGACAGTCCCGCACGTTGTTGAGCCAGTTGGACGCTGAGCAGATACAGCGCGTAATCGACACCAATACCGACGCCCAGGGCGATCACCGGCAAGGTCGCGACCTTCACCCCCATCCCCAGCCAGACCATCAACGCTTCGCAGAGAATCGACGTCAGCATCAAGGGTACGACCGCCACTACCACGGCGCGCCAGCTGCGAAAGGTGATGAAACACAGCACGATCACCGCCCCATACACGTAAAACAACATGGTGCGGTTGGCATCACGCACGACGATGTTGGTGGCGGCTTCAATCCCGGCGCTGCCTGCGGCGAGCATGAATTGGCGATCGCCATTGCTGTGTTCGCGGGCGAACTGATCGGCGACCTTCACCACATGATCGAGGGTTTCAGCCTTGTGATCCGAGAGATAAGCGATCACCGGCATCATCGAGCAATCGTTATCGAACAACTCCGGGTTGTTCACCGAAGCCTGCTGCGCGCCGTAGTTGAGCACGTTCTGATTGCGCGCGATGGTCAGCATTTTCGGGTTGCCCTCGTAGGAACCCGCCGTGATCTGCCGCACCGCATTGACCAGCGATACGGTGGTCTGCACGCCCGGCTGCTGTTGCAGCAACCAGCCGAGACGATCGGCTTCCACCAGGGTTTCGTACTTCAGGCAGCCTTCGCTGGCGGTTTTGACCATCACCGCGAATTGGTCGCTCGACAGCGAGTAATTGGCCGTGATGTAGGCGTTGTCGCGGTTATAGCGCGAATCGGCACGCAGCTCAGGTGCACCCGGATCGAGATCGCCGATCTTCAAATGCGTGCTGACCACGAAGCCTCCCACCGCCATCATCCCCGCAACCACCACTGCCACCGTCGCCCAGCGGCGTTCGGTAAAACGGTCGAGCAGGTTCCACAGACTGCCGAGCCCCTTGCCTTTGAGCTCCTGGTTTTCCTGACGCAAGCTGCGTGCCGCCGCTTTCGGGCTGACACCCCAATAGGACAGCAACACCGGCAACAGCACAAGGTTGGTGAAGATCAATACCGCCACACCAATACTCGCGGTGACGGCCAGGTCCTGGATGACTGGAATGTCGATCAGCATCAGCACCGCAAAGCCCACAGCATCTGCGAGCAAAGCTGTAAGCCCGGCCAGGAACAACCGGCGGAAGGTATAACGCGCAGCGACCAGTTGGTGGGTGCCACGTCCGACATCCTGCATGATCCCGTTCATTTTTTGCGCACCGTGGGACACGCCAATGGCGAACACCAGGAACGGCACCAGAATCGAAAACGGGTCGAGCGCGTAACCGAACAAAGTGATCAAGCCCAGTTGCCAGACGACCGCGATCACTGAGCACAAGATCACCAGCGCGGTGCTGCGCACGCACCGGGTGAACGCATAAATGATGGCGGTGGCGATCAGCGCTGCCGCGCCAAAGTACATCATGATCAGCAGCAGACCATCGATCAGGTCGCCCACCAGTTTGGCGAAGCCGATCACGCGGATTTTGATCGGGCCCTTGCCCTCTTCACCCGCCTTGTGTAGCGCACTGCTGCCGGCAAACTCGAACTTGTCACGCAGTTGTTCTTCGAGCATCCGCGAGAACTGGTGATAGTCGATGGCGCCGCCCGTGACCGGATCCTTCTCCAGCAGCGGCACCACAATCATGGTCGATTTGAAGTTGTTGCCGACCAGACTACCAATGATGCCGGAGCGGGCAATGTTCAAGCGCAGCTGCTCGACGCCACTGCCCGTGCCGTCGTAGGAGTCGGGCATGACCGGGCCGCCACGGAAGCCCTCCTCCGTGACTTCGGTCCAGCGAACAGCCGGCGTCCACAAAGACTTCATCCAGGCCCGGTCCACACCCGGCGTCAGGAACAACGTGTCGTTGACCTGCTTGAGCACCTCCAGGTATTTCGGGTCATAGATGTCGCCTTCGGTGTTCTCCACCACCACCCGAACCGTATTGCCCAGCCCGCGTAGCAACTGGCGATTCTCAAGGTAGTTTTTGATGTACGGCTGACTCTGCGGAATCATCTTTTCGAAGCTGGCATTAAGCGTCAGCCGAGTGGCCGCAAAATAGCTCAGCAATACCGTCACGATCAGGCAGGTCAGTACCACCAGCAGGCGGTTGTTGAAGATCAGGCGTTCAAGGACATTGCCGGAACGTGCATCGAAGCCCTTGAGCTCTCGGATCACCGGCATCGTATCGAGGTTGTAGTTACCCATGACGTGGCTCGTCTCTTTTTATTGTGTGAAGTGGGCTTATTCGAAGGGCAACTGGCGCAAGCCCTGGGTGCCCGCGACAACCACGACATCTGACGCAATGGCTTGTACCGCAGCGGTGGGCCCCAGACGTACTTGTGGCTGTTGCGTGAACGTTGCCCCGTTGTCAGCGCTGACCATTACATGGCCAGCCTGACTGACCAGGATGATTCGGCCTTCAGTCGTGACCGTGCTCGTGGTGATGCTGGAGGACACGCCCAACTCGACTTTTTCCCAGTTCGCGCCGTGATCGGTGCTTCGATAGACGTTGCCCCGCAGGCCATAAACCAGCACGGCACCCGGCGTGCCGGTGATGCCGAAATAGCTGCCGCTGTAGGGCGTAGGAACGTTGACGAAGCGCTGCGTTGTCGGGTCCAGTTTCAGCACCAGACCTTGCTCACCGACGATGAACAGGTCGTCGCCGATTGCGCGCATCCCATAGAAATTCAGCGCCCCGGGATTGTCAGTACGATCCATCAAGGGAACCCAGGTCTGACCACCATCGTCGGTACGCAAAATCAGGTTGAACGCGCCGACCACATAGCCGGTTTTCTCGTCGGTGAACCACACATCCAGAAGGGGTTTATCCGCCCCTTCATCGATCATTCGTTGGGCTTCGGCCAACAAAACTTCATTCGGTGCCGACTGGCGCTGATAGTGTTCGAGCATGATCTGCCCGATGTGACGGCCATCGAGCTGACGGCTCCAGGTTTCACCTTTGTTGTCGCTGTGCAACACCACGCCATCGTGGCCGACTGTCCAGCCCTGTGTCGGGCTGGGGAACTGCACGGCTACCAGGTCGGAACTCACCGGTACGTGTGCCTGATGCCAGCGCACGCCGGCATCATCGGAATAAAAAATATGACCTCGCTGGCCCACCGCGACCAGACGTTTTCCAGCACTGGCCAGTCCCGTAAACGCACCTGAAACCGCCTTTTCACTCTGAATGGCCGGACTGTCCAGGGTATCGCCGAACGGTGCCGCCACCACGGGTCGGGTGAACGGCAGCGCCAGCGCCGCGGCCAGTGCGGCCAACGCCATCCACTTGAAGTTTTTCATAACTGTTTCCCGGATAAAAAAACCACCGGGAAGCTCTACCGCTTCCCGATGGAAAGTGACGCCATGGAGTTCGGTTAACGGATACCCGTGCCGGCCAATGACTCAGGCGCCCACTGCGCTTTCGAAAGCGGGTCGATGTATTTGATGCCGCCATACGGGCCGTAGATGCCGGTGATGTTGTAGCTGCCGGAGACAAAGTCATAAATCATGTGGTTGTCGGAGTTCGGTGCCTGCACGTCATAGCTGTAAGCCAGGTGTGCAAAGGAGCCGCGGTACAGCTTGCCGCTGGCGTCATATTCGTCCGACGCCAAGGCGATCCAGCTGTCTTCGTCGAGGTAGAAGGTGCGCTTGCTGTAGATGTGGCGTTTGCCTGGTTTCAGCGTGGCTTCCACAACCCACACGCGATGCAGCTCCCAGCGCATCAGGTCCGGATTGACGTGGTGCGCGGTGGTGATATCCGCTGCTTCCTTGTGGTAGTTCAGCTTGTAAGTGTTGTAAGGAATGATCATTTCCTTCTTGCCGACGAGTTTGAAGTCGTAGCGGTCCAGTGCGCCGTTGAACACCCAGGCATCGTCATAGGTCGAGGCTCCGGCCGAGCCAGGGTTAGGGGTGTCGTAAGCGATGTCCGGCGCAAGTTTTATACGGCGTTGACCCGGGAGGTATTGCCAGCCACGACGTTCCATCTTCAGAGGGTTGACCGCATCCTGTACCAGGATGGCTTCACCCGCACGACGGGCCGGGGCCTGGTAATAGAGTTTGGTCTTGAAGAACAGATCGCTCTCTTTCGCCGGATCCGTGCGTTTCGGATCGTAGAGCGGGTATTCGAGATAGGCGTTACCGGTGGTGGCCAGAATTGCCTTGCCGGAACCGTCGACGTTCCAGGAATCGTATTTGAAGTTGGTGGCGTAACCCTGATAGCGCAGCAGGTGATTCCACATGGCCTCATAGCCATCTTTCGGGATCGGGAAAGGAATGCCTGGCAGCGCGTTTTCCAGTGCGACACCGCTCTCAAGCGTTTTGGTGCCAACAGCGTTTTTCGCGGTGTTATCCAGCAACCGCTGCGGCAGCGCAACGCTGCGATGGGTTGGGAAAACATCGACACGGAAGGTCGGGTAACGCTTGAGCAACTCTTGAGTGGTGGCGGTCAGTTTGTCCGCATATTGAGCAACGTTTTTTCCATCGATGACGGCACGTGCCTTATCGGCCTCAAAAGGATCTGGGCGAAAGGAGCTGCCCGACTGGTAACTGGCTGGTAGCGTGGTAAGGCCGCCGGTGTAGGCCGGGATGGTGCCATCAGCATTGCCGGCCTTTTCAGCGCCGACCCCCGTCAGACTGGTGCCGAGTTTTGCCGCTTCGTCCGGGGAGACGGCTGCGTGTGCCACGCCTGCGACGGCGACGGTCAAGGCAGTAAACAATAGAGTATTTACGAACTTCATGGAGTGACTCCTGCTATCTAGCAAAGACTTCGATCAAATGGTCGTTTTGAACGTAAAAGTGACCATGCCCCGATCCTTGAGCTGAGGCTGAGTACCGCCAAAGGCAGTGGTCTGCCCCGGTACACAGTTGTATTGCCCGTTGGCACCTGGTGTAGCGCCGTCTCCCTGATTGCCAGCGCTACCTGCCGAACTGCACGTATCGAATGGACCGAAGTTGTCCACGTACTTCAGGTCGAACCGATACTGGTTGTGCACGTCCATGCCAACACCCACCGAATAACTGCCAGAGTCTTCGTTGCCACCCAGTTGCACGGCGGAGTTGCCATTGAGGCCGACGTTGTAGGTCATCGGCATGAACATATCGATACCGGGGAACACCTGGTACCAGGTCGGGTTGAAGTTGACGCCGATGATGTAGTTGTCCTTGGTGACCTTGTCAGTGCCGTGGTACCAGTCCTCGCCCTTGAACAGTTGTTTGTTCTCGGTCACATCCAGCCAGCGGCTGTAAGCAAGCTCGACCAGCAGCGAAGAACTGTCCCAGACGGGCGTGTCGCCAAAGGTGGTCAGGCCGTTGAGCACCGCGTGCACGGTGTTGCCGCGCGCCACGCCGTTTTCACCGTTAAAGCTGCCAATGAAACCTGGCAAACCGGCGGCTGCCGCAGCCGGGCTGACGGAGCCTGCCACGCTCGCAAGGGGCATGTTCTCGCGGTAGTTGAGATCGAAACCGACGCTGACTCCACCGAGGCTTTTCGACAGGCTGATGCCATAGATATCGATGTCATCGACGTAAAACTGGTTGTAGCTGCCGATGTTGCCGGAGATCAGTTGCGCAGCGCCTACAGCGGTTGGCTGCAAGGCCAGGTTCGGCAGGATATCGGAGGTTTTGCGGTAGTAGACGCCCAAGGTGCCTTGCAGCCAGTCCGGGCTCCACTTGGCCATCAAACCGAAGTCGCCGCGCTTGTCAGGAGTGAAGGTATGGCCATTGCTCAGGCGCAGGAACTGGTTGGCACCGAGCGGCCCAGGCGTTCCAAAACGCGGATTCTGTGCGCCAATCAGCGACAGGTTGTGCCCGCCACTTTGAATACCGTCGTTAAACCCGAGGTAGGTGCCAGACTCCGGCAGGCGCGCGGCGTCCCAATCCAGAAAGTATTGCGCCGCGACGGTCAGTTCCGGGTTGAACGTGAAGCTGGCGGACAACTGGTTGCGCGGGATGAACAGTTCTTTGGCTTCCGTTCCGGGCACCGCCAGCGCCTTGGAAAGATCAAGCCCGGATTGCCCGTAACTGTTGCCATGGGCAAAAGCCAGGAGGCTCTCGCCCCAGTAGAGGGTGTGCTTGCCTGCCTTGCCGCTGAGCAGCGACTCATCGCCCACTTCCGTGCTGCCAAAGACGAAGGCATCGAGGATTTCGGAAGAAGGTCCATTGTAATAACGATCAGCGTAACCACTCTGGTGCCGGGAGTCTGGCACACCACTATTGAGCTGGTTGGTCGATGCGTTATCACTGCCGACATCGTCGTAGGCATGGTCATACCAGGTATTCGCACTGACGCGAAAGCCAAGCTTCTGCTTGTAGACAACGTCCAGTTCGGACAGCACATCCACCCGCTGAGAAACGGGACTGCCGGAGGAGAAGTTACGATCCCCGTCATTGTTGTTCCATGAATTGGCCAACTTGCTGTTGGCTGCCTCCACCCGCTGGGCATAGTTGAGCTTCACTGTATTGTCGAAGCGAACCGCCAAGTCCTCATTGCCGGTATCAATTTCCAGTGCGTGTGCTGGCGTTATGCCCAGACCCGCCAGGATGGCTGAAGTCAGCAACCCCTTGCGGAGGTTTGCATGGCAGATCTTATTATTTTTGTTCATCTAACTTGCCACCTGCTCTTTGGTTTACGAAAAACTTGGGTTGAATTCACAGCTCGCGAAGCCTGCGATCAAGTGCGTTGCAAAAGAGTGATCGACACCGAGCGACCCAGTGCGGTGCTGTGCTGGAGTGCCGTTCGGGCGCCCGCAATCTGCCTGCCCCCGGCCGTACCGCGCAGTTGCCAGACCAGCTCCACCAGTTGCGCCAACCCGGTCGCACCTGGCGCGTGCCCTCGTCCCAGTAGTCCGCCCGATGGACACACCGCATTCATCTGTCCTTTCAGGCGATTACCGAGTTGCACAAAACGGTCGATTTCTTCCTCTCGGCAAAAGCCCAGTGCCGCACTGTTGACCATGAAGTCACCAACGCTTTGATCGTGTAGCTCAACCACATCGATGTCTTCGGGCCCCAGGCCAGCCTGCTGATAGGCCTCTTGCGCCACGCGCCGAGTGGTTGCCCGCCCCAGCACATCAAGCACACAACCGAATTCCTGCTCCGACGCGCAGTCGCTGCCTCGGGCACTCGCCAGAATGCTCACGTCAGCCCGAACGCCATAGCGCAGGGCGAAGGCCGGGGAGCAGATCAAGACCGCCGCCGCACCACAAGCTGGCGGGCTAAGGTAAGGCGGGAGCCAACCATCACGATCCGGACTGCGGCTCAGTAGCGCGTTGGGATTGATCGCGGCCTGCGCTCGCGCCCGACCGAGCACGTCATCGAAGCGCCGCTCGGTGATACCCATACGGGTCAACAGCCACCTGGTTTGAGCCGCAAAAAGTACGGCCGGATGCTGTCGACGCTCCAGTACGATGGAGTCCCGAACTTGCCCGTCGTGCCCGAACAGTTCGCCAGCGGGGTCCTTCAGTCCAAAAAACTCATGATTGGAAATCTGTGCGGGCATGCACTCGACACCTATAACCAATGCACACTCCGCTTCGCCGCAAAGAATGCTGTGCCGGGCCAGCTGAAAAGCACTGCTGGCCGACGCACATCCATCGCTGAGGCTGAAAATCGGGATGCCCGAATATCCGATCCCGCACAGCATCTGCTCTCCGGTAGAGGCATCGCCTTGGACGCATGAGGTGAAAACCTGATCGACCAGGTCATAGTCGATTCGAGCATCCTCCAGCGTCGAACGAATGGCCTGGCCCGCCAACGCCGCGTGACTGTCACAGCCACCCAGCGGCAGGAATGGCGCCATACCCACGCCGGCGATCAGCACTCTTTCACTCATATGCCCTGCCCTCCGCCAGCCGATACGCACTGCACTCTTATTGAGCCCAGACTATTGCGTAGCCGACCGACGTCCCCCCCATCGTCAGGGGGGGTGGATCGAAATCAGAGGGGGGAATAAAAGGATGATCCGAACAGATCACCTGGGAGTTGCAACATTAGAAGGAAGGGGTTTTCTCAGGCACGGGTCTAATTCGTGGTCAGGGAGGGTTCAAGATCCGCCGTAGACAACCGTTGGAATGACAGAGCAGTACATTCAAATGCGCCAAGGGGTAAAGGTAATGCCCACTAAGTGACTGGCGGTAATGAATTGCGGAGCAGAGATTGGTTTTTGCGGAGCAAAAAACAAGGGCCTGCGTGAGGTTTCTCACGCAAGCCCTTGATATATATGGTGCCCGAAGCCGGAATCGAACCGGCACGCCCTTACGAGCGGGGGATTTTAAGTCCCATGCGTCTACCAGTTTCGCCATTCGGGCGGTAGCGCGGTGAAGCTGTCTGGCTTGTGCAACAGAGGACGAAATATATACATCCCGTCCCGGTGAAGCAAGTTCGCAGATACCCTTTTCAAGACAAAATCTTGCAAGACTGCGCAAATAAAAAAGCTCCGTAAATCATAGATCTACGGAGCTTGTTTATAGTGGAGGCCGAGGTCGGAATCGAACCGGCGTAGGTGGATTTGCAATCCACTGCATAACCATTTTGCTACTCGGCCTCAAACATTTGCTGTCATGTAGCGCAACATCAAATGTGTACAAACTTGGAGCGGGAAACGAGACTCGAACTCGCGACCCCGACCTTGGCAAGGTCGTGCTCTACCAACTGAGCTATTCCCGCGTCTTGGTGTGGCGCATTCTATAGAATCCAGAAGCCCCGTCAACCCTTTGATTCAAAAAAGTTTTATTTCTTTTCCACGTCGGTCTTCAGATGCGGCCAGGCAGCCCGCAGGTATTGGACCATGGACCACAATGTCAGGCCGGCAGACACCAGCAGCAAGGCATAACCGATCAAGACCCAGAAGGTGAAGGCCGATGGATTGGCCAGCAGGATCACCAGCGCCAGCATTTGCGCGGCGGTTTTCCATTTGCCCAGGTTCGACACGGCGACGTGAGCCCGCGCACCGAGTTCGGCCATCCATTCACGCAGTGCCGAGACGACAATCTCGCGACCGATGATGACCGCGGCGGGCAGTGTGAGCCACAGGTTGCCGTGCTCTTGCACCAGCAGCACCAGCGCAACGGCCACCATCAGCTTGTCAGCCACGGGATCGAGGAAAGCCCCGAACGGCGTACTTTGCTCCAGACGACGGGCCAGATAACCGTCCAGCCAGTCTGTGGCGGCGGCAAATGCGAAGACCGAGGCGGAGGCCAGGTAGCTCCATTGGTAAGGCAGGTAGAACAGTAAAATGAAGATCGGGATGAGCAGGACGCGTAGAACGGTAATCAGATTAGGGATATTCATCGGCACAACTGGCTACGAGGTGAGGTGGCATTCTACTCGCTGTGCAGATTTGCATAAATCAACTCTGCGAGCTTTTTACTGATCCCGGGTGCTTTGGCGATCTCTTCGATGCTGGCACGAGACAGCTCCTGCAATCCACCAAAATGTTTCAACAAATCGCGACGGCGTGTCGGACCGACGCCTGCAACGCCCTCAAGCGTCGATGTGCGCCTCGTTTTTCCACGGCGGGCGCGGTGCCCGGTAATGGCGAAACGGTGGGCTTCATCGCGTATCTGTTGAATCAGATGCAGCGCGGGGGAATCACCGCGCAAGGTGAATTCGTGGGCCGCGTCGTTGAGGTACAGGGTTTCAAAACCGGCCTTGCGCGTCGCACCCTTGGCCACGCCCAGCAGAATCAGATCAGGCACCGCCAGCTCATTGAGCACGTCGCGGGCCATCGACAGCTGACCCTTGCCGCCGTCCACCAACAGGATGTCCGGCAGCTTGCCCTCCCCGTCTTTCAGTTTACTGAAGCGCCGCGTCAGGGCCTGGTGCATGGCCGCATAGTCGTCGCCCGGGGTGACGCCTTCGATGTTGTAACGACGATAGTCGGACTTGATCGGGCCCTCCGGACCGAACACCACGCACGACGCAACGGTGGCTTCGCCGCTGGAGTGGCTGATGTCGTAGCACTCAAGCCGCTGTGGTGGCTCGTCCAGGTTCAACACTTCTGCCAGGGCATCGAAACGTGCGGCGACGTGTTGACGGTTGGCCAGCCTCGCGCCCAACGCCTGCTCGGCATTGGTCACCGCCAGTTGTTGCCAGCGCGCTCGCGTACCGCGCACCCGATGGCTGATGGTCAACTCGCGACCGCGCAGCTCTTCGATGGCCGCAATCAGGGTCGGAAAGTCTTCGTGAACCACGTTGACGATCAGTTCGCTCGGCAGGTCGCGCTCAGGACTGGTAATGAAGTACTGGCCGAGAAATGCAGCCATGACCTCGGAAACGTCTTCGTCGATGCCAACCTGAGGAAAGAAGTTCTTGCTGCCCAGCACCCGCCCACCGCGCACGCTGATCAAGTGAACGCAGGCGCCGCCCGGATTGACGAACGCAGCGATCACATCGATATCGCCCGTGCCGCCTTCCATGCTTTGTTGGTCCTGAACCCGGCGCAGCAGTGAAATCTGGTCACGCAACTCGGCGGCGCGCTCGAACTCGAGGTTGATCGCCGCCTCTTCCATGCCGGCAGACAACTCGTCCGTCAGCGCATTGCTGCGGCCTTCAAGGAACATGACCGAGTGGCGAACGTCCTCGGCATACACCTCAGGCTCCACCAGCCCGACGCACGGGGCCTTGCAACGCTTGATCTGGTATTGCAGGCAAGGGCGCGTGCGGTTCTTGTAATAGCTGTCTTCGCACTGACGAACAAAAAACGTTTTTTGCAGCAGGCTCAGGCTTTCACGAATGGCGCCCGCGCTCGGATACGGACCGAAATACTTGCCCTTGGCCTTTTTCGCACCGCGATGGATGCTCAGACGAGGGAACTGGCCATCCGAGAGAAAGACGTAAGGGTAGGATTTGTCGTCGCGCAGCAGGATGTTATACGGCGGGCGCCATTCCTTGATCAGCGTCTGCTCAAGCAGCAAGGCTTCCGTTTCGTTGGCCGTAATGGTGGTTTCGACCTGAGCGATACGGGCGACCAGCGCGGCCGTCTTGGGCGCGAGACCGGATTTTCGGAAGTAGCTCGACAGGCGATTTTTCAGGTTCTTGGCTTTGCCGACATACAGCAGGCGAGCATCGCTGTCGAACATGCGGTAGACGCCGGGGCGCCCACTGACGGTCGACAGGAAAGCGCCTGGATCGAAGACTTCGGTCATTTTCAGAGGCTGGCGTCGACCATGCCGTGACGCACCGCCAACAGCGTCAGCTCGACATCACTGCTGATCGAAAGCTTCTCGAAAATGCGGTAACGGTAAGTGTTGACCGTTTTTGGCGACAGGCAGAGCTTGTCGGAAATGATCTGGACTTTCTGACAGCCGACAATCATCAATGCGATCTGGATTTCGCGCTCCGACAATGCGTCGAAGGGCGAATCATTGGTCGGCTGAAAGGATTTGATCGCCAGTTGCTGGGCAATCTGCGGGCTGATGTAGCGTTGTCCGGCAAACACCAGGCGAATGGCCTGGACCATTTCCGGCAACCCGGCGCCCTTGGTCAGATAACCCGCGGCACCGGCCTGCAGCAGCCGCGTAGGAAACGGATCTTCCTCGCACACGGTGACCGCGACGACTTTGATATCCGGATGACTGCGCAACAACTTGCGCGTGGCTTCAAGACCGCCGATCCCGGGCATCTTGACATCCATCAGCACCACATCGGGTTTCAACTCACGCGCTTTAAGCAGGGATTCCTCCCCCGACTCAGCCTGGCCGACTACTTGCAGGCCATCGATGTCAGCCAGCATTCGTGTAATGCCCGTACGAACGAGATCATGGTCATCGACTACTAGCACCCTAATCAAGCAGACACCTCGCGATATGGTCTTATTGGGTTGCCGGACACCTTAGCAAAAAGCGACTGGCAGACCTAGCGGCAAGCGCTATATAAAAAGTTTCAATACATCTTGAAAGGCTTGTCGCCAGCGTGTTTCAGCAATGGAGCTCATCGACATCACGCTGCATTCTCAGGAAACACTCGTCTTGCCCGACCACCTTCAGCCCTTTTCTCTCATACAGCGCTTTGGCCGGATTCGTTTCAAAAACTGTCAGGCGTAATGCCGGACGCCGTTCCTTGCACGCCATGGCGAATACCTGATCGATCGCCCAGGAACCGGCGCCACGCCCCTGAAACGCTTCGAGCACGTGCAATTCGCGGATGTACAAGGCTCTGGCATCGCGACTGAGACTGACGTAACCCACCGATAAATCGCCGCACACGATCACCCGGCTCTCGCGCCCCGCCCAAGCCACATCGAACGCCTCGTCCAGCCAGAGCAGATCATTCTGAATGTAATAGCGGAGCATGTTGCGACAGGTCAGCTCGCGAGCGAAATCAAGGTCGCCGGATGTCGCCGGACGCCAATCAAAAGCCATTAAAACCTCCGCGGGCGGCAACGGTTAGTGTCGTCATGGTTCATCCTTGTGACATCACACGTTGAGCGAAGCGCAAAGTGTGTCATAAACCTCGGCCACTCAAGCGATAGAAAATGTGATCGGTCCTCGATAGCATTTTCTGATTGAAACCGCGCACCGGCCTCTAGTAAGCTCGGCGCATTCATCGGAGACAGACCATGTTCAACGCCCTCTCACAGCTTCGTACCGCCAGCGCCTCGCGCTCGGTTGCGGCTGCCCGGGCGACTGACGTTTGTGCTCCGGTCAGCTTTTATTTTGGGTATTGGTTTAGCCACTGGCGCGCCTGATACCCACACGGCGCCCACTTTAAACGGGTCGCCACCAGAGAATTCTCAACCCCCGGTCGGCTTCCCGACCGGGGGTTTTGTTTTTTCAGCCCCCACACATTTTTAGCGACACACCAGACACCTTGAGGATTTAGAAAATGAACTACGCCACTTATTACCGTTACGACAGTTTTACCGCCTGGCGATTTAGCAGCCTCCGCTCGGGACAGCCTGCCGCCTCCGATCGGTCACCCACAGGTGGCAAGCACACACACGCATCCAATCCGGCCAATTGTCGAACACCCCAGTAGGGCCGAGCGCGCGGGAAGAACCCGCCGCCCGCCCAGGAAGCCTGAACATGAACTCGTCCGTCTCTGCCCTGCCGCTGTCCACCTTGAGTCCCGCCAATGAAGCGCTGACCCTGCGTCTGCCCAGCTCGTTGCAACTCAAGCAGCAACTGCCCCTCAACAACGCCCTGACCCTGCAAGTCGCCGCCCACCGCGACGCGGTCCGCGCGATCCTCAACGGTGAAGATTCCCGTCTGCTGGTCATCGTCGGCCCTTGCTCGATTCACGATCCCCAGTCCGCCCTCGAATACGCGACCAACCTCGCTCGCCTCGCCGCCGAAGTCAGCGACGAGATGTTGCTGGTGATGCGCGCCTACGTCGAAAAACCCCGCACCACGGTCGGCTGGAAAGGCCTGGCCTACGACCCACGGCTTGACGGCAGCGATGACATGGCCGGCGGTTTGACGCTGTCGCGTGAACTGATGCGCGAATTGCTGCGCCTCGGCTTGCCGATTGCCACCGAACTGTTGCAACCGATGGCGGCCGGCTACTTCGACGACCTGCTGAGCTGGGTCGCCATCGGCGCCCGCACCACCGAGTCGCAAATCCACCGGGAAATGGCCAGCGGCCTGAGCATGCCCGTCGGATTCAAGAACGGCACCGATGGCGGCGTGGCCGTTGCCAGCGACGCCATGCGTTCGGCCGCCCACCCGCATCGCCATTTCGGTGTCGACAGCCAGGGGCATCCTGCGATCATTCAAACCCCGGGCAATCCCGACACCCATCTGGTGTTGCGCGGCGGTCATCGCGGGCCGAACTACGATCGCGACAGCGTCGCTCAGGTGAACAGTGACTTGACCCGGCTGAAGATCCCGGCACGGATCATGGTCGACTGCAGCCACGCCAACAGTGGCAAAGACCCTGCACGTCAGCCAGCCGTGTTCAACGATGTACTCGAGCAGCGCCTGCAGGGTGATCGATCGCTGATCGGCATGATGATCGAGAGCCATTTGTTCGAAGGCTGCCAACCCTTGAGCCCATCGTTGCGCTACGGCGTATCGGTGACTGATGGTTGCCTTGGCTGGAGCGGAACCGAACAACTGTTGCGCAAGGCGGCCGACCGACTGCGAGCGCAGCACAACGCTCAACGACCGGCGTAACCCCTTCCCACCTGCCAGCCCTCGATCGAGGGCTGGACGTCATAAAAGCGAATCGGTTGACAGGTAAACGGCGTAAGCACAGTAGGCCGTTGCAATGATGCGCTCTGCGAACGACAAAAAGATGTCGAAATATTCCGAACAGGACCTCATGGTCTTTCGAACTTTCCTACGTTTTCTATACCTTTTTCATCAGCTTACAGCGGATTCCTCATACATCGCCGAGCAGCCGGTGTGCTTTAGAGTGAGCCCATATTCACACCTCTGAACCACCGCGAAAAAGGAATGAACATGCTACGGAATGCAACCACTCAGTATCCAATCCTGCTGATCCACGGGCTCTTCGGCTTTGATCGCATTGGCAAAGTCGAACTCTTCCATGACGTCAAGCAGGCCCTCAGAAGTGCCGGCGCAAGAGTGTTTATCCCCCACCTCTCGGCTACCCAAAGCAACGAAGTGCGCGGTGAGCAACTGTTGGCACAGATCGAACGGGTGCTGGAAGGAACCGGCGCCCACCAGGTCAACCTGATCGGTCACAGCCAGGGTGCCCTCGCGGCACGTTACGCCGCCGCCATCGCGCCGGAGATCGTCGCGTCGGTGACCTCGGTCAGCGGCCCCAACCACGGCTCGGAACTGGCCGACTTCCTGCGCAAGGCCCTCACGCCAGGACGCCTGCCGGAACACGTCGCGGCAACGGTTGCGACGCTGTTTGCTGACTTTCTGTCGTTGCTCAGCGGTCATCAGCACTTGCCGCAGAACGCCATCGCCGCGCTCAACGCCTTGACCACCGAAGGTGTGGGCGCTTTCAACGACAAATACCCCCAAGGTCTGCCGAAAACCTGGGGTGGCAAGGGACGCGAGCTGGTGAACGGCGTGCGTTATTACTCGTGGAGCGGGACATTGCAGGGTGACCTTCTCGATAAAGGACTTGAGGCGGTCAGTCCGCTGCACGGTTTCCTCCAGGCCTTCTCCCGCTACTTCACCACCGAAGCGGAACAGAATGACGGCATGGTGGGCCGCTACAGCTCCCATTTAGGCAAAGTCATCCGTTCCGACTATCCGCTGGATCATCTGGACAGCCTCAGTCAAACCGCCGGCCCGCTACGCAAGGGCATCGACCCGATAGCCTTGTATGTGCAGCATGCCGAGCGCCTGAGAAATGCCGGCCTATAATCCGTCCGGAACTTTGACGAGAAATAGGCCACTGAATCCGGTAGGCTCCGCACTTTACTGAACATTGAAAGGAGAATTTTCCATGGCTAAAGCCACTGCCCGTCACATCCTGGTTGCCTCGGAAGCCAAGTGCAACGAACTCAAAGCCCAGATCGAAGGTGGCGCCGATTTCGCCGAAGTTGCCAAAGCCAACTCCACCTGCCCGTCCAGCCGCCAGGGCGGTGACCTGGGTTCGTTCGGTCCAGGCCAGATGGTCAAAGAGTTCGACACCGTCGTCTTCAGCGCACCGATCAACGTCGTGCAAGGCCCGGTCAAGACCCAGTTCGGTTATCACCTGCTGGAAGTGACCAGCCGTCAGGACTGATCAACGCCCTGATATTCTGCACAACGGCCCGCCTTTTGGTGGGCCGTTGTGTTTCGGATACGTAATACGGCTGGCGAGGGACGCGCCGCTAGCGTACAAATTGCGGTTATCGACCACCCGGCTCTAAGGCTGACAATGCGACTGGCTTTCCCCACTTTGTTGTTCACTGCCGTGGCCCTGCTATTGGGTGCCGCCGGTGTGAATGCAGCACCGCAACATGCGTTGACCGTGTACGGCGAACCGGCGAAGTACCCCGCCGGCTTCAGTCATTTCGCCTACGCCAACCCGCGAGCCCCCAAGGGCGGCACGATGCGTCGCTCGGCCATCGAAATCGGGCATTTCGACCATATATTGCCGTACATCGACAAAGGCATTGGCGTCACGCAAATAGACGGCTTGCTCTACTCGCCCCTGGCCCAGCGTTCGCTGGACGAACCCTATACCGTGTACGGTCTGGTGGCTCAGAAGATGGAGCGCTCGGACGACGGTATGTCGCTGCGCTTCTACTTGAACCCGAAGGCGCGTTTCGCCGACGGCACACCGATCACAGCCCAGGACGTGCGCTACACCTTCGACCTGCTGATGACCCAAGGCAGCCTGCGCTATCGCACCCAGTTCGCCGACGTCAAAGGCGTCGAAGTCGAAGCGCCCCTAACGGTTCGGTTCGACTTCAAAAGCAACGAAAACCGCACCCTGCCTCTTGATATCGCCACTTTGCCGGTATTTCCCGAACACTGGTGGAAGACCCGCGACTTCGCCGATGGCGGTGGTTATGAGGCACCATTGGGCAGCGGTCCTTATAAGGTGGGCAAGATCGACTCCGGTCGCAGCATCACCTTCGAACGCAACGCCACCTGGTGGGGCAAGGATTTACCGGTCAGCCGCGGCCTCTACAACTTCGATCATTTCAGCATCGAGTACTTCGGCGATACCGACGTCGCGCGTCAGGTCCTGCGGGGCGGAGCCTACGATTACAACCGCGAATTCTCCGCGACCGGCTATTCAATCGGTTACGAAAGCCCGGCCCTGAGCGACGGTCGCCTGCAAAAAGCGCATCTGGCCAAAGAAGCCCCGCAATCGGCTCAGGGCTTTGTCTTCAACCTGCAAAACCCGATGTTCCAAGACCGCCGAGTGCGCCAGGCCCTGGCGATGCTCTGGGATTTCGAGTGGAGCAATCGGCAGATGATGCGCGACCTCTACATCCGCCAGCAGAGCTTTTTTTCCAATACCGACCTGGCCGCCCGCCACCTGCCGGATGCCGGCGAACTGGCAATTCTCGAACCGCTGCGGGGGCAAATCCCCGACGAGGTCTTCACTCAAGTCTTCGAAGCACCGAAAACCGATGGCAGCGGCCTGATTCGCGACAAGCAATTGCAGGCGCTGAACCTGCTCGAACAGGCCGGCTGGAAACCCGACGGCGACCAATTGGTCAACGCCGAAGGTAAGCCGCTGAGTTTCACCTTCTTGGTCAGCCAGAACGGCATGGACCGATTGCTGCTGCCGTATAAGCGCACCTTGAAACAGATAGGCATCGACCTGAACATTCGCCGCATCGACTCGTCGCAGTATGTGAATCGCCTGATGAGCCGCGATTACGACATGATCGTCACCGGCTACCCGGTCACCACTTCACCGGGTGGCGAGTTGTTCAACTACTTCGGCTCGGTCTCGGCCAACGACCCTGGCGCCAACAACTACATGGTGCTGAAGAACCCAGCGGTCGACACCCTGATCAACGGCCTGGTCCGCGCCAACACCCAGCCGGAAATGCTGCGTTACGCCCATGCGCTGGACCGGGTGCTGCAATGGAATTACTACTGGATTCCCAACTATTACCCGCCGGGCACTTCAACGGTGTGGTGGAACCGCTTCGGCATGCCCAACGAGCAGGCCAGTAATGATGAAGCCATCGAGAGCTGGTGGGAAGTGAGCTCCACGCCGCTGACCAACCAGCAGATGACGGCCGAAAAAATCCGCCGTGGCACACCCGGAGGGCCGCATTGATGTGGGCTTATATACTGCGGCGCCTGCTGCTGATCATCCCGACGCTGGTGATCATTCTTCTGGTCAACTTCATCATCGTCCAGGCGGCACCGGGCGGTCCGGTGGAACAGGCCATCGCGCACTTGCAAGGCATCGGCGGCGCGAGTGTCGGCGGCGGCTCCGGGGAATCCCTGTCCGGCACTTCCCGGGCCAGTCGCGGCCTCGACCCGCAATTGATCAAGGACATCGAAAAGCAGTACGGCTTTGACAAGCCGGCACCCGAACGCCTGTGGCTGATGCTCACCAGCTACGCGCGCCTGGACTTCGGCAAGAGCTTTTTCCGCGGCGCGACCGTCACCGATCTGATCCTGGAAAAAATGCCGGTGACCATTTCCCTCGGGCTATGGGCGACGCTGATCACCTATCTGGTATCGATCCCGCTGGGCATCCGCAAGGCCGTGCACCACGGCAGCCATTTCGACATCTGGAGCAGCACGGCAATCATCATCGGCTACGCGATGCCGGCGTTCCTGTTCGCGATGTTCCTGATAGTGGTCTTCGCCGGTGGCACCTCGCTGAACTGGTTCCCGGTGCGCGGGCTGGTTTCGGACAACTTCGAATCGCTGTCGACCGTGGGCAAGATCGCCGACTACTTCTGGCACTTGGTGTTGCCGGTGACGGCGCTGGTGATCGGCGGTTTCGCCACCCTGACGATCCTCACCAAGAATTCGTTCCTCAATGAAATTACCCGCCAGTACGTGGTTACCGCACGGGCCAAGGGCTTGAGCGAACGACGCGTGCTGTACGGCCATGTATTTCGCAATGCGATGCTGCTGGTGGTGTCGGGGATTCCCCAGGCGTTCATCAGCGTGTTCTTCGCCGGCTCGCTGCTGATCGAGGTGATTTTCTCCCTCGATGGCCTGGGGCGCATGAGCTATGAGGCCGCCGTGTCCCGGGACTACCCGGTGGTGTTCGGTTCGCTGTTTATCTTCACGCTGTTCGGGCTTTTGATAAAACTGATCGGCGACCTCTGCTACACCCTGGTCGACCCGCGTATCGACTTCGCCGCGAGGAACGCCTGATGTTCAAGCTCTCGCCATTAGGCCGTCGCCGCTTTGAACGCTTCAAGAAAAACCGCCGGGGCTGGTGGTCGCTGTGGCTGTTCATAGGTCTGTTTCTGCTGACATTGGGCGGCGAGTTGATCGCCAACGACAAACCGCTGGTGGTCAGTTATCAGGGCCAGTGGTACTTCCCGGTGTTCAAGCGCCACACCGAGCAGGAATTCGGCGGGCAACTGCCGTTTCAGGCGGATTATCGCAGCGACTACGTGCAGAAGCTGATTAAAAAGGACGGCGGCTGGATGCTGTTCCCGCCGATCCCGTTCAGCGATGACACGCCCAACTATGAACTCAATAAGCCGGCACCGAGCCCGCCCTCGAGTGTTAACTGGCTAGGCACCGACGACCAGTCCCGGGACGTCATGGCCAGGGTTATTTTCGGTGCGCGGGTGTCGATCCTGTTTGCGTTGATGCTGACCTTCGTCAGCGCGTTGATCGGCATCGCCGCCGGCGCCCTGCAAGGCTATTACGGCGGCTGGGTCGACCTGTTGGGCCAACGCTTGCTGGAGGTCTGGTCCGGGCTGCCGGTGCTGTACTTGCTGATTATTCTGTCGGGATTCGTCGAGCCGAATTTCTGGTGGTTGCTGGGGATCATGGCGCTGTTTTCCTGGCTGGCGCTGGTCGACGTGGTGCGCGCCGAGTTCCTGCGCGGGCGCAACCTGGAATACGTCAAAGCCGCCCGGGCGCTGGGCCTCACGGATCGAAAAGTGATTGTCCGGCATATCCTGCCCAACGCCATGAACGCGACCTTGAGCTACCTGCCGTTCATTCTCACCGGGGCCATCTCCACCCTGACGGCCCTGGATTTTCTCGGCTTCGGCATGCCGGCTGGCAGCGCCTCGCTCGGCGAACTGATCGGCCAGGGCAAGCAGAACCTGCAAGCGCCTTGGCTGGGGCTGACGGCGTTTTTCACCCTGGCGCTGATTCTTTCCTTATTGGTGTTTATTGGCGAGGCGTTGCGTGATGCGTTTGATCCGCGCTCTTGAGCCTCGATCGTGAAATGGGACAGCTGATATGAGTACCAACCTGATCGAAATCCGTGACCTCAGCGTGGCCTTCAATGGCCAGACGGTGGTGCGCAACCTGTGCCTGGACATCCATCCCGGGGAATGCCTGGCGTTGGTGGGCGAATCGGGCTCCGGCAAATCGGTGACGGCCCACTCGATCCTGCAACTGCTGCCCGAGACCGGCACCCGGACCACTGGCAGCATTCGCTATCGCGGCAAGGAATTGCTCGGCGCCCCGCCCCAGGTGTTGCGTGAGTTGCGCGGTAACCGGATTGCAATGATCTTTCAGGAACCGATGACCTCGCTCAATCCGTTGCACAGCATCGAAAAGCAGATCGGCGAAACCCTGCTGGTGCACAAGGGTCTGACGGGCAAAGCGGCGCAAACGCGGATTCTGGAGTTGCTGCAACTGGTCGGCATCCAGAAACCCAAAGAGCGGCTCAAGGCCTATCCCCATCAGCTGTCCGGTGGCCAGCGGCAACGGGTGATGATCGCCATGGCCCTGGCCTGCGAGCCGCAGCTGCTGATCGCCGACGAACCCACAACGGCGCTGGACGTGACGGTGCAGCGCAAGATTCTGATCCTGCTCAAGTCCCTGCAGCAGCGGCTCGGCATGTCGCTGCTGTTGATCAGCCACGACCTCAATCTGGTGCGCAGCATCGCTCAGCGCGTGTGCGTGATGAAGGCCGGGGAAATCGTCGAAGAAGCCACATGCGAAACGATCTTCACCGAACCGAAACATCCCTACAGTTGCGTGCTGCTGAACGCCGAACCGGAAGGCGAGGCCCTGCCCCGGGACGAGCGCGAGAACGTGCTGGAAGTGGACAATCTGCGCGTGCAATTCGCCCTCGGTGGCGGTCTGTTCCAGCGCAAGACTTACCTGAACGCGGTGGACGGCATCAGTCTTAACATTCAGCGCGGCAAGACGTTGGGCATCGTCGGCGAGTCCGGCTCGGGCAAGTCGACGCTGGGTCAGGCGATCCTGCGCTTGCTCGATTCCGAAGGCAGCATTCGCTTTCAGGGCGAGGCACTGGACGGTCTGACGCAAAAGCAGCTGCGGCCATGGCGCAAGAAGATGCAGGTGGTGTTCCAGGACCCCTTCGGCAGTCTCAGCCCGCGCATGTCCGTGGCGCAGATCATCAGCGAAGGGCTTGAAGTGCATAGCCAGTTAACCGCTGATGAATGCAAAGCCGAAGTGATTCGCGCGCTGGAAGAAGTCGGCCTCGACCCGCAAAGCCGCGATCGCTACCCCCACGAATTCTCCGGTGGCCAACGTCAACGCATCGCCATCGCCCGGGCGCTGGTGCTGAAACCGGCGCTGATTCTGCTCGATGAACCGACCTCGGCACTGGATCGAACCGTGCAGAAGCAAGTGGTCGCCCTGCTCCGCCAGCTTCAGGAAAAACACGGCCTGACCTACCTGTTCATCAGCCATGACTTGGCGGTGGTGCGCGCCCTGGCCCACGACATGATCGTGATCAAGGACGGCAAAGTGGTGGAAAGCGGTGCCAGCCATGACGTGTTCGATTCGCCGCAGCATCCGTACACCAAAGAGCTGTTGGCGGCGGCGCATCCGCGGTAGGCATAATCGCGCCAGACAGCTGGACCGTGTAAAGGCCATCGCGGGCAAGCCTCGCTCCCACAGGTTTTGTGGTTACCGTTGAATTTGTGGCTCGACGCAAACCCTGTAGGAGCGAGGCTTGCCCGCGAAGAGGCCCTTCAAGACAACACACATTCTGGACATGACACCCATGAACACCACCGAAAGCCTCAAGGATTACCAGCGAGTTCGCCTGCTGGCGATCCGTTCGCTGTTCGAAATCATCGAGCAATCCAGCGAAGGCACGGTGATTGTCGACCGCGACGCGAACATCGTCTGGATGAACGAGCGCTATGCCCGCCGCTTCGGTCTGGAGTCAGCCGAAGTGGCCATCGGCAAAGCGTGCGAAAGCGTGATCCCGGGCAGCCTGTTGCGCGAAGTGGTACGCACGGGGCGGCCGATCTTGCTGGACATGCAGGACACGCCGAAAGAACCGCTGGTGGTCATGCGCTTGCCGATCCACGATGACGCGGGCGCCGTGATCGGCGCCATTGGTTTTGCGTTGTTCGACGAATTGCACAGTCTTTCACCAATGCTCAAACGCTACCTGAGCATGCAGGAAGAACTGGCCTCCACCCGTTCGTTGCTGCGGTCGCGGCAGACCAAATACAACTTCGCCCACTTCATCGGCACCAGCGCCGCCAGCCTGGAAGTCAAACGCCGCGCCCGGCGCAGTGCCAGTGCCGAGTCGCCGGTGCTGTTGCTCGGCGAAACCGGCACCGGCAAGGAGCTGCTGGCCCAGGCGATCCACGGTGCTTCGCCGCGCGCGCACAAAGCCTTCGTCAGCATCAACAGCGCGGCGATTCCCGAGGCGTTGCTGGAAGCCGAGTTCTTCGGCACCGCGCCCGGCGCCTTCACCGGTGCCGATCGCAAGGGCCGGGCCGGCAAGTTGCAGATCGCCCAAGGCGGCACACTGTTTCTCGATGAAATCGGTGACATGCCGCTGCCGCTGCAAAGCAAGTTGCTGCGCGTGTTGCAGGAAAAAGAATTCGAGCCGGTCGGTTCCAATGAAGTGATCCAGAGTGATGTGCGAGTGATCGCGGCCACCTCCACCGATCTGGAAGCAGCGATCAAGCGCGGCGAATTTCGTGCTGATTTGTATTACCGCCTCAACGTGTTGCCGATTAACGTGCCGCCCCTGCGCGATCGCCTCGATGACGTGCCGGCGCTCAGTGAAGCGATCCTTGAGGAACTGCGCAGCCAGCATGAACTGAACCGCGAAGCCTTGGATTTGCTGGGGCAGCACGCCTGGCCGGGGAATATTCGCGAACTGCGCAATGTGCTGGAGCGCGCAGCACTGCTCAGTGATGACCTGGTACTGAATGCCGGGGATATTCGCGCGGCAATTGGCACGTTTACGCCGGTGGAGCGTGTGGCGCCGAAGGTGATTGAGGCGGTTGCGCATGAGACGTTCAGTGAGGCGCGGGAACGGTTTGACCGGCAGTTGATTGAAACGGCCCTGGCGCAATGCGGGGGCAAGGTGATTGAAGCGGCGGCGCGGTTGGGGCTGGGGCGGTCTACTTTGTATAAGAAGATGGTGGCGTTGGGGATTGTTTAGTCTCCATAAAGAGACATTGATCTCCATTGGTAGATATGGCCCCTTCGCGGGCAAGCCCGCTCCCACAGGGTTTGCGTCGAGCCTAAATTCAGAGGCAACCCCAAAACCTGTGGGAGCGTGGCTTGCCCGCGAAGACGTCCGCACAGCCAGAAAAAATCTCAAAACAGAGACAAATAATTCAAATCCACCTCACCAACAAATAAATATCCTTATATTTCAACATGTTGCATTCGTGGCACGAATCTCGCTAAAGCCCTCTCCCACAAAAGATCCACCCTACAAAAATAACAATCCAGGAGACACACCATGAGTGTGATCATTGCCTTGGCAGCCCTCTCGCTGCTGATGCTCGCTGCTTATCGCGGCTACAGCGTTATTCTCTTCGCCCCGATTGCCGCCCTCGGCGCCGTCCTGCTCACCGACCCTTCCGCCGTCGCCCCTGCCTTCACCGGGGTGTTCATGGAGAAAATGGTCGGCTTCATCAAACTGTATTTCCCGGTGTTCCTGCTCGGCGCTGTTTTCGGCAAGCTGATCGAGCTGTCGGGTTTCTCGCGCTCCATCGTCGCGGCAGCGATCCGACTGCTCGGCACCCGCCAAGCCATGCTGGTGATCGTGCTGGTCTGCGCCCTGCTGACTTACGGCGGCGTGTCGCTGTTTGTGGTGGTGTTCGCGGTCTATCCGTTTGCCGCTGAAATGTTCCGCCAGAGCAACATCCCCAAGCGGCTCATCCCGGCAACCATCGCCCTCGGTGCGTTCTCGTTCACCATGGACGCCCTGCCCGGCACCCCGCAGATCCAGAACATCATCCCCAGCACCTTCTTCAACACCACGGCGTGGGCGGCGCCGTGGCTGGGCGTGATCGGCGCGATCTTCGTGTTTAGCGCCGGCATGCTGTTTCTCCAGCGCCAGCGCAACAAGGCCCAGGCCGCCGGTGAAGGGTATGGCACCGAACTGCGCAACGAGCCGGAAACCGCGGCTGACATCAAACTGCCGAATCCATGGATTGCCCTGTCGCCGCTGCTGGCCGTCGGCATCATGAACCTGCTGTTTACCCAGTGGATTCCGCAGTGGTACGGCAAGACCCACAGCCTCGCGCTGCCGGGGATGGCCGCGCCGGTGACCACCGAAATCGCCAAACTCACGGCGATCTGGGCGGTTCAGGCGGCCTTGCTGGTGGGCATCATCATGGTGTTGGTGCTCGGCTTCCAGGCGATTCGCGGCAAGTTGGCCGAGGGCAGTCGAAGTGCGGTCAGCGGTTCGTTGCTGGCGGCAATGAACACCGCATCTGAATACGGCTTTGGTGCGGTGATCGCCTCCTTGCCGGGCTTCCTGGTATTGGCCGACTGGCTCAAGAGCATTCCCAACCCGCTGGTCAACGAAGCGATTACCGTGACCCTGCTGGCCGGCATCACCGGTTCGGCGTCCGGCGGCATGAGCATCGCGCTGGCGGCCATGGCCAATGACTTCATCGCTGCGGCCCACGCGGCCAACATCCCGCTGGAAGTGCTGCACCGGGTGGCCTCGATGGCCAGTGGCGGCATGGACACCCTGCCGCACAACGGCGCGGTGATTACCTTGCTGGCGGTCACCGGCCTGACTCACCGCGAAGCCTACAAAGACATTTTCTGTATTACGCTGATCAAGACCCTGGCGGTTTTTGTGGTGATCGGTATTTTCTACGCCACTGGCATTGTGTGAGGTATTCATGACGACTCTTTCGGGTAAGACTGCACTGGTCACCGGTTCCACCAGCGGCATTGGCTTAGGGATTGCCCTGAGCCTGGCCAAGGCCGGCGCCCATCTGATCCTCAACGGTTTCGGCGATGCGTCCAAGGTGATTGCCGAGGTGGAGCAATTCGGCGGCAAGGTTGGCCATCATCCGGCCGACGTGAGTGACCCGGCGCAGATTGCCGACATGATCGCCTACGCCGAGCGTGAATTCGGCGGCGTGGACATTCTGGTGAACAACGCCGGTATCCAGCACGTGGCACCGGTGGAAGATTTTCCCGTGGAGCGCTGGGACTCGATCATTGCGATCAACCTGTCGTCGGTATTCCACAGCACCCGCTTGAGCCTGCCAGGCATGCGCGCCAAAGGTTGGGGGCGGATCATCAACATCGCCTCGGTGCATGGCCAGGTAGGCTCGGTGGGTAAAGCCGCCTACGTCGCGGCCAAACATGGCGTGATCGGCTTGACCAAGGTCGTCGGGCTGGAAACGGCAACGACGAATGTGACTTGCAACGCCATTTGCCCGGGCTGGGTGTTGACGCCACTGGTGCAGAAGCAGATTGATGATCGCATCGCAACCGGGATCGAGCCGCAACAGGCGCAGCAAGATTTGCTGGCCGAAAAGCAGCCGTCGCTGGAATTCGTCACGCCGCCGCAGTTGGGTGAACTGGTGTTGTTCTTGTGCAGCGAAGCCGGTAGCCAGGTTCGTGGCGCGGCGTGGAATATTGATGGTGGGTGGTTGGCGCAGTAACCCACAGATGATCGTTCCCACGCTCCGCGTGGGAATGCAGCCCGGGACGCTCCGCGTCCCAACAGCCGAACGCGGAGCGTCCGTTGAGGCATTCCCACGCGGAGCGTGGGAACGAGAGAGGCAAGCCATGTCCGACATCCTCTGGCAACCCAGCACAAAACGCATCGGCAAGACCCGTATGGAAGCCTTCCGGCGCTTCATCATTGAGCGGCACAACATCCACCTCGACGACTACCCCGCCCTGCACCAATGGTCCATCGATCAGCGTGAAGCGTTCTGGCAGGCGATCGTCGACTTCTTCGACATCCGCTTTCACGATCAACCGGATGCGGTGCTGGTGGAAGGCGCGCAAATGCCCAGCGCCGAGTGGTTCCCAGGCGCCACCCTGAATTTCGCCGAACACCTGCTGCGCCGTCGCGACGATGCCGTGGCGGTGATTGCCATTGGCGAGAACGGCCAGCGTGAACACCTGACCTGGGCCGAACTGGCCGAGCATGTCGCCGGTTTTCAAAACAGCTTGATCGCCGCCGGTGTCGGCCTCGGCGACCGCGTGGCCGCGTGCATGCCCAACACCTGGCAAACCCTGGTGGCCATGCTCGGCACCACCAGCCTGGGGGCGATCTGGTCCTGCTCATCACCGGACTTCGGCACCCAGGGCGTCATTGACCGCTTCGGCCAGATCGAACCGAAAGTGCTCATCACCTGCGCCGGATACCGCTACGCCGGCAAGGACATCGACCAGACCACCAAGGTCAATGAAATCCTCGAACGCCTGCCCTCCTTGCAGCAGTTGATCGTGGTGCCGTATGCCCGGCCACAGGCACACATCGAGCATTTCCACACCCGGGCCAACGTGACGCTTTGGGATGATTTCTACGACATCGGCGGCGAGCCGGATTTCTTCCCCGTGCCTTTCGCCCATCCGCTGTACATCCTCTATTCCAGCGGCACCACCGGCGTGCCGAAATGCATCGTCCACAGCACCGGCGGCGTGTTGCTGCAACACGTCAAGGAACACGGCCTGCATTGCGATCTCGGTCCCGGCGACCGGCTGTTTTACTACACCACCTGCGGCTGGATGATGTGGAACTGGCTGGTCTCGGCCCTGGCCGTGGGCAGCGCGGTGGTGCTGTACGACGGCTCGCCATTCCATCCGGATCCCCAGCGTTTGATCGATCTGATCGACGATGAACGCATCAGCGTCTTCGGCACCAGTCCCAAATTCCTCGCGACCCTGGAAACCAACGGCGTCAAACCCCGCGAGAGCCATGACCTGAGCAGCCTGAAAATCCTGCTCTGCACCGGTTCCGCGCTGTCGCCGCAGAGTTACGACTACGTTTACCGCGACTTCAAAAACGACCTGTGCCTGGCGTCGATGTCCGGCGGCACCGACATCGTTTCGTGCTTTGTGAACAGCAATCCTTTTGAGCCCGTGCGTCGCGGCGAAATCCAGGGCAAGAGCCTGGGCATGGCGGTGGAAGTCTGGAACGACGACGGTAAACCTGTGATCGGCGAGAAAGGCGAGCTGGTCTGCACCCGGCACTTCCCGGCGATGCCCATCGGCTTCTGGAATGACCCGCAGCAAGAGAAGCTGCACGCTTCATATTTCAGTCAGTTCCCCGGCGTCTGGGCCCAGGGCGATTACGCCGAACAACTGTCCCACGGCGCGATGATGATCCACGGGCGCTCGGACGCGGTGCTCAACCCCGGCGGCGTGCGCATCGGCACAGCGGAAATCTATCGTCAGGTGGAGAAAGTCCCGCAGGTGCTGGACAGCGTGGCCATTGGTCAGCAATGGCAGGATGACGTGCGGGTGGTGCTGTTCGTGAAGTTGCGCGACGGCGTCGAACTGGATGAAGCCTTGCAGCAGCAGATCCGCCAGGTCATCCGCGCCAACACCACGCCGCGGCATGTACCGGCGAAGATCGTCGCGGTGACCGATATTCCACGGACCATCAGCGGCAAGGTCGTTGAGCTGGCGGTGAGGAACGTGGTGCATGGGCAGAAAGTGAAGAACACCGATGCGCTGGCCAATCCCGAGGCGCTGGAGCAATTTCGGGATCGACCGGAACTCGCTTTTTAAACGGTTCTATTGAACGCTCGTGTCAGGGGCAGGCCTTTGCGCAGTAACGGGGTTGTTCAGCGTGATCAGCACCGAATCGACGATCGCGCTATCGGGGCTTGCTTCCAGTGTGTTCCGCAGGAGGGACAGGTTGCGGTCAAACCCGCTCTCGTCCGTGTACAACTGGCTCAGCAGCGAAGTGACCACCGCCAGTGAGTCGGCGTTTTCAAAGGTTTTGGAACTGGCGTGACGGGCATTGCCTTCATCTGTCACCGCAAGCAGCCCGGACGCCAGGTTCAGCAACGATGCCACGTCCAGTGACTGTCCACCGCCGACGTTGCCGGCGTCGCGGGCATAGGCAACATCACCGATCTGCGCAGGTCCGTGAAACAGCTCATGGATTAAGTCGTCTGCAACGACGTCATGGTTGAAACCCAGACCGATAAAGTGCCGGTTGAGATTGGGGGTATAGATTTCAATGAACTTCGCGTCGGATTGCCCGCCTGCACTTTTCCACTGTTGGTAAGCGCGCGTATCAAAAGCGGCTATGTGATGGGTTTCCTTGAGCGGATCGAGGAAAAAGTTGCTGATGGACACGCCCCCAAAATCGGCTCTGATCGCTCTCAGATAATTCACTAACCGACTGATTGCCTCGTTCGAGTCGCTTCCCATCAGGAGTCTGGCGACCAGATTGCGCTGTGCCTCAAAATCACGAAGGGTCAAGGCATTGATCGCGTTTTCGATTTTCGACCGGGCCCGCGGCAGGCTTTGCTCGATAAACTGCCGGGTATAACTGATGGGCAATGTCTTGGTGGAGCGCGGCCAGCGAACAGGGGCGACATAGGCAAAGTTGTTCAGTTTCGGTCCCCAGGCCTTGCCCAGACGGTCAAGGGCATACCATTGAAAGTTGTTGCGCGCCGCCACCACCGTGAGTTCCTCACCGATCGCACCACTGGGTCGCCAGGTACCCTGCCCGGTATGGACGTTATTGGCTGCGCGGACCAGGTCATAGGATTTATGGCTGCCATGGAGCCTGCCCAATTGGGACTTCGCCAGCCCGAGAAGCTCTTCAGCCTGTCGGCTAAAACGCAACGCGCCCTTGTGGATGAGCTTCCCTGCGCCATAAAACACCGTTGGCACATCATCCACGGGGTTGAAAAGGGAAACGGACGTCGCGAAGGCCAGCTTGGTCAGGCGGGCGGCTTTGGATGACATGGAGATTGCCTTCGACGAGATGCTCAGCGCTGCGGAGCCCGCCCCCACGAAGGCGCCTGCCACAGCAATAGCGTCCATGACACAACCATAGACCCCGTCGACTATCTGGTTGTATTCCCCGGAAGATAAATCCTCGATGCATTTCTTGAAGGGAACCGCCAGATTCACAAGGTAATCTGCAGTCTCTTCGCCCTTTTTGCGTTCGCTTTCAAGCGCTGTCGGCACGGTTGCCATTGATTCAATTTCGTCAAACGTTCGAAACGGATAATTGCTCACGACGAACTCGGCAATTCGTACAAGCTGCGGATTACCGAAATTTATGTAGGTACTCTGCTGTCGCGCCACCACAGACGCCGGCGCGGGGAGCTCACCGAGCTTTTCAATAATCGCCATGGAGCCAATGACGTGACTCTCAGCGAGAACCCCGTCAGTGTATTCAACAATAGAGAGCGGCAACAATTCGGGAAGCGCGGGTTGCAGGTGCGCATTCAGATTCCCGCTGAAGTCCATTCTGGCGGCGGCCTGCAACTTTCCAGTTGAGCTAATCAGCGCCCCGAGTGCGTTGTTTTTCCGTAGTTCACCGCGCAAGGTAAACAACTCGTAACACGCAACCGTGTTTCCGTGGGTAGCGCACAGGACAATGCCAAAGCGCCCCCTGGCCGCATCGTTATTGCGTTGGGTTTCGTAGGCAATAGAAACAGACACCGGCGATAACGAGGAATTCGAGATTGTCCTCGGCGCCGGGAAGCGGACGGTAAAAAAGCTGATCTTGCCTTTCAGAAAGGCTTCCAGATCATGGGGAAGCATGTGTGAAAGGGTCAACTTGACGTTGGTCGCCAGGGCGTTATTCAAATTGCCGTGATAATCCCGCAATTGGCGATGGTATTCGACATTATTGGGTGGCAGGCTCCGCAACCTTGGAAAGCGGCTATAAAGGCTCGTGACGGAGGGATCGTACTGAGCTGGTCTTTTGTAATTAGTTACACCGGCCAACAAATCAGGTGTTCTCGAAATAACTTCGTCAGGAAAGACCGCAGGAAAATCCCACTGCCCCCCCGCCAGATCCGCCGACATGTGCAAGCCGACCATGGACATGGGGTTGGGGGATGCATAAAGGCCGGGGTGTTGATAGAGCACTTTATCGTCGAGGAAATCACACTCCGGCACCGCTCCTCGCAACGCTTCGCGCGCGATGGTTTCGCGGTTGGGCATGGGGATGGAATAGATGCGCGCCAGATGGGTGAAGTTCTCCGCGTAGTCCTGGAACGCCGTGATTGCCCGCTCGGTGGTTTCCTTTGCCGCTTGAGTAAGCTCGCTTGCGCTGATAACGCCATTCATCAGCGCCCAGTCAACGATCGGATCGATCATGGCCAAATCCCGCAGTCGGGACAGCGGTTCGCTGACAGGCTCCAGTTCGACATACGCCATGATTTGCGCATACGTCAGCACACGCGACGCGCCCTTCCTGACCGCTTCCGCCAGGGCAACGCCATGGCAAAAGGTGACCCAAGCAACCGAGCCCATCGTCAGCGACGCTGGAACGCCTTTGACCAGAAATTCCGGCGCGATGTCCGCCAGCAGCAGATGACACGCCAGCGGAGCCGCGGCAGGATCAACCCAGCCTTTGGTATAGAGAAAGGCTTGCAGCTCCTCGCGCACCATGGCCGGCGACCGCTCAACGTTGCTCGGCGCATATAAAGCGAAACCGCCGAGACTCTTGCGGTCTTGGATGTCACCGAGAGACGGATAAAGATCCAGCAACAGGCTGGTTATCAGCAGTTGCTCGAGATCTTGTGCAGAAACGTCTTGCCCGGATTGCGCGCCGAACCAGTCCGACGCCTTCAGGAGTTCTCTGGCACAGGCCTGGGCCACCGGATGCTTGACCAGATGAACAATCCGTTCAGCGGCATTATCGTGCGTCGCAATGGCGCGCCCGGTTTCGCGGTACAACTTATCCAGCAGTCTGGTGTTCTTGGCGACACGTTGGGTGACCTGCCGAATGGCGGCGCGTTGCTCAGCCGACAAGACGGCTAACGACGGATCATCCGTAACAAGCTGCCCCCAATAGTTACCCAACTCATCAACATCAGGATCAAACTCGAAAAGCGCGATCAGGTTTTTTGTTTCGCTGGCATTCCTTGGAACCGTGAAGCCATGAAACCTCAGCCATTGGTCTACATCGACGAAGTCTTCGGTATAAATGTAACCACCGGCTTGTTTGGCAATATCACCTACCACCAACAGTTTTTGATAATAGTGAGACGCCTGGACGATATTTACGTCGACGACGTCCCACACTAACCGGTCTTTCCGGAATATCTCAAGTCCGCTGGTTTCGTTGATACGGGTTGCCGCCATATTCTCGGGTTGGTGGCGGCGGAGTTCATCCATCACGTCTGTGTAGTTGGCCAGGTTATTCCATGCCACGCGGCCGGGCATATGGACTTCATAAAGCGAAGACCCTTTGGCCAACTCAAACTCATAGCCTTGCCAATGGTAGGGCCCTTCGTCCTCTTGATCCTCGAAGACACTTTTCAACAAGCTCACTACCACTTGTCGTTCAGCAGCGTCGGCCTTTAACCACTGATGCTGAACTTCGGAAACTGCCCCGGACAATGGATAGGCCTTATACTTCAACTTCATACACATAAAACAACCTCATGAACCAACTTGACTGATTAATTATACAGACGCGAATCTTTACTCACCCCAGAATAACTAAACAGCAAAAATCCATAAGACAACATTTCAGAACCACTTACTTTACCAACCTGATCAATCCACCAGCCCCCAATCTCCATTGGGCACATTAACGGTAGAAGTGCCACCGCCATAAAGTTTTAGACGTAACTTCAGATTACTAAGCGAGTCCGCATGTTTTAGCGCCTCCTCCTCACTGATTACGCCTTCCACCACCAGTGCATACAGTGCGCCATCGAAGGTCTGCATCCCCAACGCTGCGGACTTTTCCATGATGTTCTTAAGTTCGTCCAGTTCATTACGCCTTATCAGGTCGCCGATGGTCGGCGTGCCCAACATTACTTCTACCGCCGCCCTGCGTTGACCGTCACGGGTACGCACCAATCGTTGAGACACGAATGCCTTGAGGTTGTTGCCCAGGTCATGCAGCAACTGAGTCCGCCGCTCTTCGGGAAAGAAATTGATGATGCGGTCCAGTGCCTGATTGGCGTTGTGCGCGTGCAATGTAGAGATGACCAGATGGCCTGTATCGGCAAACGCCAGCGCGTGCTCCATGGTTTCGCGGTCGCGGATTTCGCCGATCAAGACGACGTCCGGTGCCTGACGAAGGGTGTTTTTCAGGGCAGCATGAAAACTGCGAGTATCGACGCCGACCTCACGTTGGTTGATGATCGATTTTTTGTGCCGGTGAATGTACTCGATCGGGTCTTCGATGGTGACGATATGGCCACTGCTGTGACGGTTGCGGTAATCGATCAGCGCCGCCAGGGAGGTAGACTTGCCGCAATCGGTGGCACCGACGAACAGCATCAGGCCTTGCTTGAGCATCACGGTTTCGAGCAGCACCGCCGGGAGTTTTAGGTCCTCGAAGCGCGGGATATCGAGCTTGATGTTGCGTGCCACGATTGACACATCGTTACGTTGCTTGAAGATGTTGACCCGAAAGCGCCCGACCCCCGCCAGGGAGATCGCCAGGTTCATCTCCAGTTCCCGGTCGAACTCCAGCCGCTGTTCGGCGTCCATGATGGATTCGGCAATGGCCGCGACTTCCCCCGGTTTGAACGGTTGATCGGTCAGCGGTTTGAGCACGCCGTCGAACCGCGCACTGGGTGGCGCGCCGGTGGAGAGATAGAGATCGGATCCGTTCCGGTCAGCCAGTATCTGCAACAGTGCATCGATTTCCATGGCAAAAAGCACCCGCGAAGCATTCAATGAAAAAATAATGACCCATGGCGGGTCATCCAGCGTCTACCGCCCTGCAAGGATAGTAGACGCCGCCACACCGACTTAAGCGCAGGACAATTTGATGAACGCAGCACCGACGAGCAGCGATGCCCAGGCCTTGATCGCCAGACTGGACTGGACACGCACCCCGCTGGGCGCTGCCAGTACCTGGCCACAGAGCCTGCGCACCGCCGTGGACATCGTGATTCATTCACCGATGCCGATGCTGTTGCTGTGGGGGCCGCAACTCACGCAGATCTACAATGACGGCTTCGCCCTCCTCGCCGGCAGCCAGCATCCACACGCTTTCGGACAACCGACGCACCAGATCTGGCCAGAACTCCAGGACTTTACCGACCCCATTTACAGCGCCGTCCTACAGGGCCAAGTGCGAACCTACAGCGAACAACGCTTTACCTTGCAGCGTGGCGAGGGTGATTCCGACTTCTGGCTGGACCTGACCTACAGTCCGATCCGCGATGAAAACGCTCAGGTCGCCGGCATTCTGGTCACCGCCATCGAAACCAATGAACGCCGCCGTATCGCGCTGGAACTGGAACAGCGCTCGGCCGCCAGCCTCAAGGCCCAGCACGAAACCGAACAGCGTCTGCAACTGGCGCTGGCGGCCACCGACGCTGTCGGCACCTGGGATTGGGACATCGGCGAAGACCGCTTCATCGCCGATGCGCATTTCGCGCAATTGCACGGCATCGATCCGGCCTTGGCCAGTCAGCTGCCGATCAGCGAATACCTTCACGGCGTGCACCCGCAAGACCGTGGGACGATTACCCGCAGTATCAAACACTGCATCACGCACGGCACCGAGTACGCCGAGGAATATCGCTTGCTGCAACCCGACGGCCAGTTGCGCTGGGTGTTTGCTCGCGGTCGCTGCTACAAGGACCACCATGGCCGGCCGATCCGTTTCCTCGGCGCCGCACTGGACCTCACTGAGCGCAAACACACCGAGCAGGCCTTGCGCCAGAGCCAGACCGAGCTGCAACTGATCATCAACGCCATGCCGATCCTGATCAGTTATGTCGACCGCGAAGAGCGGTTTCGCCTGAACAACGCCGCTTACCTCGACTGGTACGGATTGACACCTCAGGAACTGTACGGCCGCACCATTCTTGAAGTGCTTGGCGAGGACGCCTATGCCCTGCGCGCCGAGCACATTGCCGAGGCGCTGAGCGGCAAGCCCTGCTGTTTCAGCATTGATGCCCCCCACCGTGATGGCAGCACCCGGCATGCGCTGATGAACTACCTGCCACGTCACGGCGCGGATGGTGCGGTGAATGGCTTCTACATCTTCGTGATCGACGAAACCGAGCGCAAACAGACCGAAGAAGCCCTGCGCAATCTCAATGAAACCCTTGAGGAACGGGTTGCCGCCCGCACCCAGCAACTGGCCGAAGCCAACCAGCGGCTGCAAAACGAGATGTTCGAGCGCGAGCGCGCGGAAGACGCCTTGCGCCATGCACAGAAAATGGAAGCGGTCGGGCAACTGACCGGCGGCATCGCCCACGACTTCAACAACATGTTGACCGGGATTATCGGCAGCCTCGACCTGATGCAGCGCTATATCGCTGACGGGCGCGCCGCCGAGATTGGCCGTTTCACCGAAGCGGCGGTGTCCTCGGCCAATCGTGCCGCCGCCCTGACCCATCGCCTGCTGGCGTTTTCCCGACGTCAGTCGCTGGACCGCAAACCGCTGAATGCCAATGACCTGGTGCACTCCCTGGAAGATTTGTTCAGCCGGACCAAGGGCGATCACATCGAGCTCAAACTGCTGTTGGCCGACGAGGTCTGGCCGGTGAGCACCGACGTCAGTCAACTGGAAAACGCTCTGCTCAACCTCGTCATCAACGCCCGGGACGCCATGCCCGATGGCGGCGATTTGCTGATCGAAACCGCCAACGTTTACCTCGACGGCAGCGATATCACCACGCTGGAATCGGTCAAGGCCGGGGATTACGTGATGATTGCCGTCAGCGATAACGGCAGCGGCATGACGCCCTCGGTGCTGGCCAAGGCCTTCGAGCCGTTCTTCACCACCAAACCGATTGGCCAGGGCACTGGCCTGGGCTTGTCGATGATTTATGGCTTCGCCCAGCAATCGGGCGGGCATGTCAGCCTGTTCAGTGTGCCGGGCAAGGGCACCAGTGTTCGTTTGTATTTGCCACGGCTGCCCGCAACGGAACCGGAATACGTTCTGCTGCCGTTGACGGGTGAGGCACCGGCGGCGATTGCCGGAGAAACCGTGGTGCTGGTGGAGGATGATCCGGCAGTACGGATGCTGGTGCTCGACCTGCTCAACGAGTTGGGTTATCACGCCCATGAAGCCGAGGATGCGAAGACCGCCCTGCCCTTGCTGGAGTCCGACCTGCGAGTCGATCTGTTGGTGACCGACGTGGGCCTGCCGGGGATGAACGGCCGACAACTGGCGGAAATTGCTCGTCAGCACCGCCCTGAACTCAAGGTGCTGTTCATGACCGGTTACGCGGAGAAAGCCGCCGAACGCCAGGGTTTCCTGGAAGAAGGCATGGACATGGTGGCCAAACCGTTTTCCATCGACCTGCTGGCTAACAAGATTCGCTCGATGATCGGCTAACCGGAGTGAGTTGAGGCATAATCGCGCGCCCCCGCTGACACCAACATAGCCACCACCGTTGCAAGGTATGCCTCATGAAAGCTCAAGCCCGTCATATTTTGGTGAAAACCTCGGAAGAAGCCGAGCAGCTCAAACAACGCATCGCCAAGGGCGAAGCCTTTGATGTGCTGGCCAAGAAATACTCCACCTGCCCGTCCGGCAAACGCGGCGGCGACCTGGGTGAAGTGCGGCCCGGGCAAATGGTCGGGGTCATCGATGCGGTGATCTTCAAAAAACCGCTGCGGGTGGTGCATGGGCCGATCAAGAGCAAGTTCGGGTATCACCTGGTGCAGGTGTTTTACCGGGATTGATTAGGTTGGCTTGAGGGCCCGAGTGGTAAAGGGATTTATCTGTGGCGAGGGGATTATCTGTGGCGAGGGGATTTATCCCCGTTGGGTCGCGCAGCGGCCCTAAAAATGGGACTGCTGCGCAGTCCAACGGGGATAAATCCCCTCGCCACAGAATCCCCTCACCATAGAGATTGCGTCATGTTTTGGGAATCAGTGCTCCGGGCACTTGAATCACCCGACTCGCCAACCGATGCCCCGCCTCAGCCGCTTCAACCGCACTCCCGCCCTTGAGCCGACTGGCCAGATACGCCGCGCTAAACGAATCCCCCGCCGCCGTGGTGTCCACCACCCGCTCGACCTTCTGCGCCGGCACCTCGAACGACTCACCATCACAGCGAATCAAACACGCCTCGGCGCCACGCTTGAGCACCACTTCGGGGGTGCCAATCTGCTCATAAGCGGCAAACACCGCTTCGCAATCGGAAAAATGAAACAACGCCTGCTCGTCATCGACGGTCAACAACGCCAGATCGACATAGGGCAAGACGCTGCGATAAGCCGCCCGCGCCTCTTCGACTGAGGCCCACAAGCGTGGGCGGTAGTTGTTGTCGAACACAATCCGCGCATCCCGCTGGCGGGCTTCGATCAGGGTTTCCAGCAACTTCTCCCGACCTTGCGCGCCGAGCACCGCCAGGGTGATGCCGCTGAAATACAGCACGTCGTAATCCGGCAGCGCGGCCAGGATCGGCGCGGCGGCCGGGGTGGTGAAGCAGTCGCGCACGGCCGCTTCGTTGCGCCAATAGAGGAAACGTCGCTCGCCCGCCGCATCAGTCTGGATGCAGTACAAACCGGGCAGTCGACCGGGCAGGCGCTGGACCATGCCCAGGCCAATGTTTTCGTCGGCCCAGGTCTGGCACATGGCATCGCTGAAACTGTCGTCGCCCAGCGCGGTGACGTAATCGACGACGCCGCTCGTGCCCAGTTCCCGGGACAGGTAGACTGCGGTGTTCAACGTATCGCCGCCGAAGCTTTGTTGCAGCGTGCCGTCGGCGCGTTGTTGCAATTCGATCATGCACTCGCCGATCAGGGCGATGCGCGGGGTGTTGGGGCCGAGGGTGTTGATGGTGTTCATTGCTCTTCTAGCTCTCTGATGATTCTGTGTCGTCTGACCCGCCGCCATCGCGGGCAAGCCCGCGATAGCCGCGCCTCGGTCTCAAGCCTTAGAAACAGGTTTCCATAGTCTCGATGACGTTCAGTTGCTCATCCACCAGACACCCCGTGCGCCACTTGTCAAACGTCAGGCACGGGTGCGACGTACCGAACGAAATGATGTCACCCACGCGCAACTCAACCCCCGGTGCCACGGTCATGAACGCGTGCTGGTCCATCACCGCCGTCACTTTGCAGGCGCTGACATCGTCGCCGTTCGCCGGCACCACGCCCGCCTTGTAACGCAGCAGCGGCACCGGCAAACCGGCGTCGTAGGCCACGTCGCGCTTACCCAGGGCGATCACCGCGAAACCCGGCTCCGGCAACGACTGCACATGTGCCCAGACTTCCAGTGCCGGGCGCAGGCCTTCATGCAGATCGCTGCGGCGGTCGAGCACGCAGCATTGCGCTTCCTTGTAGATGCCATGGTCGTGAGCCACGTAGCTGCCGGGACGCAGCACGCTGAGGAAACGTCCACCGGCGTTCTGCTCTTCGAAGGATTCGGCGATCAAGTCGTACCAGGCCGAACCCGACGCGGTAATGATCGGCTTGGGAATCGCAAAGGCCCCGCTGTCCTGCAACTGGACAGCCAGGCGCACCAGGGAGGCAGCGAATTCACGAATACCCGTTACCGCATGATCACCGTGGATCACGCCTTCGTAGCCTTCGATGCCGGTCAGCGCCAGCGCCGGTTGGGCGTTGATGGCTTTGGCTAGCGCGATTACTTCCTCTTCAGTGCGGCAACCGCAACGACCGCCGACCACGCCGTACTCGATCATCACGTTCAGGCGTACACCGCGCGAGGCGAAATACGCGCCCAGGTCAGCGACGTTATCCGGGTGATCGACCATGCAATGGAAGTCGAACGTCGGGTCCGCCAGCAAATCGGCGATCAGCGCCATGTTCGGCGTACCGACCAATTGGTTGGCCATCAGCACCCGACGCACGCCATGGGCGTAGGCCGCGCGGGTTTGCGTGGCGCTGGCCAGGGTGATGCCCCAGGCGCCGGCATCCAGTTGGCGACGGAACAGCGCAGGCGTCATGCTGGTTTTGCCGTGGGGCGCGAGTTCGGCGCCGCTGTTACTGACAAACGTCTGCATCCAGCGAATGTTGTGCTCCAGCGCTTCGCGGTGCAGCACCAGCGCAGGCAGGCTGACGTCACGGACCAGGTTGGCGCCGGTCTGGGCAAAGCCCTTTTCCACGGCGGCAGTGTTTTGGGCAGAAGACATGGTCGAACTCCTCACATTCGCGGCTGCAGGCAGCCGCTGTTATTCGTTGATACGCCGGGCCAGGCTATTGGCGCTGTCGATCAGCACTCGGCGATAGTCGTTGTAATTGTTCTTGGCGTCGTCCCGTGGGGCGACGATGCACAGGGTCGCAATGGCCACGCCGCTCGGGTCTTTGACCGGGGCGGCGAAGCAATGGGTGAAGGTGTCGGCGACGCTGTCGAAAGAGAAAAAACCATCGATGCCGGCCTGACGGATTTCCTTGAGGAACTGCTCCAGCGGCAGGCGTTCGCCGTCGGGCATGATGAAGTCGTCGTGGTCGATCAGGTCGACGATCTCCTGATCGCTCAAGTGCGCCAGCAGCAGGCGCCCGGACGCGGTCCAGGGGATCGGTGCGTTCTCGCCGATGTCCGAGGAAATGCGGAAATGCCGCTCGCCCTCTTTCATCAACGCCACGGTGTATTTGCGCCCGTTGAGCAGGCACATCTGCGCGGTTTCATGGGTCTGGCTGACGATTTCCTGCAAGGCGTGATCGGCCTCGCGTGTCAGGTCGAAATGACGCAAATGCGCTTGCCCGAGGAAGTACAGCTGACGGCCGAGGTAGACGTGACCGTCCTTGCCCACGGGCTCGAGAATGCGTCGTTCCAGCAGGGAAGCGACCAGTTCGTAGATCGTCGATTTCGGGCTGTCGATGCCGCTGGCGATTTCATTCGGGCGCAGCGGTTTGCCGACTTCCTTGAGGAAATCGAGGATATCGAACGCCCGGTCCAGACCGCGAGCCCGGCGCTTGATGGTGTCTTCGGTCATGTCAGTGGTTCCCATACAAAGTGCCGGGAGTTTAACCAGAGTGTGGTGGTGACTGTTAGGGCGCCTTCGCGGGCAAGCCTCGCTCCTACAGGTGAATGCGGTCTCATGTAGGAGCGAGGCTTGCCCGCGAAGAAGTCACCGCAAATCTCAGGCCTTTTTCTTGTACGCGATGCAGTCAATCTCGACCTTGCAGTCGACCATCATGTTCGCCTGCACACAGGCCCGGGCCGGTGCGTGTTCGCTTTTGAAGTACTCGGAAAACACCTTGTTGAAACTCCAGAAATCCCGCGGGTCTTCCAGCCACACGCCGGCACGCACCACATCTTCAAGGCCATAACCGGCTTCTTCGAGGATGGCGATCAGGTTCTTCATGGTCTGGTGAGTCTGCTCGACGATGCCACCCACAATGATTTCGCCATCCAGCGCCGGCACCTGGCCGGACACATGCAGCCAGCCATCGGCTTCAACGGCGCGGGCGAAAGGACGGGGCTGGCCGCCACCGGCGGTGCTGCCGGTGCCGTAACGAGTAATGCTCATGAGTGTTTCTCCTGATTGAAAAGGGATGTTTAAAACCGCGTGTTCTTGAGAAATTCAGCCAGACGCGGCGATTGCGGGCGTTCGAACAGTTCCTTGGGAGGCCCCTGCTCTTCGATCCGCCCCTGGTTCATGAAAACGATCTTGTCCGAAACTTCGAAGGCAAAACGCATCTCGTGGGTGACCAGCAACATGGTCATGCCTTCGTCGGCCAGACCCTTGATCACGTTCAGCACTTCACCGACCAGTTCCGGGTCGAGGGCCGAGGTCACTTCGTCGAACAGCATCAGGCTCGGGTTCATCGCAATCGCCCGGGCAATCGCCACACGCTGTTGCTGACCGCCGGACAACTGGCCGGGATAGTGATCACGGCGTTCCAGCAGACCAACCCGCTCCAGCCATTTCTCCGCCAGCGCCACGGCTTCGTCCTTGTGCAGTTTTTTCACCTTGAGCAAGCCAAGGGTGACGTTCTGCAACGCGGTCAGGTGCGGGAACAGGTTGAACTGCTGGAACGCCATGCCGGTCATTGCCCGATGCCGAGCGATGACTTTTTCCGCGTGACGCACGCGCTTGCCGTTGACCTCGTCATAACCGATGGACTCGCCATCGAGCACGATCTGCCCGCCCTGGAACTCTTCGAGCATGTTCACGCAACGCAACAGTGTGGTCTTGCCCGAACCGCTGGAGCCGATCAGCGTGACCACGTTGCCACGCTGCATGGTCAAGTCGACGCCCTTGAGCACTTCAAGCTTGCCGTACTGTTTGTGCAGGCCACGAATGTCCAGCAGGGCCTGGTTTTGTGTCGAAACTTGAGGTTGAGTCATGGCAAGGCCACCCGCTTTTCAATGTGCCGGCCGAGTAATTCGATGGCGTAGTTGATGACAAAAAACAGAAATCCGGCGAACAGGTAAAACTCCAGCGTCATGAAGGTACGGGCGATGATCTGCTGGGTGCTGAGCAGCAATTCCGCCACACCGATGACCGACAGCAAGGTCGAGGCCTTGACGATTTCCGTGGAGGAGTTGACCCAGGTCGGCAGGATCTGCCGCAACGCCTGGGGCAACAACACGTAACCGAGGGATTGATAAAACGTCAGGCCGATGGCCTTGCTTGCTTCCATCTGGCCACTGGGCAACGCTTGCAAAGCGCCGCGCACAATCTCCGCCACGTGGGAGCCGCAAAACAGCGTCAGCCCCAAGGCGCCGGCCTGAAACGCACTGATCTGCCAGCCCAATGCGGGCGCCATGTAAAAGCAGGCCAGCACCAGCACAAACACCGGCGTGCCGCGAATAATGTCCACATAAAACCGGAACGGCGCGCGCATCCAGAACTTGCCGTAGGTCAGCACCAGGCCGGTGACAATGCCGACCAGCGTGCCCAGCAAAATCGCCAGGGCCGAGACCTGCACACTGGTCAAAAAGCCTTGCCACAACACTTCGCGGGCAACCCATAACTCATGCAACCAACTGGGTGATTCGTACATGGGGGCCTCCTATCGGCGGATTGCCAGACGCTGCTCGAGGTAACGCAGCATCAAGGCAATGAGGTAACAGGCCGCAACATAGAGCGCTGTGGTCACCAGCCAGGTTTCGATCACCCGGTAGCTCTCGACATTGATCTTGCGCGCGTAATAGGTCAGCTCCGGCACCGCAATCGCGGCGGCCAGCGAGGTGTCCTTGAACAGCGAAATGAAGTTGTTCGACAAGGCCGGCAGCACATTGCGCAACATCACCGGCACGGTGACGTAGGCCTTGACCTGCCACTCGCCGAGACCGATGGCCAAACCGGCTTCACGCTGCCCCTTGGGAATGCTCAACAACCCGCCGCGGAACACTTCAGTCAGGTACGCCCCGGCATAGAGCGACAGGGTGATGATGAACGACGGGATCTTGTCCAGACGGATCCCCAGGCTCGGCAAGGCGAAGTAGATCAACAGTATCAACACCAGAATCGGCGTATTGCGGATCACCGTCACATACACCGACGCCAGCACCCGCAACGCGCGGTGCTTTGACAGCAAAGCAAACGCCATCATCAGGCCGATCACGCAACCGATGGCGATCGACACCAGCGCCAGCTCAAGGCCCAGACCGAGCCCCGCCAGCAAGGTGTCGAAGTCGCGCCACACGGCGGCAAAATTCAACTGATAGTTCATGGTAAGCAATACCTTGAACGGGGCGCGTCATCGGCGCCCCGCTCTCACGGGATCATTTGAATTCGACAGGGAAACCGATGGCTGGCGACGGCAGGTCGACACCAAACCACTGCTTGAACGACGCCGCGTAAGTCGGGAACTCAACGCCGGTCATGGCTTCATGCAGGGTGGTGTTGACGAAGTTCAGCCAGTCCTGATCGCCGCGTTTGACCGCGCAGGCGTAAGTCTGCGGGCTCCAGGCGTAGGCCGGGCTGCGATAGCGGCCAGGGTTCTGCACCATCAGGTATTTCACCGATGATTGATCGGTTGCGGCGGCGTCGGCACGGCCGGAGTTCACGGCCTGATACATCAGGTCCACGCTGTCGTACTGATCGACCTTGGCTTTAGGCAGTGCCTGATGCACCAGTTCTTCGGCGTACACGTTCTGCAGCACCGCCACGGTGACGCTGTCGTTCGCCGCTTTGAGGTCTTCGATTTCCTTGTACTTGCTGTTGGCCGGCAGCAGCAGGCCGACGCCTTCGCGGTAGTACGGCAGGGTGAACGCCACTTGCTGGGCACGGCTGGCGGTCACGGTGATGAACTGGCAACTGATGTCGACCTTGTCCGTCAGCAGGTTGGGAATCCGCGCATCGGACGACTGCACGACGAACTCGACCTTGGTCGGGTCGTTGAACAAGCCCTTGGCGATCATGCGCCCGATATCGATATCAAATCCTTGCAACTTGCCATCCGCTCCCTGGAAGTGCCACGGCGCATTGGTACTGCCCGTGCCCACAATCAGTTTGCCGCGGGCCAGCACGCTATCGAGCTTGCTGTCCGCCGCCTGGGCCACACCCATGGCAGCAGCCGAAGCGGCGACAAGAAAAATACACGCTTTAAACAAGGAAGGTCGGCGATGCATGGCAAGCACTCCAGGGTGATGTTTATTCCGCTATAACGGACATTGGTATGTAACAACGGAATAGACAGCAGAAAGTGTGCCACAGGTTGTGGGGGGTGTGGTGGAGAGATTGAAAAGTGTTTTGAATCAGATGGATGGACGAAAATGAAAAACGGGCGATACCAAATGCACGAGTGAACGAACGCTACCGTTGGCTACAACGTGCGGGTAGGTGGTTCACAATTGGGGCGTTTGACGGGTGAACTCGGTGCGGTGTGCCATTAAAAACGGTACTGAGCAAATGGGTTTAGCCAGAGCGTTCAGCGAGTGGCTGCGTCTTTGTAAACTTCACCCCGCTCTCTTTTCCCCACCGCTATCACCGTCACTACCAACACCTCATCTTTAACGCGGTATACCAATCGATACCCGGCACTTGTCAGCTTGATTTTGTAAGCGTTTCCAAGCCCTTTGAGACGGTCTGCGGGAACGTGTGGGTTTAAAAGGCGCTTTTGAAGCTTCTTTTTGAACTGATCCTTCAGATTTACGCCAAGCTTTTTCCATTCCTTCCAGGCTTTTTCAGAAAACTCCAGCTCATAGGTCATAGGTCATCAATCGAAACCTTAATGGTCGGGTCATTTTCCCGTTCTTTACAAAGAGCAAGCAGTTCCAGATCCTCTAGACGATTCATCAGAGCTTCGTATTCTCTGGCAGGAACACAATAAAAAGCCGGTTCGTTGCGGTTAAGAATTGCGACAGACAGTCCACCGCCAGCAGCGACTGTGCCCATCGGGTTTTTTTTCAGCTCAGAGATGCTGGCCACCACCTGCGAAAGCACGATATGTGTCATCAAGTTATTCCTTAGGGTGCTTTTAGAAGTGCTCAAAATAGCACTCCAAAGCATCTCCGCCTCTATTCTTTTGGCATAAAGATGGCGTCCACCACATGTCTTCTGTTGCCTATCAATTCGAGGATTTATCTTGCATTCCAGATTCTCACTCATTGTTTTAGCAACCCTTTCCCAGTCCATGACCGCCTTCATTGACGGAAGGAAAAAAGTATCACGTTACGTACTTCTGGCTTTCCGTGATTGCTGTCGGTCTGATCCTACAGCCCGGTAAGTCGATTCCTGAAAACCGTAGGAAAATCCACCTGTAATTTCTGACAGTAGACCCACCGCCTCCGCTCCTTTACCGTCGACAGACTCTTATCGCAAAGTGAAAAAAGGAGGTTTCTATGCGCTCCGCAACCGGCCAAAACACACTAGCCCCGGTCTATCGCAAGGCGCTGAAAACCTGGCGCCCAGTGATTTTGTACTTCGGCAGCCAGCACTGTCCGGCCTGCGAAATGGCCGGGCCGATCTTTCGTCAGATTGCCGAGACTTATCGGCATCACGCGCACATCTACATGCTGGACACGGCTCAATCGCCTCGACACCCAAATGTTACCGGGACACCGACTGTGTTGTTTTACAAGGAGGGGAAACTGCAGAAGAAGCTCAAGGGGATTGGGACTGAGGAAACGTTAAAGGAGGATTTCGCCAGGCACATTGGCAAGGTGAAACCGGCAAGGGTGAAGCGTAAGCCGACACACAATCTTGCCTGGCTGCGACAGACCTTCCGCCGGCTGTGCACTGTGCCTCGCTCCACTCGACGGTTGAATCGGCGGGTTTGTTGGTAACCCGTGGCATTTGTTGTGTTTGATAGATTGCTTTCGCGAGCAAGCCCGCTCCCACAGGGATCTTGTGAACACTGACGATCCAATGTGCGAGTCTGCTCCGGGCGGCGTTCCGACGAAGCTTTTGCCCTTAGTGATTTTTCACTTGCTCGATGTACCGAGCCACCGCCGCCGACTTCTCGAACCGCCGATGAATCAACGACAACCAGGACGTCGCCTCGTAGCCCTTGATCGTGCGGTACAACACGCCGGGCAACCCGACATGCCCGACCACCGACTCCGGCACGACCGCCACGCCCTGCCCCAACGACACCAGCGCAATCACCGCCACCAGTCCGCCCGGTTGCGCGCCCAGTTTCGGTGAAAACCCGCCCTCGGCGGCGACTTGCAAAGTACCGCTCATTTGCTCCGGCAGAATAAACGTCTCGTTTTGCAAATGCTCCGCAGCAATCTCCGGCAGCCGGCACAACCAGGACTCGGTGGACAGCGCCAGCACAAAGCCTTCTGCATCCAGGCGAACGGCTTCCAACCCCTCAGGCAGGGTCATCGGTGAGCGGACATAACCAATATCGAATCGCCCCTCGACCACCATGGCCGGCAATGACGCCATGGGGCTTTCCCGAACATTCAAGCTGACATCCGGGCACTCGTGACTGAAAGCCTGCACCTGTCTTTGCAGCACCCCCGAGTACACCGCCGACGCCACGTAACCGAGTTCGATATGACCAATATCCCCGCGTCCGGCCCGCTGGGCGTTGTGCTGGGCGTATTCGAATTGCCGCACCGTCGCCTCGGCTTCGATCATTAACGCGGCACCGGCCTCGGTCAGGCTGACTTCACGGGTCTGGCGCACGAACAGTCGCGTGCCGAGTTCGTTCTCCATGTCCTGGATCTGTCGAGTCAACGTCGGCGGCGCGATACCGAGTTGCTCGGCGGCGCGGGTAAAGTTGCCTTGCCGGGCAACGGCCAGAAAGTAGCGGAAATGCCGTATGTCCATGGGTGCATTAGCTCAAAGGTAATGAAGTCCCGATGCCTGGCTAACAAAGCCGACAATCGATCGCGATAAGCTCATTACCAATCACAGTAGAGAGCCAACGTCATGCACGTCAAACCTCATTCCGCGGCTGCGGCCAACGATCTTGCCCAAAAGGCAATCACGCCATGAGTCGGGTCAGTCCACGTCTGACACTGCTGACGGCTTCCGGCGTGTGCTCGCTGATCGTGCTCGACACCAACATCGTCGCCGTCACCCTGCCGACCATCGCGCGGGATCTGGGCGCGAACTTTGCCGACATTGAATGGGTGGTCAGCGCCTACATGCTGGCGTTTGCCGCCTTGTTGCTGCCCGCCGGGAGCATCGCCGATCGCTTTGGCCGGCAGAAAACCCTGCTCTGGGGCCTGGGTATTTTCATCCTTGCCTCCATCGGTTGCGGCGCGGCGCCCACTGCGTTGTTCCTCGACATCGCGCGGGCGGTCAAGGGTGTCGGCGCGGCATTGTTGTTGACGTCGGCCCTGGCCTCCATCGGCCACACCTTTCACGATGAAGTCGAACGGGCCAAGGCCTGGGCGTTCTGGGGCGCGTGCATGGGCGTGGCGATGACCGCTGCGCCGACGGTCGGCGGGCTGATCACTGAATATGTCGGTTGGCGCTGGATCTTCTACCTCAACTTGCCGGTGGGCGCGTTCTTGATGTTCATGGTCTGGCGCGCCGTGCCGGAATCCAGGGACACCCAGTCGGCACGCCTCGATCCCTGGGGCAGCCTGGCGTTCAGTGCGAGTTTGCTGTGCCTGATCTGGGGCTTGATCGAAGCCAACCGGATCGGCTGGAGCAACCCGCTCACCTATGCCCGGCTAATTGGTGGCGCGCTGCTGTTGGGGTTGTTTGTGCTGATTGAACGGATGCAGCAGCGACCGATGGTCGACCTGCAATTGTTCAAGCATCCGCGTTTTATCGGCGCCCTGCTCGGCATGTTTGCCTATGCCGGTTGCGCCCAGGTGATGATGACGTTGCTGCCGTTCTACCTGCAAAACGGCCTGGGCTTCTCGGCCATCGCTTCGGGGCTGGGGATGTTGCCGTTTGCCGTGACCATGTTGATTTGCCCGCGCATCGGCGCTCGCCTTGCCCATCGTTTTGCCCCTGCGACGCTGATGGCGGCGGGTTTGACGCTGGTCGGCAGCGGCAACCTGCTCAGCGCCTGGGCCGTCATCAGCGGCGGCTACCTGCCCTTCGCCCTGGCCATTGCCGTGACGGGCGCCGGGGCCGGCTTGCTCAATGGCGACACGCAAAAAAACATCATGGCCTGCGTCCCCCGCGAGCGAACCGGCATGGCCTCGGGCATGAGCACCACCATGCGTTTCAGCGCGATCGTGCTGGCCATCGGTGTCTTCGGTGCGTTGCTGTCCAGCCATGCCGAATGGCTGTTGCGCACCAGCCTGTCGACGCAGGGCACGCAATGGCTCAGCCAGAGCCAGGGCATTGCCTCACGGGTGGTCGCCGGTGACATGACAGCGGCGATGAACCTGCTGCCGGAAACCGCGCGTGCGTTGGTCGAGCCACTGGCGCGTCAGGCCTTCGTCGGCGGCTTCAGCCTGCTGCTTCTGGTTGCCGGTTTGCTGGCCTTGCTCGGGGCGCTGGTGGTCGGCACGCTGATGCGCAATCCGATCCCGGCACCGAAAAGTTTTTCCCTGAGCCTGGAATAAACCCCAACGGGGCTCGTCGTACTGCCACTGAAATCGTTCAGTAGCCACTACGAGAGCCCCATCATGAAACGCATTCTGTCCGCCCTGTTTCTTATCAGTCTGAGCGGTGTTGCAGCGGCCGCTTCCGTCGACAATTCCAGCACGCCGAAAGTCGAGGACTACAAGTATTCGACACCGCTCGACATCGCCAAAGTGCTCAACATGACCAGCAGCGATGGTTGCGGCCCCCTCCCGCGGGAGATGACCTACATTGATACTGCGGGCACCACCCATGTCCTGCGTTACAAGGCGTTTGGCGATAACTGCCTCGGTCAGAACTAATGCTTGATCGACGCCAGCACCCGCTCGGCATTCTCACCGCAGGCCATTCCTTCGGGCCGTGCCTGGATGTTTTCGATCAACCCCAGCAGCTGCGCCTTGCTTTGCGCCAGGTGCAGTTGCATCGCTTCGATCTGTTCGACTTTGCGTCCCAGGCTCGCCACCAGTTCATCGTGCTTGAACTCGCCTGTCACCGTGTCCGGCAACAACAACTTCAGCTCTTCGAGGCTGAACCCGGCCTGCTGCGCACACTGGATGATCTTCAGGGTTTGCAGGACTTGCGGTGGGTAACGCCGATAGCCGTTGGCCAGGCGTTCCACTTGGCGGATCAGGCCTTGAGCCTCGTAAAACCGAATGCGTGACGCGTTCAACCCGCTCAATTGCGCCAATTCACCAATCTTCATCCCGGCCTCATCTGTCTGCTTGACATTAAAGTTAACTTTAAGCTTAGCCTCTACTCATCACTGATGAGGAGTCAAGCATGTCGCCCTTTCAAACGCTGAACTTGCCCAACGGCCAGACCCTCGGCAATCGCATCGCCAAAGCCGCGATGGAAGAGAACCTTGCGGATACCGGGCAGGCGCCGTCCAGCGCGTTGTTCAAGCTTTATCAGGCCTGGGCCGAAGGTGAAACAGGACTGTTATTGACCGGCAACGTGATGATTGATCGCCGCGCCATGACCGGCCCCGCCGGCGTGGTGCTGGAAGACGAGCGGCATCTTGAGCAGTTCCGTCAGTGGGCATCCATCGGCCGCTCCAGCGGTGCGCATTTCTGGGTGCAGCTCAATCATCCCGGCCGCCAGACCATGGCCAACCTCGGCCAGCAAGCCTGGGCGCCATCGGCCGTGGCGCTGGATCTGGGATCGTTTTCCAAGATGTTTGCCGAACCCAAACCGATGTCGGAAAGCGATATCGCCGAGGTCATCCAACGCTTTGCCACCAGTGCTGCACTGGCGGAAAAAGCCGGTTTCACGGGCGTGCAGATTCATGCGGCGCACGGCTACCTGATCAGCCAGTTTCTCTCACCCTTGACCAACCGCCGCACGGACCGTTGGGGTGGCGCGCTGGAGAATCGCGCCCGTCTGCTGCTGGCCGTGGTCAGCGCCGTTCGCCAAGCCGTGTCGCCACAGTTTTGTGTCGCGGTAAAACTCAATTCCGCAGACTTCCAGCGCGGCGGTTTCGACGCCGACGACGCCCGCCAGGTGATCCAGTGGCTCAACGACCAGCAACTGGATTTGCTGGAACTCTCCGGCGGCAGCTACGAAGCACCGGCCATGCAAGGCGAAGCCCGCGACGGCAGGACCTTGGCGCGGGAGGCGTACTTTCTGGACATGGCCGGCGAACTGGCCAGCGTAGCGAGCATGCCGGTGATGGTGACGGGCGGGATTCGACGCCTGGCCATCGTCGAACAAGTACTCGACAGCGGCATCGCCATGGCCGGTATCGGCACGGCGCTGGCCATCGAGCCGCAATTGGTCAAACGCTGGCGCGAAGGTCAGAACAGCCACCCGCAACTGCCACCGATCCGCTGGAAACGCAAACCGTTGGCCGCCCTGGCGAGCATGGCCGTGGTGAAGTTCCAGCTGCATCGCCTGAGCCGCGGGCGCAAGACCCGGCCGAAGGTTTCGGCGATATGGGCGTTGATTCTTGACCAGCTGTACATCGCACGGCGCACACGGCAGTACCGCCAGGCGATGGGCAAGTAATCGCACATCCGGGTGAGTCATGGTTGCCACAGTGTTGTCCTCTTTTAATCGCGAGGACAATTCATTCATCACTGGAGCACCCCATGGCGAAAATCAACCTTGCCCAGCAACTGGCAACCACCCTTGAACAGGCCGGCGTCAAACGCATCTGGGGCCTGACGGGCGACAGCCTGAACGGCCTGACCGAGGCCCTGCGCACCATGGACAGCATCGAGTGGATGCACGTGCGCCACGAGGAAGTCGCCGCGTTCGCCGCCGGCGCCGACGCAGCGGTCACCGGGGAACTGGCGGTGTGCGCCGGCAGTTGCGGGCCGGGTAACCTGCACTTGATCAACGGGCTGTTCGATTGCCACAAAAACCATGTGCCGGTGTTGGCCATTGCCGCGCAGATTCCGTCTTCGGAAGTCGGCCTGAATTACTTTCAGGAAACCCACCCGCAGGAACTGTTCAAGGAATGCAGCCACTTCGTCGAACTGGTAAGCAACCCGGCGCAGATGCCCCAGGTGCTACATCGGGCGATGCGCAGTGCCATTCTCAATCGCGGTGTCGCGGTGGTGGTGATTCCCGGCGACGTGGCGCTGCAGGAAGTCGAAGACAACCTCAAACCCTGGCCGGCGATTTCAAAACCACGCACCCTGCCCGCGCCTCAGGACCTGGATCGACTGGTCGAATTGCTGAGCCAGAGCAAAGCGGTGACGCTGATGTGTGGCGCCGGTTGCGCGGGCGCCCACGATCAGGTGGTGGCGTTGGCCGACGCCCTCGGCGCGCCAGTGGTGCATGCATTGCGCGGCAAGGAGCACGTGGAGTGGGACAATCCGTTCGACGTCGGCATGACCGGGCTGATCGGCTTCAGCTCCGGTTATCACGCAATGCTCAACTGCGACACGCTGGTGATGCTCGGCACTGACTTTCCCTATCGGCAGTTCTACCCCACCGACGCCACCATCATTCAGATCGACCACGACCCGCAGGCCCTCGGCCGCCGCACCACGCTGGATCTGGGCATCGCCGCCGATGTCGGCGAAACCCTCGCCGCGCTGCTGCCGCGCCTGCCTTATCGTGGCGACCGGAGCTTTCTCGAGTCATCCCTCAAGCACTACCAGAAGGCGCGTCAGGGGCTGGATGACCTGGCTCAACCGTCGGCGCCGGGCCGGCCGATTCATCCGCAATACCTCACTCGCCTGCTCAGTGAACTGGCCGATGACGATGCGATCTTCACCGCCGACGTGGGCACGCCGACGGTCTGGGCCGCGCGTTATCTGAAAATGAATGGCCAGCGCCGACTGCTCGGCTCGTTCAATCACGGCTCCATGGCGAACGCGATGCCCCAGGCCATTGGCGCGCAAGCGGCTTTTCCCGGTCGGCAGGTGATTTCGCTGTCCGGCGATGGTGGTTTCAGCATGCTGATGGGGGATTTCATCTCGCTGGCGCAACTGAAACTGCCGGTGAAAATTATCGTCTACGACAATGCCTCGCTCGGGTTCGTGGCGATGGAAATGAAATCCAGCGGGCTGCTGGATACCGGCACCGACCTGCACAATCCGGACTTCGCGGCGATGGCCAATGCCATGGGCATTCTGGGGATACGTGTCGAGGAATCCGAAGCGCTGGAACCGGCCTTGCGCCGGGCGCTGGCGCATGACGGGCCGGTGCTGGTGGACGTGGTGACCGCGACTCAGGAATTGGCGATGCCCCCGACGATCAAGCTGGAACAAGCCAAAGGGTTCAGTTTGTACATGCTCAAAGCGGTGATGAGCGGGCGTGGGGATGAGGTGATTGAGTTGGCGCGCACGAATCTGTTTCGCTGAAGCGTCCAAACCGCGTCGCTCCCATCGCGAGCAGGCTCGCTCCTACAGGATTTGTGAACACCCGAGATCCAATGTAGGAGCGAGCCTGCTCCGGGCGGCGTTCCGACGAAGGGGCCAGTGAGGCCAGCAATTACTGCCCTGAAAAACGCAGTCGCGACAACTGCCGCAAATTCCCCTCGACATAATAATCATGAGTCCAACTGTCATCCGCAGCCAACGGCTTGACCTGCTTGAGCGCCAGTTTTTTCGCGTAATAGCGAAACCGGTAATGCTCATAAAACCGCAGCAATTCCAGACCATAACGATCGGCCAAATCGGTGTCGCCGCGGATGATCAGGTAGTTTTCGTCATTGCTGTTACTGGCCGCCGCACTGAGGTTATGACTGCCGCTGATGATCGTCGGCGTATCGCTGGTGAAATCCGTGACGATGGCTTTGGTGTGCACCAGCAGGTTGCCCTTCTGGCCTTCCTTGCTTTCCAGGAGCCAACCTTCCAGGCCGGTATTGAGCAGCGCAACCGTGGTGAATTCTGCGGTGCGGTCGGCGTGAAACCCGGTGATCTTGCTCGCGGAGTTCTGCAGGCCGTAGCGCAGGATGTCGTCGTGGGGCTGGCCGAGTAACGCGTTGAGGATGGCGTCGGGCAAGGTAAACGCGGTGACAAACAGCAGGTCTTTCTTCGCCGCATTGATGATGTCAACGAACTCATGCAAGTCGCCCTGACCCGAGCGTGGTGAGAATCCGGCAAACAATGGCTGGGCCGGGTCCATCGGATTGTGCTGCGTGATCCATTGCCGAGTGGCGCCGACATCTGCCGGTGTGTTCCAGACCTGCTCGAACGTTTCCAGGTAACTGGCACCGACCCGAGTATCGTCCAGCACATGCACCACGTTGGCCTGGCGGTAAATGCCGTTGGGCGTGAAGTTGGTACTGCCGCAGAGCACGGCTTCTGGCTGGCGCAGACCCGCTGCATCGAGCCGGCTCAGGACCATGAACTTGTTGTGGAAAATGCTGTGGGTGACGCGCCCGCGCTTGTTCGCCGCCGGGATCTTTTCCAGGCTCGCTTCGTTCATGGCGGTGGTGTCTTCGCCCGGTTGCGCGTGATACAGGACGCGAAGGTTCACGCCGCGTTCCTGCGCCGCGTTCACTGCATCGACAATTACCGGCAACTGGTATTCGTAGATGGCGATATCCAGTGCCCACTGGCCATCGACGGCACGCTCGATGAAACCCAACAAACGTCCGAGCAACCCGTTCTCCAGCCATTGGCGCGGGGCATCGGGCCAAGCTTCGAGGGGCAGCATTTCTCCACCGCCAAGGCGCTTGTCGAGCTCGGGAAACTTGCGCTGGAATGCCTGGCTCGCAGCAACGGCGCGGTTGAAATTGACGCTTTGGTTGCCGGGATGACCGTCATCGGAAATGACCTTCACCTCCAGAAACTCACCCAGTTGCGGCGCATCGGCGCTGCCGTAGGCCAAATAAATCCGGTAATGGATCGTCAGCCCCGGATTGACCGCGTAATCGGCCCAGCGAAATTTCTGCAACGGCGCGATATCGCTCGGGGTGGCGTGGTATTGGGGGAAGGTATGGGTCTTGCCCGGGAACGTCAGGCTGTTGAACAAAAACAGCCAGGGTTTGCTGCCCTGCTGCTTTTCGATGGCGAAACCCAGCAGGCCTTTGTGACGAGGTTCGGCCACGTCCATGGCCAACAGCACGCCGTTGGTGCCGGCGTAGGCTTTGACGCGGAAGTCGTTTTGAGGGTTAACGGCCAGTACACGCATGATTCATTCCTTGGATCGAATGCACTCAGAGCATAGGGGAGCGATGCGGATTCTCCATGATTATCCGGAGTCGGGGTGATGCCATCGCGAGCAGGCTCACTCCCACAGAGGATCTGTGGCGTTCACAAATCCTGTGGGAGCGGCGGTGCGACGATTCGACTTGCCCGCGATGGGGTCCTTGCAGACAGCACAAATCTCAACCTGAAATCAGCTCATCAATGTGCCGATAATCCGCTTGCAACTCTGTCGCCATCTGTCTGGCCCGACCTAGCCGAATCGGCCCGCGTTCAATATCAATCAATAGCCCCGGGCAATCCATTAACGGCAACCCCGGCCAGTCCTTCAATCGCCCATCGGTCACCAGCAGCAGCCTTTGCTGTTCCGCCGGAAAGCGTTTTTGCCGTGCGGCCAGCCAACGCCCCGCCTCTCCCAGAGCCGCCAACAACGGCGTGCCGCCGCCCGCGCCCAAGCCATCGAGCCAGGCACGCAACCCCGCCGAGGCTTTCAAGCCTTGCACCTGCCACTTCGGCGCCTGACCGCTGGCGGTCAACAAGGCCAGGCGCGCGCGTTGGCGATACGCATCGTCGAACACCTGCGCGAGCAGCCCCTTGGCATCGCTCAATGCCTGATGACGACGGGTCGAGGCCGAGGCGTCGACGATCACCAGCCACAGTTCATGCGAGGAACGCGTGCGCAGGTGAAACAGCACATCTTCACGCTGACGCGGCCGGCCATTGAGCAAGGTGCCGGGCCAATTGATCGAGCCACTGCGCGCGGTGTGACGCTTGCCCTGTTTGCCATTGTCCAGCCGTCCTGCACGGGGCCTGGCATTCGCCCCCGCGTCAGACCGAGGGCGAATGCCTAGGGCTTTTTTGGCCAGCTCGGCACTTCACGGCGGGCGCCGACCGGCAACGTCTGAGCGGGCATTTCGCCCCATTGACCCTGGCCTTCGCTCGGGCTGGAAGGTTGCGCCGAGGGCGACTGACTGTGTTGCGGCGCCGGGGGCGATTGCTCGCGACGACGATGACGCAGGGCAAACTCGGCAACGGCGTCGATATCTTCCTCGCTGATCGCACCCGCTCCTCGCCATGCGGCGTGGGCCCGGGCCGCGCGCAACCAGACCAGATCGGCGCGCAGGCCATCGACCCCGGCGGCAAAACAGCGCTCGGTGATCTGCGCCAGTGCTGCATCATCCAGAGGGATGCTTGCCAATGCGCTACGCGCCTTCTGGCATCGTTCACGCAGCGATTGCTGCTGGCTTTCCCACTCGGTGCAGAAACCTTGGGGATCGCTGTCGAAATCCAGACGCCGCCGGATGATCTGGCCACGTTCGACCGGTGCGGTGTGACCACCGAGGGCGACGTTCAGGCCAAAACGGTCGAGCAGTTGCGGCCGCAGTTCGCCCTCTTCCGGGTTCATGGTGCCGATCAGGACAAACTTCGCCGAATGCCGATGGGATATGCCGTCGCGCTCGATCAGGTTGGTGCCGCTGGCGGCCACGTCGAGCAACAGGTCGACAAGGTGATCGGGCAGCAAATTGACTTCATCGACGTACAGGACCCCACCGTCGGCCTTGGCCAATACGCCGGGGGAAAATTGCGCGCGGCCTTCGCTCAGGGCGGCGTCGAGATCGAGGGTGCCGACCAGCCGTTCTTCGGTAGCGCCCAGAGGCAGCGTGACGAATTGGCCGCTGGCGAGTAGATCCGCGAGACCTCGGGCCAGCGTGGATTTGGCCATGCCACGCGGGCCTTCGATCAGCACGCCGCCGATTTTCGGGTCGATGGCGGTCAGGTAGAGGGCGAGTTTCAGATCGTCGGCGCCGACCACGGCGGAGAGCGGGAAATGGGGGGTGTCGGTCATTATTAAATCTCGGTCATGGTCGGTAGCAGGCACACCTTGTACCTGTGGGAGCGAGGCTTGCCCGCGAAGGCGTCTATTCAGTCGATATTAATATTGAATGTGAAGGCCTCTTCGCGGGCAAGCCTCGCTCCTACAGGATTAGCGGCGTATTAGTTGTCTTCTTCTATGTCCAGCAACAGGTTTTCCAGCGCCTCGCGATACGCCCCCGGTTCCTGCCACATTCCCCGCTGCTGCGCCTCAAGCATCCGCTCGGTCATGTCGCGCAGCGCGTGGGGATTATGCTCACGCACAAAATCCCGGGTCGCCGGATCGAGCAAGTACGCATCCGCCAGCAACGCATATTGATGATCGTCGATCAGTTGGGTGGTGGCGTCGAACGCGAACAGGTTATCGACCGTCGCGGCTAATTCGAACGCGCCTTTATAGCCGTGACGCTTCACGCCGTCGATCCACTTCGGATTCGCCGCCCGGGAGCGGATTACCCGGTTCAGCTCTTCCTTCAAGCTGCGGATCTTCGGCAAGTCCGGCTGACTGTGATCACCATGGTAACTGGCCGCCGCTTCACCACTGAGGCTTTCCACCGCCGCGAGCATGCCGCCCTGGAACTGGTAATAGTCGTTGGAATCAAGCAAGTCGTGTTCACGGTTGTCCTGGTTTTGCAGGACGGCCTGAACCTGGCTCAGGCGCTGGGCGAACTGCGCTCGCGCCGCGGTGCCTTCGTCAGAACCGCCGTAAGCGTAGCCGCCCCAGTTCAGATAAACCTCGGCCAGGTCGTCGCGGCTTTGCCACAGACGACCGTCGATGGCGCCCTGCACGCCCGCGCCGTAAGCGCCGGGTTTGGCGCCAAAGATGCGCCAACCGGCCTGACGCCTGGCCGCGTCTTCATCCAGCCCCGATTGCATCAACGCTTCACGCTCGGCGCGCACTTTGGCGGCCAACGGATTGAGGTCGTCCGGCTCGTCCAGCGCGGCAACCGCTTGCACGGCGGCGTCGAACAGGCGGATCAGATTGGCGAAGGCATCGCGAAAGAACCCGGACACGCGCAAGGTCACGTCTACGCGCGGACGGTCGAGCAAGCTCAGCGGCAGAATTTCAAAGTCGTCGACCCGCTGACTGCCGGTGGCCCAGACCGGGCGCACGCCCATCAGCGCCATGGCTTGGGCGATGTCATCGCCGCCGGTGCGCATGGTCGCGGTGCCCCAGACGGACAGGCCGAGCTGGCGCAGATGATCGCCGTGGTCTTGCAGATGCCGTTCGAGAATCAGGTTTGCCGACTGGAAACCGATGCGCCACGCCGTGGTGGTTGGCAGGTTGCGCACGTCCACCGAGTAGAAATTGCGCCCGGTCGGCAGCACGTCCAGGCGACCGCGACTCGGTGCGCCGCTGGGACCGGCCGGGACGAAGCGACCGCTCAAGGCGTCGAGCAGGCCGCGCATTTCTGCAGGGCCGCAGGCGTCCAGACGCGGGGCGACCACTTCGCGCAGGCTGTCGAGGATGGCGCTCACTTCAGACCAACGTACCTCCTGTGGGAGCGAACCTCTGTGGCGAGGGGGCTTGCCCCCGTTGGACTGCGCAGCAGTCCCTGTTTTTGGGGCCGCTTCGCGACCCAACGGGGGCAAGCCCCCTCGCCACAGAGACTCGTTCTCACGGGGTGAGGCGTCGGTATTTAGAGTTTGCGCGATGAGTTGGGCGGCGAACAGTTCGAGACGTTCGCGGGTATCGCCCGCCGTGCGCCAGGTTTCATCGTTAACCCATTGCAGTTCAACGGGACGCGGCCCGGCCCACGGCTCGGCCAACGCACAATCCAGCGGATCAAACCCTAACTCAAACGCCTTGGCCAACGCCCGTAGAAGACTCGATTGCGCCCCACGGCCATCGCCACGGGGGATCCGCAACAGCGCCAGCAACGTATCGATGCGCAAGCGCCCGATCGGCGACTCGCCAAAGATGTGCAGGCCATCGCGGATCTGCGACTCTTTCAAGTCACACAGATACGTATCCAGCCGTGGCAACCAGATCGCCGCATCGGCGTCGCTGTTGAGCTTTTCGTCCAGTTGCAGTTCACGGTCGATGTGCGTATCGCGCACCAGTTGCAGGATGTCGCGCTGCAACTCCCGGGCGCGGCGCGGATCGAGCAATTGCGCTTCGTAATACTCGTCGGCCAGCAACTCAAGGTTGCGCAGCGGGCCGTAGGTTTCGGCGCGGGTCAGCGGCGGCATCAGGTGATCGATGATCACCGCTTGCGTGCGACGCTTGGCCTGGGCGCCCTCGCCCGGGTCGTTGACGATAAACGGATAGATATTCGGCAGCGGCCCGAGCAGCGCGTCCGGCCAGCAGTTTTCCGACAGCCCGACGCCTTTGCCCGGCAGCCATTCGAGGTTGCCGTGCTTACCGACGTGGATCACGCCGTGGGCGCCATAGGTGTTGCGCAGCCAGAAGTAGAACGCCAAATAGGCATGGGGCGGCACCAGGTCCGGGTCGTGATACACCGCGCTCGGATCAACCTGATACCCCCGCGCCGGTTGAATGCCGACGAAGGTCAGGCCAAAGCGCAGCCCGGCGATCATCATGCGTCCGTCACGGCACATCGGATCGCTGTCGGGCGTGCCCCAACGCTCCAGCACCGCTTGCTGATTGGCTTCGGGCAAGGCCTCGAACATCGCTCGATAGTCGTCCATCGCCAGGCTTTGCTGACAGGGACGCTGGTCAATGGTGTCGAGGTCATTGCTGACGCCGCCGAGCAATTGCTGGATCAACGCAGTGCCGCTGTCCGGCAACTCGGCGGGCAGCGGATAACCTTCGGTGTGCAGCGCCCGCAGGATGTTCAGCGCGGCGGCCGGGGTGTCGAGGCCGACACCGTTGCCGATGCGTCCATCACGGGTCGGGTAGTTGGCGAGGATCAACGCGATGCGTTTTTCGCTGTATGGCACCCGCGCAAGATCGATCCAGCGTCGTGCCAGTTCGGCGACGAAATCCATGCGCTCCGGTTGTGCCCGATAGCACACCACGTCCGACTGACTGCGCTCGCTGCGCCACGCCAAATCCTTGAAGCTGATCGGCCGGCTGATGATCCGTCCGTCCAGTTCCGGCAACGCGATGTGCATCGCCAGATCACGCGGGCCGAGGCCTTGTTCACTGGCGAGCCAACCCGGCTCGTTGTCCTGGGCGCAGATCGCCTGGATCACCGGAATGTTGCGGCGAAACGGCCGCAGATGCGGCGCTTCGGGGCTGGATTGAGCGAAACCGGTGGTGTTGAGGATCACCCCCGCCTCCACTTCATCCAGCAAATCCTCGACCACCGTCAGGCAGCCGGGTTCTTTCAAACTGGCCACAGCAATCGGCAACGGGTTCAAACCCGCAGCCTGCAAACGCTGGCAGAAAACATCGATGAACGCGGTGTTCGCCGCCTGTAAATGCGAGCGATAAAACAGCACCGCCGCCACCGGTTGACCGGCCTGCCAGTCGGCTTGCCAATCGCTCAGTTCAGCGGGGCTTTTTTGCGGATGGTAAATCGCTGTGCGCGGCAGGGTTTGCGGCTCGGCCCAGGCGTAATCGCGGCCCAGCCAGCGATTGGCCAGACAGCGGAAAAAATCCAGGGCATTGGCCATGCCGCCCTGACGCAGAAACTGCCAGAGCCGGTCGCGGTCGGCGGCGGCCACGGTGCTCAGGTCGCTGAGTTCCGGGTCCGGACGATCATCCCCCGGCACCAGAATCAGCTGCACACCGCGCTGGGACAGCTCCACCAAACGCTCGACCCCGTAACGCCAATAGGCGATGCCGCCGTGCAACGAAATCAGAATCACCTTGGCGTGGCGCAGCACTTCGTCGACATACAGGTCGACCGACGCGTGATTCTGCACCTGCATCGGGTTGGCCAGGCGCACGCTGGGGTAATCGTCCGGCAGCTGCTGTGCCGCTTCGGCAAGCAGCGCCAGGCTGGAATCGCCGCTGCACAGGATCACCAACTCGGCGGGGGTTTGTCCAAGGTCGGCAATATTGTCATCCGACACGAAACCGCCGGGCTGGGTCCTGAGCAGGTGCATGGCTTAAACGCTGAGCGCGGCGCGCAATTGCGCTTCAAGCAAGGTAGCGTCCAGTTCCTGGCCGATCAGCACCAGGCGCGTGGTGCGCGCTTCATCGGCGCCCCACTGACGGTCGAAATGCTTGTCGAAACGAGTGCCCACGCCCTGGATCAGCAGGCGCATCGGTTTGTTCGGAATCGCCGCGAAACCTTTGACCCGCAGGATGCCGTGCTGGACCACCAGTTGGGTCAGCGCGTCCAGCAGCAGGCTTTCGTCGGCTTGCGGCAGTTCGATGGAGATCGAATCGAAGGCGTCGTGGTCGTGATCGTCTTCACCTTCATGGTGGTGATCGTGATGGCTGTGACGGCTGTCGATGTGTTCTTCAGAACCGGCGCCGAGACCGATCAGCACGTCCAGTGGCACGCGGCCGCTGCTGGCTTCGATGACTTTGACGGCGGGCGGCAGTTCTTCGGCGACTTCCAGGCGCACGCGGGCCAGGTCTTCAGGGCTGATCAGGTCGGCCTTGTTGAGGATCACCAGGTCGGCGCTGGCCAGTTGGTCGGCGAACAGTTCGTGCAGCGGCGACTCGTGGTCCAGGTTCGGGTCGAGTTTGCGCTGGGCATCGACCTGGTCCGGGAAAGCCGCGAAGGTGCCGGCGGCAACGGCCGGGCTGTCGACCACGGTGATGACCGCGTCAACGGTGCAGGCGCTGCGGATTTCCGGCCACTGGAAGGCTTGAACCAACGGCTTTGGCAGGGCCAGACCGGAGGTTTCGATCAGGATGTGATCAAGGTCGCCGCGACGGGCGACGAGTTCGCGCATCACCGGGAAGAATTCTTCCTGGACGGTGCAGCACAGGCAGCCGTTGGCCAGTTCGTAGACGCGGCCGTTGGCTTCTTCTTCGGTGCAACCGATGGAGCACTGCTTGAGGATTTCGCCGTCGATGCCCAGCTCGCCGAACTCGTTGACGATCACCGCAATGCGACGGCCCTGAGCGTTGTCGAGCATGTGCCGCAGCAAGGTGGTTTTACCCGAGCCGAGGAAGCCGGTAACGATGGTGACGGGAAGTTTGGCCAGTGTTTTCATCGGATGCCCTTTGGCAAGGTGGCGGGCATACGGGACGACAATCGCAGCGACGGACGCGCGCGGAAGAGTTCGCCACCGGATCACCCCGCCCGGTTGTAGTGAGAATCTGTGTCGAGGCAGGTCTCCTGGCTGACGGTGTGCCGGTCTTGATGGACCTGGCATTCACTGCGCCTTCCCGCGAACCCGCTGGACAGGGTTTGCAGTGGCGTGGCAGCGAACATCACCGTTCACAGTTGCGGGGGCAGCCGCGGCATCGACCGCGTTCCCTTCTTAGCTTCGGCAGACGCCGAAGAACCTCGAAAGCGCAAGGCTACGCATCGTGTGGGGGCGGGTCAATGTCTTGTGGTGCCCTCACCGGCCCCTTCGCGGGCAAGCCTCGCTCCTACGGGACGGCGGTGCTTTTGTAGGAGCGAGGCTTGCCCGCGAAGAATTCGCCTCGGTATCGAGATGAGAACCCATGCCAATTGACGCCAAACCCCCGCCCATGCTCTCCTACACGCCTTGTTACGGGTGCCCTTCACAGGGTGAAACGGGAAACCGGTGAATCATGTGCTTTACTCAAAGCCATGTCAGTCCGGTGCTGCCCCCGCAACGGTAAGCGAGCGAAGCGTCAGATCCACTGTGCCAGCAGTTCGGCATGGGAAGGTGATGCTTGCAGGTTCAGGCGAAAGCCAGCGCCCCTCGTGAGCCCGGAGACCGGCCCGCAACACAAAGTGACCCTTACGTCACTGAATAACAAACCCGCGGTGGGCGGGCGCTGTTTGAACCTCTGCGCGCCCGACTCGCAGGGGTCTTCCATGCGCTCTATTCACCCGCTGACAGACCAGAGGGAAGCGCCATGTCGATCATCAGCAGTACCGGCCACAGCACCGCCAGCACCACCACAACCCTGAGCCAACGCCTGACCGCCGCCGTGTGTGCGTCGATTCTTGGCGCGTGCCTCGTCTATTTCGCCGGTTTCTCGCACATCGAAGCGGTGCACAATGCCGCGCACGATACCCGTCACAGCTCCGCCTTCCCGTGCCATTGAGACCTGCCGACATGATCAAGCGTATCGCGCAAACCGCAGGTTTCAGCGGTTTGCTGGCCGCCCTGTTGCTGACCCTGCTGCAAAGTTTCTGGGTCTCGCCGCTGATTCTGCAGGCCGAAACCTACGAAAAATCCGAGCCGGTCGCTGCTGAAGTTCACGAACACGCCGCCGGTGTCGCCGCTCACACTCACGACGCCGAAGCCTGGGAACCGGAAGACGGCTGGCAGCGCGTGCTGTCGACCACGGGTGGCAACCTGGTGGTAGCCGTCGGTTTCGCCCTGATGCTCGCCGGTCTCTACACCTTGCGTGCACCGACCAAAACCTCTCAGGGCTTGCTCTGGGGCCTGGCCGGCTACGCGACCTTCGTGCTGGCGCCGACCCTCGGCCTGCCGCCTGAACTGCCGGGCACTGCCGCGGCCGATCTGGCCCAACGGCAACTCTGGTGGATTGGCACGGCCGCCTCCACGGCTGTCGGCATCGCCTTGATCGTGTTCAGCCGTCACTGGCTGATGAAGATCCTCGGCGTGGCGATTCTCGCCGTTCCGCACGTGATCGGCGCGCCGCAACCGGAAGTGCACTCGATGCTCGCTCCGCAAGCGCTGGAAGCGCAGTTCAAAATCGCGTCGCAGCTGACCAACGTCGCGTTCTGGCTGGCCCTGGGCCTGATCAGCGCCTGGTTGTTCCGCCGCAAAAGCGATGGCCAATACGACGCATGAAGGATTCCCGCACAGCGCCGACTCTAGTCGTCGGCCTGGGCTGCCAGCGCGGCTGCCCCGCCAGCACGCTGCGGGCGTTGATCGATCAGGCATTGCAGGCTAATCAAATCGAACTTCACCAGATCCAGGCCTTGGCCAGTATCGACCTGAAGCGTGATGAACCTGGCCTGATCGAACTCGCCGAACAACTCGGCTTGCCACTGATGTATTTCAGCAGTGAGCAATTGAAAGGCTACAAACCGCAACTCAGCCATCATTCGGACATCGCGTTCGAACGCACCGGCTGCTACGGCGTCGCGGAAAGTGCCGCCCTGGCCCTGGCCGAACACTTGGCCAAGGCACCGGCAAAACTGCTGATTTCGCGACAAAAATATGCCCAGGCCACCCTGGCATTGGCCTGCGTTGCGTAAGATCCTCGATAATCCCCGCCTTCGATCATGAGCAATCTTCATCTGAAGCCTTGCCCAGCCCTTTTTCTAACAGACTCTTTATTCAAAGGAACGGACGATGACCGTCTACTTCATTGGCGCAGGTCCCGGCGACCCGGAACTGATCACCGTCAAAGGCCAACGGCTGATTCGCAGTTGCCCGGTAATCATCTACGCAGGTTCCCTGGTGCCCGCCGCCGTGCTCGATGGCCATTGTGCCGAACAGGTGGTCAACAGCGCCGAATTGCACCTGGAGCAGATCATCGAACTGATCAAGACCGCCCATGCCAACGGCCAGGACGTTGCGCGGGTGCATTCGGGGGATCCGAGTCTTTACGGGGCGATTGGCGAGCAGATTCGCTGTCTGCGTGAACTCGGGATTGCGTTTGAAATCGTTCCTGGGGTCACGGCCACTGCGGCGTGTGCGGCGCTTTTGGGGGCGGAACTGACGCTGCCCGACGTCTCGCAAAGTGTGATTCTGACCCGCTATGCCGACAAGACCGTGATGCCGGCCGGTGAAGAGCTGGGCAGCCTGGCGCAGCATGGGGCGACCATGGCGATTCATTTGGGCGTGCAGCATCTGGAAAAGATCCTCGCCGAATTGCTGCCGCATTACGGCGCAGACTGCCCGATCGCGGTGATTCACCGGGCGAGCTGGCCGGATCAGGATTGGGTGGTGGGGACAATTGCGGACATTGCCGGGAAGGTTGCGGTGAAGGGTTTTCGGCGTACGGCGTTGATTCTGGTGGGTCGGGTGTTGGGGAGTGATCAGTTCAGCGAGTCGTCGCTGTATCGCGCGGGGCATGCGCATCTCTACAGACCCTGAGCAAGATCGTTCCCACGCTCTGCGTGGGAATGCCTCAACGGACGCTCTGCGTTCGGCTTTGGGTGGGACGCAGAGCGTCCCGGGCTGCATTCCCACGCGGAGCGTGGGAACGATCAAACACAAGGCGTCCTTGAATTTCACCCATAAAAAAACGGCGCTCACGGGGCGCCGTTTTTTCATTTCGCAGCGAACACCTTAGTAGTAGGCGTTTTCTTTCTGCGTATGGTCGGTCACATCGCGTACACCCTTGAGCTCGGGAATGCGCTCGAGCAAGGTGCGCTCGATGCCTTCGCGAAGGGTGACGTCTGCCTGGCCGCAGCCCTGGCAACCGCCGCCGAACTTCAGTACGGCGATGCCGTCTTCGACCACATCGATCAGGCTGACCTGACCGCCGTGACTGGCCAGCCCCGGGTTGATCTCGGTTTGCAGGTAGTAGTTGATGCGCTCGTTGACCGGACTGTCGGCGTTGACCATCGGCACTTTGGCGTTCGGCGCCTTGATCGTCAGCTGGCCGCCCATGCGGTCGGTAGCGTAGTCGACGACCGCGTCGTCCAGGAAAGCTTCGCTGAACGAATCGATGTAAGCGGTGAAGCTTTTCAGCCCCAACGCGGTGTCTTCAGGTTTTTCTTCGCCCGGCTTGCAGTAGGCAATGCAGGTTTCGGCGTACTGGGTGCCAGGCTGGGTGATAAAGACGCGGATGCCGATACCCGGGGTGTTCTGCTTGGAGAGCAGATCAGCCAGATAATCGTGGGCGGCGTCGGTGATGGTAATAGCGGTCATGGAAACTCCTCGCAGGCTTGGGCGCAGTTTACGCCAATCATCGCGCCGTACAAAGTCCTAGTATTTTTGTCGGGAAAGAGCCGGAACAGCGTTGCTCGCCAATTCGCCGTCAATCCAGCCTTTAAGCCACCGATAGCTGCATTTTTCTACAAATTCGTAACTTGCCCAGGAAGCCAGTCCGATGGTCACCACGCAAACGGCGAACATCACGTAGGGATTTACCCCATAACGCTGTGCGACAAACCCTCCGACAGACAGCACCAGCACGTGCATCAGGTAAACCGAGTAGGAACAATCGCCAAGCACCTTGAACAGCCGGGCGTTCTCGACATAGCGTTCCAGCGCCATGCACGCCATCACCAACACCGCACCAGGTACGCCCCAGGCCAGGAAACGCGGCTGCGGCGCCAGGTTATAAATCGCCAGCAACGCGCCGCCAATCCCCAGCAAGGGCAGCCAGAAACCGGGTTTGATCCAGCCGCGCCGATAGATCATGCCGATGGCGATCCCCAGCAGAAACTCATAAACAATGTCCGAGCGGTAGAACTCGCTGATCCAGCCATAACCGGTCCACGCCTGGCACACCGCAAACAGCAGCGCGCCGACGATCAGCAACCGAACCTGCAAGCGGAAGAGCAATGCCCAGGCAAACAGCACGTAGAACAGCATTTCGTAATTCAGCGTCCAGCCGACATTGAGGGTCGGATAAATCCCGTAGCCACCGGGGTTCTCCGTGGGAATGAATAACAGCGACAGCAGGAAATGCGACCAGTCGACCGTCTGATCCGGCAACACAGGCTGCGCAAACACGACCACCAGCGCCATCAGCACTGTGTACAGCCAGTACGCCGGAACGATGCGAAACAGTCGATACAGCAGAAACCGCGCTGGCGGCAGCGATTTGCCTTCAGTGGACAGGAAGATCACCAGGCCACTGATGACGAAGAAGATATCAACGCCCACCGCGCCTTTGTCGATGAACATCTGCCCCACCGGGCCTCGGGCCTTGAAGTCGAAGAAAATCTGCATGAAGTGGTGGCAGACCACTGTCCAGGCCGCGACAGCGCGCAGTGCCTGTACTGAAATCAACATCGACGCCCCTCCACCGCAAGACCCAAAACCACCACAGTTCCCTGTAGGAGCGAAGCTTGCTCGCGAAGTGGCCTGTACATTCAACATCATTGTCGGCCGGTCGATTGCCTTCGCGAGCAAGCTTCGCTCCTACAGGGGAATGGCGGTGCCTATTGAGTCCGACACCGGCCAGCAGTCAAAGGTCGATCAAAGATTCTCGTACCGGTTCATGTCCAGCACGCCCTCTTCCAACGGCTCGGTTTCGTGGAGGTAGCGACTCAGGTCGTGGAAGTAAAACCAGAACTGCGGATGGCTGCGGCGAATGCCCCAGCGCTCGACGATTTTCTCGAAACGGTGCGCGTCCTTGGCGTTTTCCATCGCATCGACGAACGCCGGCACCTGGTCGGCAGGAATGTTGAATATGAAATTCGGATAGCTGCTGAGCACGCCCGGGAAAATCGTCAACGTATCGAGTCCCGGCTGATAGCGCAGCGATTCACCGAGCAGGAATGCCACATTGCTGTGGGCCCGGTTGCGCAGCAGGCTGTAGACCTCGCGCTTGCCGCTCGCCGTCTCGATGCGCAGCATGGTCGCTTCCGGCAACTGATCGATGACCTTCAACCCGGCAGCCGGGCGTGAAGTCAGGCGACTCAGCGCCTGCTCGGCACTCTGCAACGCCGGGTCGATGTTCGGTCGGGAACAGTAAGCGCCGTCACAACGGTTGATCGGATCTGGCCTGGCATTGAGTTCGCCGTAACGGGTCAACAGCTGCATCGCAAAGTCGCGCTTGGGGTCCTTCTCATCCAGTTTCAGTGCCGTCGGCTTGTCATTGTCGATGGCCTCGTAATCCAGCCACATCTTGAACTGGCCACCGGCCTGGTACCAGTCATTGAGGTAATCGTCCCGCGAATCGGCCGGCATCAGGCGCAGGAAATTCTGCTCGGCGCCGTTGCGGATCAGGTCGAAGTACAGGCGTGTCTGCGCCTGGTGAGAGACGTTGCCGAACACGTCGAAGTTGACCACCAACTGATAATACGTGCGTTCCAGCAGCGGATAGTCAAACAGCCAGATGGTTTGCGGCACGTTGCCGATCAGGCCCTTGTTCACCGACGCGCTGTCGAAATGCCGAAAGATGCTCAGCAGCGCGTTGTCGTTGCCTGCCCACAGGGTCGACCAGCTCGGCGCCGGCAGATCGGCGTAATTGTCCCGGCGTAGCGCTTCGTACTCGTTGCGCTTGTCGCGGTAGTCATGCCACAGGCTCAGGACGCTGCCAACATCGTCGTTTTGTCCCGGCATCGCCAACAACGGCGTGACCTGGCCGCGGTAGTTCGGGTCGGTGATGTAGAGGTCATGCTCCGGCGCCTGGAACAACGCCCAGAAGTTGTCACGAATCACGTCTGTGGCGATCTGGCCACGGCAGACCGGGCCGCGAATGAAGGTGCGGACGAAGTATTCGGCGTTATCGAGCATGAACTGATAACGCGCCTGAGCCGGGATCGCTTCAAACGTGCTGAACGGATTGGCCCGGCGTTCCGGCCCGTATCCCGGCAAGGCATCGACCTGCCAGTTGCCGCTATAAAAAAGGCTTTTGATCCGCGCCATCTTCGCCGCGCTCAGCGGATAGGTGATGTGGGTCTTGTGCACGATCACGCCCTGCACCGGCCATAAACGGTAATAAATCTGAGTGCCCGGATCGTCATTCGGGCGGCGAGTGTCGATCAGGTCGATCGGCTGTCCCGTCGGGGTGCGCGAACGCACCCATTGAAAGAAATGCCCAGGCTCACCGTCCTTGAAGTAAATATGGGCGATAAACCAATGCTCGAATAACCAGCGGCCGACCAGGCTTTGCCGGGCACCCGGAGCGTTGAGCAGGTTTTCCCACTGCACCACCTGCAAGGCTTCCTTCGCGCTTGGCACCAGGCCTTGCTCATCGATGGGCGCACCGGAAGCCAGCCAGCGTTGCAGCGTCTGGTATTGCTGGTCGGTCAGGCCGGTGACCGCCAGCGGCATGCCTTCTTTCGGGTGGGTACTGGCGTAGCCGTCGAATTCCGCCGGCATGGCGCACATGTTTTCCCGGTTCAGGCCCAGGACGATGTCTTCCGGCAATTTGGCGTTGGGTTGCAGCGGGGTTGTGTGGCCCAGCTCCAGCATTCGCGCCATCAACGCCGCCTGGCTGCCTTGGGCGTCGAGTACAGAATAGAAGCCCTTCTGCTGCCAGGCACGCTTGCCGAAAGCATCATAAAACAACCGGGTCGGCGCCGCGGCCTGACTGCGTTCGCCGTCGTAGACCGGGGCTTTGGTCGCACCACGCGCCACCCCTTCGCCGCTGCCCAGATTGAGCTGACAGGCGGAGTCGTAGCAGGCATGGCAGGCCACGCACTTTTCGGTGAAGATCGGCTGAATGTCACGCGTGTAGGAAATCGCCGGACCTTGCGCAACGGCATCCCAGCTAATAAGCAGCATAAATATGCTGGTGATGACGCGATACGACATGTCCCTGGTCCTGATCCTGAAAAAACGCCGCGATTCTACCGTTCCGGCTCTCGCACCAACATGAGCGATATTCATGCAAATCCGGGATATGCTCTAAAACCGCACAGGTTTGCTATCATCCCGGCCCTTCGTCATGGTCTTTTCGAGTAGTCCCAATGTCCGATCGCAGTGTTCGCCTTCAAGCTTTCAAGCACGCCCTCAAAGAGCGCATTCTGATTCTCGATGGCGGCATGGGCACGATGATCCAGAGCTACAAGCTCGAAGAGCAGGATTATCGCGGCAAACGCTTCGCTGACTGGCCGAGCGACGTCAAAGGTAACAACGACCTCTTGGTGTTGACGCGCCCGGACGTGATCGGCTCCATCGAGAAAGCCTACCTGGATGCCGGTGCCGACATTCTGGAGACCAACACTTTCAACGCCACCCAGGTTTCCCTGGCCGATTACGGCATGCAAGGCCTGGCATACGAATTAAACGTAGAAGGCGCACGTCTGGCACGCAAGGTGGCCGACGCCAAGACCCTGGAAACCCCCGACAAGCCGCGCTTCGTCGCTGGCGTGATCGGGCCGACCAGCCGCACCTGCTCGCTGTCGCCGGACGTGAACAACCCCGGCTACCGTAACGTCACCTTCGATGAGTTGGTGGAAAACTACACCGAGGCCACCAAAGGCCTGATCGAAGGCGGCGCCGACCTGATCCTGATCGAAACCATTTTCGACACGCTGAACGCCAAGGCCGCGATCTTCGCTGTGCAAGGTGTGTTCGAAGAGCTGGGTATCGAACTGCCGATCATGATTTCCGGCACCATCACCGACGCCTCCGGCCGTACCCTGTCCGGCCAGACCACCGAAGCGTTCTGGAACTCGGTAGCCCACGCCAAGCCGATCTCGGTCGGCCTGAACTGTGCCCTCGGCGCCAGCGAATTGCGCCCGTACCTGGAAGAACTGTCGAACAAGGCCGGTACCCACGTTTCGGCGCACCCGAACGCCGGCCTGCCCAACGAATTCGGCGAGTACGACGAACTGCCGTCGGAAACCGCCAAGGTCATCGAAGAATTCGCCCAGAGCGGTTTCCTCAACATCGTTGGCGGCTGCTGCGGGACCACGCCGGGCCACATCGAAGCCATCGCCAAAGCCGTGGCCGGTTATGCGCCACGTGTCATTCCGGAAATTCCGAAGGCTTGCCGCCTCTCGGGCCTGGAGCCGTTCACCATTGATCGCAGCTCGCTGTTCGTCAACGTCGGCGAGCGCACCAACATCACCGGTTCCGCCAAATTCGCCCGCCTGATCCGTGAAGACAACTACACCGAAGCTCTGGAAGTGGCGCTGCAACAGGTTGAAGCCGGCGCCCAGATCATCGACATCAACATGGACGAAGGGATGCTCGATTCGAAGAAGGCCATGGTGACCTTCCTCAATCTGATTGCCGGTGAACCGGACATCTCCCGTGTGCCGATCATGATCGACTCCTCGAAGTGGGAAGTGATCGAAGCCGGCCTCAAGTGCATCCAGGGCAAGGGCATCGTCAACTCGATCAGCATGAAAGAAGGCGTCGAGCAGTTCATTCACCACGCCAAACTGTGCAAGCGCTATGGCGCCGCCGTGGTGGTGATGGCCTTTGACGAAGCCGGCCAGGCCGACACCGAAGCGCGCAAGAAAGAGATTTGCAAACGCTCCTACGACATTCTGGTCAACGAAGTCGGCTTCCCGCCGGAAGACATCATCTTCGACCCGAACATCTTCGCCGTGGCCACCGGCATCGAAGAACACAACAACTACGCTGTGGACTTCATCAACGCCTGTGCCTACATCCGCGACGAACTGCCGTATGCGCTGACCTCGGGCGGCGTGTCCAACGTGTCGTTCTCGTTCCGTGGCAACAACCCGGTGCGTGAGGCGATTCACTCGGTGTTCCTGCTGTATGCGATCCGCAACGGCCTGACCATGGGTATCGTCAACGCCGGGCAGCTGGAGATCTACGACCAGATCCCGGCGGAACTGCGCGATGCCGTGGAGGACGTGATCCTTAACCGCACGCCAGAGGGCACCGACGCCCTCCTCGCCATCGCCGACAAGTACAAGGGCGACGGCAGCGTCAAGGAAGCCGAGACCGAAGAGTGGCGCAACTGGGACGTCAACAAGCGTCTGGAGCATGCGCTGGTCAAGGGCATCACCACGCACATCGTGGAAGACACCGAAGAGTCGCGCCAGTCGTTCACTCGTCCGATCGAAGTGATCGAAGGCCCGTTGATGTCCGGCATGAACATCGTCGGCGACCTGTTCGGCGCCGGCAAAATGTTCCTGCCGCAGGTGGTGAAATCCGCCCGTGTGATGAAACAGGCTGTGGCCCACTTGATCCCGTTCATCGAGCTGGAAAAAGGCGACAAGCCGGAGGCCAAGGGCAAGATCCTGATGGCCACAGTGAAAGGCGACGTGCACGACATCGGCAAGAACATCGTCGGCGTGGTGCTCGGTTGTAACGGCTACGACATCGTCGACCTCGGCGTGATGGTCCCGGCGGAAAAAATCCTGCAAGTGGCCAAGGAGCAGAAATGCGACATCATCGGCCTGTCCGGCCTGATCACCCCGTCGCTGGATGAAATGGTCCACGTAGCCCGCGAGATGCAGCGTCAGGACTTTTACCTGCCGCTGATGATCGGTGGCGCGACCACCTCGAAAGCGCACACGGCGGTGAAGATCGAGCCGAAATACAGCAACGACGCAGTGATTTACGTCACCGACGCCTCCCGCGCTGTGGGCGTGGCGACGCAGTTGCTGTCCAAGGAGCTGAAGCCGGCGTTCGTCGAGAAAACCCGTCTGGAATACATCGACGTTCGCGAGCGCACCGCCAACCGCAGCGCCCGCACCGAACGCCTGAGCTACCCGGCCGCCATTGCCAAGAAGCCGCAGTTCGACTGGAGCACTTACGAGCCGGTCAAACCGACGTTTACCGGTTCCCGCGTGCTGGACAATATCGATTTGAAGGTGCTGGCCGAATACATCGACTGGACGCCGTTCTTTATCTCCTGGGACCTGGCCGGCAAGTTCCCGCGCATCCTCACTGATGAAGTGGTCGGTGAAGCCGCCACCTCGCTGTATGCCGACGCCCAGGAAATGCTCGCCAAACTGATCGACGAGAAACTCATCAGTGCCCGTGCGGTGTTCGGCTTCTGGCCGGCCAACCAGGTGCGTGAGGATGACATCGAAGTCTACGGCGATGACGGCAAACCGATTGCCAAGTTGCATCACTTGCGCCAGCAGATCATCAAGACCGACGGCAAGCCGAACTTCTCCCTCGCCGACTTCGTCGCGCCGAAGGACAGCGAAATCACCGATTACGTGGGTGGTTTCATCACCACCGCCGGGATCGGCGCCGAAGAAGTGGCCAAGGCTTATCAGGACGCTGGCGACGATTACAACTCGATCATGGTCAAGGCACTGGCCGACCGACTGGCCGAGGCGTGTGCCGAATGGTTGCACCAACAGGTCCGTAAGGAACACTGGGGTTACGCCAAGGACGAGACGCTCGACAACGAGGCGCTGATCAAAGAGCAATACACCGGCATCCGCCCTGCCCCGGGCTACCCGGCCTGCCCTGATCACACCGAGAAAAGCACCCTGTTTGCCTTGCTCGACCCCGAAGCCCGCGAGATGCAGGCCGGCCGCAGCGGCGTGTTCCTCACCGAGCACTACGCAATGTTCCCGGCAGCAGCGGTCAGCGGCTGGTACTTCGCTCACCCGCAGGCGCAATACTTTGCAGTGGGCAAGATCGACAAGGACCAGGTGCAGAGCTACACATCACGAAAAGGGCAGGAACTGAGCGTGACCGAACGGTGGCTGGCCCCGAACCTCGGGTACGACAACTAACCCTTAAGCCAACAAAGATCCCCTGTAGGAGCGAGGCTTGCCCGCGAAGGCGGCGTAACAGCCAACGAAGATGTTGGATGTTATGACCTCTTCGCGGGCAAGCCTCGCTCCTACAGTTGTTTTGGGTGGTTCACAAATACCTGGTTCAACCCGCTCGCTCCCACAGGATTTGTGCCATCCCCAAAGTGATTGTCTATGCTTAGCTCTCACACATACGTGACGAGGGATTTATGGACGATCCAGTCGACAACAAACCACCAACGTTCTGGCAGATGCTGCACAGCGTCATGGCGGCGGCGTTCGGGGTGCAGAGCGGGAAAAATCGGGCGCGGGACTTCACCCACGGCAAGCCGAGTCATTTCGTGATTCTGGGGATTCTGTTCACGGCGGTATTTGCATTGGCGCTGTTCGGCATCGTGCAGCTGGTGGTGCATCTGGCCGGGCGTTAGCGCATAAGGGTTTGCAGGCTGAACGGATAGCGATAGGACGTCGGCCGCCCCTTGGCTGACAGACGACGGAAGTTCACACCGTAATCCGGTGAAGCGCCCATGGCCAACAACCGCTTGGCCTGGGCCTTGTCGATCAGTTGCAGTAAAGGAATCAGCCGGTCACGCCCGCCGTACTGGTCCAGGTCCACGCCCTGTTCATGGTCATGCAGCTCCACCAGCGCCCAACCGCCCAACGTGAAGTGCCCGCCCAACAACACGCTCATGCGACCGTCAACCATTGCCTGCAGTGCGGCGGGCGACGTGTTCACCCCGCTGAACAAGGCATCTTTGCCGGGCACTCCACCCGTCTCCGAAAATGCTTGCATGGCGCCAAACGCCATTTCGTCATTGGCAGACCACACCAACGAGACTTTCGGGTAACGCCGGAACAACAATTTGGCCTGTTCATAGGCCCGCCCCCGGGTCCAGCCGCCGTAAACCAGTTGGCGCAAGCGCACTTCCGGGTGCTCGGCCAAGGCGCGCATCATGCCTTGCTCGCGCAGTTGTGCCGATGGCGTGATCTTCAGGCCGGAAAACGCCAGTAATTCGATGACCTGACCGGGCGCCACCGGTGGATGCTGACGAATCAGCTCCTTGAGCATCAGGTAGCCACCCTCCTCATCGTTCGGCACCAGGCTGCCCAATCGATCAGAACGCTCGCCCAGCAGGCTCAGTTGATTGGCTGTCAGCGAAGCATTGACCGTAAACAGCTTCACCCCGCTGCCTTGGGCCAGACGCAAAATCTGCGGGGCGACGTACTGTTCGTTGACGAACACCAGATAGTCCGGACGATCGGGACCTTGCAGCGCCAGGCGGGCTTGCGCCACAGTGAGTTCGGGCATGCGCCGGGAATAGAGAATTCGCAGATCAATGCCCAGATCCTTGGCGGCCGCCTGCATGAACTGCGAAAAGCTGATCCAGAAAGCTTCGTCCGTCTTCCCGGGATTCACGAACAACACCGACTCCGCCTGCGCAGCAGGGCCGTAAGCCGCGCCAAGCATCAGCAGGAAGGTGTAGAAAAACTTCAACATTAACGTCCGAGCCCCCGGAAATTTCGCCGCGCATTATAGCCAGCGAAGTCCCGGCAAACGGCGTTTATTCCGGTTTTCGTCCGACAATCGTCGGAACCGGGCCCGGACGGGGTCGGTTATTGATGGCTGACCCAAAATACCGCCGTGCCCACGACCAGGATGATCAGGAACAGAATCGCCCAAGCATCGACCGTGCTATCAGGTTTTGTCGCTTTGGTAGGGTTGCTCATTGCATCGCCTCTTGTCGGTTTTATCGGTGATTGCATAAAGACTCGACCACAGTAAAGACGACGATTGCCCGCACGACAAATACGGGTTTATCAATAACGGATCTCGTTAGTCGTTTTGGTTCTTTACATATACTCAAACATCACTTTTGCGCATAACTGCAAACTGGTATCTTGCCCCGGCTCCGTAGGGAGTGCGCGGCCGTGCGCGCAGAATTGCCGAGGCAGTATCGGAGACTTCAGCAAGCGAAAAACGCAACTGGATCCGACCGGCCCAAGCCTGAGAACAGGACTTATATGTACGTATACGACGAGTACGATCAGCGGATCATCGAGGACCGCGTCAAGCAGTTCCGTGATCAGACCCGACGCTATCTGGCAGGCGAGCTGAGCGAAGAAGAATTCCGCCCCCTGCGCCTGCAAAACGGGCTCTATATCCAGCGTTTCGCGCCGATGTTGCGGGTGGCGGTGCCTTACGGCCAACTGACTTCGCGCCAGACGCGGATGATGGCCAGGATTGCCCGCGACTATGACAAGGGCTATGCCCACATCAGTACCCGGCAGAACGTGCAGTTCAACTGGCCGGCGCTGGAAGACATCCCGGACATTCTCGCTGAGCTGGCCACCGTGCAGATGCACGCGATCCAGACCAGCGGCAACTGCCTGCGCAACGTCACCACCGACCAGTTCGCCGGTGTCGCTGCCGATGAGCTGATCGACCCGCGCCCGTGGTGCGAGATCGTTCGTCAGTGGACCACGTTCCACCCTGAATTCGCTTACTTGCCGCGCAAGTTCAAGATCGCCATCAACGGCTCGACGTCTGACCGTGCCGCCATCGAAGTCCATGACATCGGCCTTGAGCCGGTGCACAACGCTGCCGGCGAACTCGGTTTCCGCGTACTCGTGGGCGGTGGCCTCGGCCGTACACCAGTGGTGGGCGCGTTCATCAATGAATTCCTGCCGTGGCAAGACCTGTTGAGCTACCTCGACGCCATCCTGCGGGTCTACAACCGCTATGGCCGTCGGGACAACAAGTACAAGGCGCGGATCAAGATTCTGGTCAAGGCCCTGACGCCTGAAGTCTTCGCGCAGAAAGTCGATGCGGAAATGGAACACCTGCGCGGTGGCCAGACCACGCTGACCGAAGCCGAAGTGCATCGCGTCGCCAAACACTTCGTCGACCCGGACTACAAGACCCTGGACAACCAGGCGGCTGAACTGGCCGAGCTCGACAAAGAACACCCGGGCTTTGCCCGCTGGCGCACCCGCAACACCCTGGCCCACAAGAAGCCGGGTTATGTGGCCGTGACCCTGTCCCTGAAGCCGACCGGCGTTGCGCCGGGCGACATCACCGACAAGCAGCTCGACGCAGTGGCCGACCTGGCCGATCGCTACAGCTTCGGTCAACTGCGCACCTCCCACGAGCAGAACATCATTCTGGCAGACGTTGAACAGTCCCAACTGTTCGCGATGTGGGGCGAGTTGCGCGAGCAAGGTTTCGCCACGCCGAACATCGGCTTGCTGACCGATATCATCTGCTGCCCTGGCGGTGATTTCTGCTCGCTGGCCAACGCCAAGTCGATCCCGATCGCCGAGTCGATCCAGCGTCGTTTCGAAGACCTGGATTACCTGTTCGACATCGGCGAGCTGGACCTGAACATCTCCGGCTGCATGAACGCCTGTGGTCACCACCACGTCGGCCACATCGGCATTCTCGGGGTGGACAAGAAAGGCGAAGAGTTCTACCAGGTTTCCCTCGGTGGCAGCGCCAGCCGCGACGCCAGCCTGGGCAAGATCCTTGGCCCGTCCTTCGCCCAGGAAGCCATGCCTGACGTGATCGAGAAACTGATCGACGTGTACATCGAACAACGTACCGAAGACGAGCGTTTCATCGACACCTATCAGCGTATTGGCATCGACCTCTTCAAGGAACGCGTCTATGCAGCGAATCATTAAGAACAACGAGGTCGTCGACGAAACCTGGCACTTGTTGCCCAAGGACTTCAACATCGACGAGATCAGCAACTGCGACGACCTGATCGTCCCGCTGCAGCTGTGGCGCGAGCACAGTCGCATGCTCAAGGCCCGCGATGGCGGTCTTGGCGTGTGGCTGGATGCCGATGAAGAAGCCGAAGAAATCGGTGATGACGTCGATCAGTTCAAGGTAATTGCCCTGAACTTCCCGGCCTTCACCGATGGCCGCAACTACTCCAACGCCCGTCTGCTGCGTGATCGCTATGGTTTCAAAGGCGAACTGCGGGCGATCGGCGATGTGCTGCGCGACCAACTGTTCTACCTGCACCGCTGCGGGTTCGACGCGTTTGCCATTCGCGCCGATAAAGACCCGTACGAAGCCCTTGAAGGTCTCAAGGACTTCTCAGTGACCTATCAGTCCGCCACCGACGAACCGCTGCCGCTGTTCCGTCGCCGCTGATCGGCAAACCTTGAACCCCCACCCCGGGGTTCAAGGCTCCCTCCTTCGCTTAGAAACCAGCACGCTCCTCCAGCGCCCCGAACGCCGCCATTGGGTGATCAAACCGCCCGCTGCCACGACTCAGTCGCCCCCACATTTCGTCCGTAGCATCGGCCTCTTGCAACAATCGCCACACCCGCGCCTGAAGCGACAGGTAACTGACCCGAAAGTCGGGCGTCAGGCTCAACCGGTCTATGACGGCTAAAAACCGCGTGCCGGAGGGTTTGCCTGCCAGGCGCTGCCAAATGGCTTGCCGGGACAGTTGCAACGCTTCGTCGCAGTCTCGCAACCACACCGTTGGCGCACCATAATCTGCGCTCGGTGCGCTCAGCCACAGATTGACGCCCGTCTGCTCACGATGACTGATCAACCGGCGCAAGGTGTCCTCGTCCGTCAACGGATTCCCCCATAGCAGCACGCGGTCGTCCGCCACAGCCTGATTCATTATCGCGGGCGGAACCCGCGCAATACGGTTATCGCGCAAATCCAGCAATGTCAGGTAAGACTCATCCTTGATCCCGACCGGACAGCGACTGATCCCGGTATTCCTCAGGTTGAGCTGGCGCAAGTTGTTCATGCCCAGCACCACCGGTGGCACGCCCAACGGGTTGTCGCTCAGGTCAAGCGTTTGCAGGTGGGTCAGTTCACTCAGTTGCGAAGCGGCGGGCTCAGTGAATACCAGTTGCGTGGCTCGCAAGTTGAGTGAGACCAGTTGCGGCAACTGGACGATGACGGGCGGCAAGGCGCGCCCTGCGTCGCCCCCCACGAAGAAAGGACGCAAGTCGACACCTTCCAGATTCAACACTTCAAGGTTTGGAAAGCTCTCCAGGAACCCGTTCAAACTGTCGTGCTCGGTCAGGTGAAAACCGCGCATCGACAATTCGATGACATCGTTGAGCCTGGCATTCAGCGTGGGTAATCGGTGAAAGGCCTCGAAGGCCAGATCCAGCCTGACACCGCGCAGTTCCCCATCGACATAGATACGATCCTGCAGCGGCCCGCGTTTTTGCCAAATGGCGACAAGCTCCTCGGCGAGTTCTGTCCTGACCCCGCGCTCCTGTTGCAGGGCGGCGTGCAGGACGTGGGCATTGTGCACGGCGATTTGCGCAGGGTTCATCCCCTCGGCCTCCTCATCACCCATGGCCACGATGGGAATGTCCATGTCGGCAATGTCCTGCGCCGCTTGATCGACCCAGTCGGTCAAGTCGACATTGAGCTGTTGCAGCTGCAGATTCAGCAGGTCGATATACGCCTGCACCCTGCCCTCCGCGAGCAGCAACACCTGATCAATGCCCGCGTCGTTGATATCCGGATAAATGTCCTTGATCTGCAACTTGATCGCTTGCAACTTCATGGCTTCACCCTGAGGGGTTGTCGGGTAACCGCCGCCGCGCAACCCCTGCCGCTCAAAGGTCAAGCCCGTGTCCAGCCGTTGCAGGCCGAGCAGGGTGTCGGCCCGGGACAATGCCCGATCGCTGAGATTGAGCCGCAACGCGCTGGCCGGATCGGCTGACGAGAGATGCAACGCCGAGCGTTCCTCGTCCGTCAGCACACCAAGGACCGCGTCGTAGAAATCGGTTTGCCGGCCCTGTCGCAGGTAACGGTTTCCCACCTTGATGACGTTTCGGCATTGAGGGGTATCCAGGGAGCCGCAACGGTCAAGAAACCGGCCAGTGGACGAACCGTCGAGGACCTCGATTCGCAAGTCTTTTGGCCAGCCGGGCAGATTTTTCAGGGAGTGCAATGCCAGGGTGTCCGTCTCGGCGTTGGCGACCGACCGCAGATAAAAGCCTTCATAGGCTCGGTCGAGCCGTACATGCTGTTGGTATTGCCGTGCCTTGCCGTCAAGACGGGCGAATACCTGCCTGGCCTCGATCGAATCAGGCAATGACTTTATGTCGATGCCATAGCGGTCCAGCATCTGCTCGATGGCGATTGTCGGCAGGTCCGGGTATTGCTGCTGAAACAGCCGGACCCATTCATGCTCCGACCGTTGAAGTACTGCGTAACGCTGGCTGAATTGCGCAGCATCCCCGGCAGGACCGAGATCCTGATCGATCTTGAAGCGGCTGATCGTGTCCGCCAGCAAAGGGCTCGGAGGGCGGCCCATCTGCATCAACCGCAACATGTCGTCGTCGACCGCGCTGACCTTCGCGATCTGCGCCAGGACCTCATCGCTGAAGGAGGCTACCGAGGAGCCGATTCCACGGATCAGATCGATGCGATTGCTCAAGGGCGTCGGCGCCACGGCTTGTTCCGACGCAGGCCGGGCTCCCGGCTCTCCCGGATCAGCATCGGGCTCGCGGACGTGCTCCGCCATGCTATCGGCCTCGGCAGCGCCCCCCTTCAGCGCCGACTCGGCACCCAGCATCGGCAACGCGTTAAGCAAGCCAAACACCGTGCGCGTCCGGCCCTGCGAGCGTTGGCTCGACGTTCTGCCGTTGACCGCCTGATGCAGGCCATAACCGGCGTCGATGAGCCCGGCCAATGCCAGCAACCCTTCGCCTGCGGGGACAAACAAGGCGAGCGGACCGAACCGGTTGACCCATTGCACAACGGGTTCGACGACAGCACTCAACTGATCCCGGTTGACCTGCGCATCGTCACGGATGGCCTGGATCTCTGCCCGTGCGGCTTGCTTCATCGTCAGCACCAAGCGGGCAAAAGGATCGGTCGCGACGTTTGGATCGTCGTAGCCGATGTATTCGTTCGGGTCCCAGTAGCCGTCGTTGTTAAAGAAGCCGGCGTTGTTGCCCAGCCAGTGTTTTGCCGGATAAAGCGCCATGCCATCCAGCGCTGTCAGAACACCGGCGTGAAACGTTCCATCCTCGCGATCGTCTTCGGCAAAATGACAGGCCAAGGCCTGTCTGGTCTCGTCGAGTTTGCCCTGCGCGACAATCCATTGGTGCAGTTGCGCGGCATCAGCGAATTCGTGCAGCGGGGAAGAATTGCCAGGGATGTACACCAGCACGCGGGCACTGGCGGTGTCACGGAAGGCCCAGATATCGGTCGCGGTGTAGCGGTAAAGTTTCAGAAGGCCAAACTTCACGGTTGAAGGCACGCGAGCCGGTGCTTGCAGTTGCTCAAGGGTCAGCGTTTCCCACGGCTGATCGGCCGGCAAACCTGCCGCCCGCATCGCCAGCGCCAGACCTTTTTGCGTCAGGCGTTGTTCATGAAGCTGCAACCAGGCCGCCATGACGAACGCCGCTTTGACCGACGTTCTCAAGGCGTAAGGCCTGGCCGCCACCAGCACAGCGTCGGTCGGCCACGCCTGATCGAGGTACGCTCGGTAGACGTCCTTCAATTCCAGTTCCCAGACCCACTTCTTGAAATCGGCGGGCCTGAGATTGATCTGTGTCAGCGGCCCATACACTTGCGGCGTGGTTTGACGATAGATGCCTTCATACGTCTGGTGATTGCCGCTGCCGTGATCGGCGAATTCATCGACACGCTCGACTATCCGAACTGTCGGCCCGACGTCCGGTGGCGTGTACAGACCGAACGCCGTCTCGGCAAAGCGCCCGTCACCCACGGTCTGGTAGTTGGACATCAGCGTTTGCAACAGCGACCGGGAACTCGCCACCCGCCCCTGCTCGATACCGTTTTCGGCAGGATGGCCCTTGTAGTGGTAATCGAGCGTGACCAGCAGGGCCGTCTGTGGGTCGATGCCCTCGCCCCACTTTTCCTTGATCAAACGCTCGCCAAACTGGCCAGGGGATTGTGGCAAGGCGAGATCGACAGCGGCTTTCAATTCGGTGCGCCATTTCGGCATTGCCGATGGCGTCGGGTCGTCAGCGGGATCGTGAGCGAGATCGTTCATCGGGCCGCCCCCGAAATGCTGCTGGGCCCCGGGGCTGGCGGTGCAGGATGGCGCATCAGTGCCGCGCCAGTGAGCTGCCTGATCAATGCCCGACGTTCATTTTTGAAGTTGTCGGAAATGGCATTCAGGCGTTCGGTGGCCACCGCGCGGGATAGCTCAGTCTGCCCCTCCACCTGCGCAAACTCCCGCGCCGACCGGTCGACGATGGTCAGGAAACGGTCTGGATGTGAAGCCTCCAGATATTCCACCCAAAACTGTTGAGTGATGATCCATTCCAGTAACGCGCTGGTGCGTTCGGTGGTCAGGACTTTCTGGTAAGCCCGCTCCAGTGCCGCCGGAACCACCTCGACATTCAACGCCGATACCAGCGTTCTTGGCTGAGCCGGCAAGCCCAGGCGTTCGGCCAGCCCCACGCGATACGCAAGGCTGATCTCCAAGGCGTGCTCGTAGCTTGGGGACTGTGAACCGGTCCGAGCATTGATATCCGCTAACGCGAATCCCTCGACCTCACGTAACCTGAACAACCCCCTGAGCAGGGTGATCAGTTGCTGCTCCACCGAAGCAGGCCCGGTGAGGGCTGCGGCCATGGCCCGATAAAACAACACCTGGACTTCCATCTCACTGAAGAGCGCGGAGTAGCCATCCGCACTGAACCTTCCGACCTGAGCCAGACGAAACAGGCTGCGACGCAAGCGATCATCTTCAGTCGCGGCCTCCAGAACGTTCCACACCCGCTGGCTGAAGTGATTTAAAAGTCGTTTGTAATCGGCGGTCTCGGACAGCCGCGCAAGCACGTTGAAAAAGCCCCTGGATTCTGGACAGGCTCGCAATGAATCCCATAACTCGCGCTTGCGCTGGGTTTCAGTCGAGCCAAGCCCTGCAAGCCATTCGGAACTTTGCGCCTCGGTCGGCGAGAAGGCGCCTGGCCGACGATACTCCGAGGCAATGATCCCCAGGCTCACGCCGGTTTTCTGCTGATGCACAACGACCTTTTTCAACGTGTCGGCCGACAACGGGTTGCCATGAAGGTTGGTGCCCTTGTTCGGGACCGTATGCCCCTTGAAGACATCCTCCGGAAGGGTTTCTATCTGATTGTCACGTAAATCGAGCTCACGCAACCTGGGCAAACCGGAGGCGCCCGAAGGCCAGGTTTTTATGCCGGTTCCTTGCAGGTTCAGGTGTTCCAGGTGTTGCAACTTGCTGACATCGGGAGCTCTCGTAAGGTTTGGATTAAACGCCAGGTTCACCGATTGCAAGCTGGTCATGCCCGCCAATTGAGTCACCGACTCGGCGGTCAGTTCAATCAGGTTATCGCTCAGATCCAGATGGACCAGCCTGGACATCGAGCTCAACGCCAGCGGCACCCTCGTCAAGTGATTGCCTCTCAATGACAGACTTCGAAGATTGCTGAAGTTTTGCAGAAAAGCGTTCAGTCCGGCGCTGGCTCCCACTCCATCCAGCACCAGCCTTTCTACATGGTCGAAGTCCCCGACGATGACTGGCAATTCCCCCATGGGCTGGGCGTCAAACCCTAGCGTGGTGAGAAGCTTATCGCCAGATTCAGTCACCTCGGGCTCGTTGCGCCAGCAGCGAATGATCGCCTGCGCGGTGCGATATTTGCTGAGCCGACTGACCTCCAGCCTTGTGCCATCGGGCTGTAGATGCCAGGTTTGCCGACTGACCCAGTGACTCAATACCTGCCTGATGCTCTGAAATTGCAGCCTCAGCGCTTCCAGCTTCTTCAGGACTTCGGTCAAGTTCCCCCCCTGCGCATTCACCAAGGCGTGAATTTTTGCAGGAGAATGCATCGGATAAAGTTCCAGCGCCCTGCGGATCAGGACGTCGTGGGTGCTTTTGATGACGGGACCCGGTAAACCGGGAGAAGGCGACGCGACGGGCCTGTCAGCCAGCCTCATGGGGGAGATGTAGCCCGATCGCGAGGGTTGTGCATTGATAAGTCGCGCAATGGCGGTTCGACGCGTCAGGGCGAGCAGCGTTATCTTTTGGCGCAACGCAGCCCCGCCGTCGTCCAGGCTCACGCCCAGGGCTGTTTTGCGCGGCGCCGAGAGTCCATGCCAGAGCGCCTTGAAATACTGTTCGCGCGTGTGCTTCGCGAATGGGGTCGCGGGGGTGATGTCGTCGACCGACACGCTATATCGATCGGAATGGATGTCGACCCGCACCTTCTCCGCGGCGTCCGCCAATCCAATACTGGTCGACTTGCTGTTGGCGCCTGACGAAGCCTGTATCTGAACCCAGGCATCGCCGGTCCATCCGGGAAGTTGCTCAAGGGTGTCGAGTACCAGCCGGTCCGTAGAGAGCCCACCCACAGCGTTAAGGTACAACCCTTCGTAAGCTCGACTGACCTGCACCTGCTGTAAGTAACGGCGGGCCTCCTCCGCCAGTCGCAACGGTACGTTGCCAGCCTCCAGACTGCTCCACTCCCCGGCTTCGGCATGCCGCACCAATTCTTCGGCAATCGCCGAGGGTAAACCGGCAATCTTGTTCATCAACACCGTCACCAGGGCGTCGCTCGGCACTTCGGTGCGTTTGTAAATCCGTTCGAATAGCGCGGGTTTGCTGGTTTCGGCTTGATCGGCAATGATCTTTGTCAGGGCCGTTGCCCGTGCGGTCGCGTCCTGGGTATTGGTGCCCAAAAGGCTTTGGCGTTGCGCGCTGTCCATGACTGTCAGCAGCGAGGTGTGTAATTGCCCTTTATGCAACGCGTCCTGATTGAGGTTGACGGTTTTCCCCGATACCGCCGTGGCCGCGCCATAGAACCCCACTTGCCGACCGGCCGCATTGACGACTTTGATGGCGGAGTTACCGGGCCACTGACTGGACGCCGTCAGCAGATGCAATTGCAGATCCGGGTCTGCCAGTGCCGCCGAGGACGGGGTTTTCAACTGTTCGATAAAGTCTGTGACCGCTGCATCTGCCCGAAACCGTTGCACCGTATCGACCAGCAATGCCGGGGGCCTGCTGCGGTCAACGTGTGCCTGGCGCAAGACCGTGTCATCGATCCCGCAGACGGCAAGGATTTGCGTGGCCGCGGTATCTGGCACCTTGTCGCTGGTGTAACCGAAACGGCGAAACAATTTAAGCCGATCCCATTCTTGCGGCAGCTCCGAGTCATGCCGCCACGCCCCGACATCGTTGGTTTCGAGCTCGGGTGAATAGGTGCTGTCGCTTCCGACCGGGGGGATTACCTCCCACAGCTCCGTCGCCGGTTTTGGACGTACCGCAAAAAGACTCGTATCGATGGGAAGGTACGCTTGAGCGCCCATCCAGTGCAGTCCCCTGGGATCAGGCGCGAGTGCGCGCGGTAACCGCAGGCTCTGTTGATAGACCGCCAGGTCGGGATTCCATAAACGGCCCCGGGCATCCACACCCGGGACCTTTCTCAGGCGCTCGATGAAGACGGAGGTCCTGATGGTTTTGTACGCTGTGCCGACGGCCACGGAACCTGCTGCAAAAGCGGCCATCAGGATCAGGTTTTCGACAGTATCGAACAGATAATCCGTGGCCTGCTCCTGCTCGCCTCGGGACCAACTGGCGACGCCTTCATAGACCTCCGACAGCAACTGTATGACCGTCACTGCCAACAGAACGTGGCCGACAAACGGTACAAATGATGCACCGAACAGCAGAACATTGAGGCCTATAGACTTGTAGGTCTCCAGCCTGTCCAGTCGGGATTTTTCGTCTTCATCGTCCGTGGGCACCACCAAAAGGCGGGTATCGGCCATGACCTGGTTCGCATACTGACGAAAGATCTCCTGAAACATATCGCCTTGTATGTCTACACCTGATAGCGACACGTAAACACTGGCCGCAGGAAGCGGAGAGGAAACAGGCGACGACAAACCTTTATCAAGAGCTTGCAGAAACGCCGACTGTTCACCCAATTTGATGTAGCGCATGAAGAATTTGCGGAATGCGGTGGTTCTCAAGCGCCCACTCAATTCCGCCTCGAAATCCTTGAACGACGCATATTCCTTCAACGGATGAAGCGGGTCATCCGGCAGATAGACCACGCAGCGGTAATCGTCATCATCATGTTCCTCAACCGGTCCGATAAACATCGCCCCGTTGATCGCTACATCAAACATTTCCAACGCCTGGTAACCCAATGTGTTGTTGCCAAGTTTGACAGGCTGCTGTTCCTTGACCGCCTTCAACGCCTGATGCATTTGCGCACTGATCGTCTTTTTCATCAGCGCTATATGCCGCTGCACTTCAAAGCTGTTCTTTGCGTGTGCAACATGCTTGTTGCGCAACTCGTTAATTCCGCTGGCCGGTTGAAACAATGACTGAACATGCGCTTGGTATTGTTTTCCAAGATCAAGTTTTCGGCACAACTCAGCGAATTCATGCGGCTCTATCGATAAGATTTTATTGACCGTACCGGTGATGGTTTCGGGGATGTAAATTAACGATGTATCGCTATAGTTTCCGGCCAGTGTCTCGCTGAGTTCAAAATTTTCACAGGCCGCCGAGAGTAAATCCCGGTCAATCGGCAGGACCAGTTTCTTACGCAGCCCCAGCAGGCTGGAAGTTGACCGCACGTGCTGGAAGACTACGCCAACGGTATCAAGCAGTGTGCCCAGCTTGTCCGACATGGCTTGGGCCAGCAACGGCGTGCAGAAGCTTTCGGGCGATTTCAAGCCCTTCAGGATAGTGGCGAGTTCACTTCTTGAACGATGGCTGGTGATCAGACTTTCGTAGAGGTCACTTCGCAATTGACTTGATGCGGTCAACAACCAGGCTGGAGCATTACTTTTAATCAGATCAAAAAAAGCACCCTGTTGATCTGGCGTCAACACAGGCGTGTTTGAGTTTGTGGGGGGAGAAGACATTGTGTTCACTCGAAACTGACTAGGAACGCTAGCCTATCGAGCCAATTTTTTAAAAAGTGCTACATAAATACCGCCACAAAAAAACGGCCCCTTTCACTGCAACGCAATGGAAGGGACCGTTGCTTTAAAGTGTTACCAGAAGCGTTGCTGAGTCAACCGGCTCCACCAGCTCAGCAATACACGATCGACCGACCCACTGGCCGCCATGCCGATGCGCTCTTGCAGGCTTTTGCGTTCGGCGTAATGCAAGTGGTACAGCTCGGACTTCTTCGCCCGCTCAGCGAGGTATTCGTCGCTGGTCTTGAGTTCGTCCACCAGTTGCTTGTCCAGCGCGGCGATGCCGAGCCAGATTTCACCGGTCGCGACCTCGTCGATGGCCAGTTGCGGGCGATAACGCGAGACGAAATTCTTGAACAGCTGATGCGTGATGTCCAGGTCTTCCTGAAACTTCTCGCGGCCTTTCTCGGTGTTTTCGCCAAACACGGTCAAGGTGCGCTTGTATTCGCCGGCGGTCAGGACTTCGAAGTCGATGTCGTGTTTTTTCAGCAAGCGATTGACGTTAGGCAACTGTGCCACGACGCCGATCGAGCCGAGAATCGCGAACGGGGCGCTGATGATTTTCTCGCCGATGCACGCCATCATGTAGCCGCCGCTGGCTGCGACCTTGTCGATGCAGATGGTCAACGGTACGCCGGCATCGCGGATGCGTGCCAGTTGCGAGGACGCCAGGCCATAGCTGTGAACCATGCCGCCGCCGCTTTCCAGTCGCAGGACCACTTCGTCTTTTGGCGTCGCCAACGTCAACAGCGCCGTGATCTCGTGGCGCAGGCTTTCAGTGGCCGACGCCTTGATATCGCCGTCGAAATCCAGCACGAACACCCGCGGCTTGGCCTCGGGTTTCTTCTTTTGCTTTTTATCGGTTTTAGCCTGGGACTTGCGCAAGGCCTTGAGCTGGTCCTTGTCGAGCAAGGTTTGCTCCAGGCGTTCGCGCAACCCTTTGTAGAAATCATTCAGCTTGCTGACCTGCAACTGGCCGGCCGATTTGCGCCGACCTTTGCTGCGCAGCGCCGCGAAACTGGCCAGGACCACCAGAATGGCGATCACCAGTGTCACGGTCTTGGCCAGAAAACTGGCGTACTCGGACAAAAACTCCACAGTGACTCCTTCAAAACGATGCGCGGCTTAAAACACGCGCGGGACAACGCCAGCATACCCATGCTCCGCCTCGGCGGCCAGCCGTGAAACCTCTGGCAACAGGCCTGTAACGGGCATTTCAAACAAGCGTATGTTTTTTCATTGACAGCTCACTGTCATCCTCATAACCTCGCCAAACCTTCAACGTACCGGGATGACGCGGACGTGGGCAGCATCTATTTGATTCGACATGGCCAGGCCTCCTTTGGTGCAGACGACTATGACGTCCTGTCGCCGACCGGTGTTCGCCAGGCAGAAATCCTCGGCCAGCACCTCGCCGAGCTGGGTGTCAGCTTCGACCGCTGCCTCTCGGGCGACTTGCGCCGCCAACAGCATACGGCCACCAGCGCACTGGAACAGTTCGCTGCCGTGGGCCTGCCGGTGCCGACCCTGGAAACCGATTGCGCCTTCAACGAATTCGACGCCGACGCGGTGATCCGCGCGCTGCTGCCGGCCATGCTGGAGGATGAACCCGAAGCCCTGGACATCCTGCGTAATGCTGCACAAAACCGTGCCGAATTCCAGCGTATCTTCGCCCTGATCATCGAGCGCTGGCTCGCCGGCACCTATGACACGCCGGGGCTTGAAAGCTGGCTGGGTTTTGTCGAACGCGTGCAGGCCGGTCTTCACCGCATCCTCGAAAGCGCCGACAACACCCAGAAAATTGCCGTGTTCACCTCCGGCGGCACCATCACTGCCCTGCTCCACCTCATTACTCAGATGCCGGCACGGCAGGCATTTGAACTGAACTGGCAAATCGTCAACACCTCACTCAACCTGCTGAAGTTTCGCGGTCGTGAGGTGGCACTGTCTTCTTTCAACGGTCATGCGCACTTGCAACTGTTGAAGGCACCGGAACTCATCACGTTTCGCTGAGTCCGGACTATTGTGACCCTGGCTGTAATCACCCAGCTCTAATTACCCAAGAAAGGATCGAACCATGACCTCCGTAGCTGATGCCGTACAAGCAATGAAAGCCAAGTTCAACCCAGCCGCCGCTGCCGGTCTGGACCTGGTATTCGGTTTCCGCATCGACGAAGAAAAGAACTTTTCGCTGATCGTTAAAGACGGCACTTGCGACCTGCAAGAAGGCGTGAATCCAGACGCGCAAGTGACCTTGGTCATGGACGCCGAAACCCTGGAAGGCATCGTCGACGGTTCGACCGACGGCATGCAAGCGTTCATGGGCGGCAAACTGCGCGCTGAAGGCGACATGATGCTGGCCATGAAACTGTCCGAGCTGTTCCCGAGCTAAGACAGCGGCTCCCGGTCTTCGGGAGCACGTCTGGCTATAAACGAATCCCGCCCCTCGAGGCGGGATTCGTCGTTTTCCGCCCCCGGAAATCGGCTATCTGTGGATTTGCGGTCTATATTCCTTCTGGCCGCATGCGTCAGACATCGGCTGTTCGCCTCCCAGACAAATTGCGCGGAGCACTGCCATGAGCCCACCTGACGAGCACGAAGGTTTCAACCGCCGACGTGTACTGCAAGGCCTTTCGGCAGGCGCCGTCGGTGCCTGGATCAGCCCTCTCATCGCAGGGAGTAAAACCATGCCCGACGCCCCCGCCGACCTCATTCTGTACAACGGACGCCTGCACACCGTCGATCGCAAGAAACCCCAGGCCAGCGCCGTCGCGATCAAGGACGGACGCTTCGTCGTGGTCGGCAGCGATGCCCAGGCCATGGCTCTGCAGGGCCCCGGCACGAAAATCGTCGACTTGCACGGGCGCACCGTGATTCCCGGCCTCAACGACTCGCACCTGCACCTGATCCGCGGCGGCTTGAACTACAACCTCGAACTGCGCTGGGAAGGCGTGCCGTCGCTGGTCGATGCCCTGCGCATGCTCAAGGACCAGGCCGACCGCACGCCCACGCCACAATGGGTGCGGGTGGTCGGAGGCTGGAACGAATTCCAGTTTGCCGAGAAACGCCTGCCGACGATTGATGAGCTGAACAAGGCCGCGCCGGATACCCCGGTGTTCGTGCTGCACCTCTACGACCGCGCTTTGCTCAACCGCGCTGCGCTGAAAGTGGTCGGATATACCCGGGACACGCCGAACCCGCCGGGCGGAGAAATTCAGCGGGACGCCAACGGCGATCCCACCGGCATGCTGATCGCCCGCCCGAACGCGATGATTCTCTACTCGACCCTGGCCAAGGGACCGAAGTTGCCGCTGGAATATCAGGTCAACTCGACGCGTCAGTTCATGCGCGAACTCAATCGCCTCGGCGTGACCAGTGCCATCGATGCCGGCGGCGGTTATCAGAATTACCCGGACGACTATCAGGTCATTCAGCAATTGGCCAAAGACCAGCAACTCACCGTGCGCATCGCCTACAACCTGTTCACGCAGAAACCCAAGGAAGAGCTGAGCGACTTCAAGAACTGGACCAACACCTCCCACTACGGTCAGGGCGATGATTTTCTACGGCATAACGGTGCCGGGGAAATGCTGGTGTTTTCGGCGGCCGACTTCGAAGATTTTCTCGAACCACGCCCGGACTTGCCGCAAACCATGGAACAAGAGTTGGAACCGGTGGTGCGCCATTTGGTGGAACAACGTTGGCCATTCCGCCTGCATGCCACTTACAACGAATCCATCAGCCGCATGCTCGACGTGTTCGAGAAGGTCAATCGCGACATTCCGTTCGACGGTTTGCCGTGGTTTTTCGATCATGCGGAAACCATCACCCCGCAGAACATCGAGCGGGTGAAAGCTTTGGGCGGCGGCATCGCCATTCAGGATCGCATGGCCTTCCAGGGCGAATACTTCGTCGACCGCTATGGCGCCAAAGCCGCCGAACACACGCCGCCGATCGCACGCATGCTCGCCGAAGGCATTCCTGTCGGTGCCGGCACCGACGCAACGCGGGTGTCCAGCTACAACCCCTGGACGTCCATGTATTGGCTGGTCAGCGGCCGCACTGTTGGCGGGTTGGAGCTGTACCCGCAAGGCTTGAGCCGCGATACGGCACTGGAACTCTTCACCCACGGCAGCGCCTGGTTTTCTTCAGAGCAAGGCAAGAAAGGCCAGATCAAGGTCGGGCAACTGGCGGATCTGATTGCGCTGTCTGCGGACTACTTCCACATCGACGATGAAGCGATCAAATGGATCGAGTCGGTGCTGACCATTGTCGACGGCAAGATCGTCTACGGCAGTGTCGAGTTCGAAAAACTCGGGCCGCCGCCGATTCCTGTGGTGCCCGAGTGGTCGCCCGTCGCCAAAGTGCCGGGCCACTGGAAGCCCGTGGCGCCACTGACGGCGCAAGTGCATCAATGCGTCGGCGCCTGTGCGGTGCATGCGCACAGCCATGAACGGGCGCGGTTATCCTCAGCGCCGGTCAGTGATTTTCAGGGGTTTTGGGGCGCGTTTGGCTGTTCCTGCTTCGCGTTTTGAACAAGGATCTAACGAACACCTGCAACCCCCTGTAGGAGCGAGCCTGCTCGCGAAGGCGTCTTGTCTGCCGACATCAATGCTGAATGACAGGACGCCATCGCGAGCAGGCTCCGGCAGGATCCGTTTACAATGCCGGCACCTTCCGCACCGGCCGCCCCATGGACATCGAACTCGCTCGCACTTTTCTGGAAATTGTCCGCCACGGCAGTCTTGCCGCCGCCGCTGAAAAACTCCACGTCACCCAGACTGCAATCACGGCGCGCGTGCAAAAACTCGAGAGCCAGCTGGGCAGCACGTTGTTCGTGCGCAACCGCGCCGGTGCGCGGCTGACGCCCAATGGCGAGGCCTTTGTGGTGTACGCCAATCAACTGGTCGAGACCTGGGAAGCAGCGCGTCGGGACTTGCCGTTGCCCGACGGTTACCGCGATGTGCTGCATATTGGCGGCGAGGTCAGTCTGTGCAACCCGCTGATGCTCAGTTGGGCCGGTGAGCTGCGAGAGAAGATTCCCAGCCACGCCCTGCGCATGGAAATCCGCGACGGCGAGAACCTGTTGCGTCAACTAGAACTGGGGGTGCTGGACGCGGCGCTGGTCTATCAGCCCGAATACTGGCCGCGCCTGCAAGTCGAGCAGATCCTCGAAGAAAAACTCATCCTGGTACGCCTCGCGGGGCGGCCCGATCCTTATGTGTACATCGACTGGGGTTCGGACTTCCGCCGCCAGCACGATGCCGCCCTGCCGGAAAAAGCCAAGGCCGCCCTGAGCTTCAACCTCGGCCCCCTGGCCCTGCAATACATCCTGGAAAACGGCGGTAGCGGCTACTTCCGTACTCGCGTGGTTCAGAGTTACCTCGAAAGCGGCGTGCTGGAGCCCGTGCCCAAAGCCCCGGAATTCAGTTACCCGACCTACCTGGTCTACTCGCGCGATCGCGACTCGGCGACCCTGCAACGGGCCTTCGATTTATTGCGTGAAGTCATCAAGACCGACGACGACTGGTCACAGCGCTGGAACCCGCTGACCTGAATACACCGGATCATGTCGCTTGTGTCATCCAGGTTTGCTCAAGCTTGCGCGGGCAGATCAGCTAATCTGCTGGTTATAACAATAACCAGAGGTGAACGCAGTGAGGCAGACCACCCAGGCATTTCGCGAGCGCTATCGCGCTGACATTCATCCGCGCTACAACCCCTGGCTGCACGGGGCCTTTGTGCTGCTGTTCGGCGTGCTGGCCATCGGTGGATTCTGGAGCACCGTGCATCAGGTCCGGCCGCTGGAATGGCTGACGGTGCCGTTGACGCTGTTGTTCTTCAACTTCGGCGTGTACTTGGTGCATCGGCATCTGGGGCATCACAAAAAGAACTTCGCGCGGATGTTCTACGCCCGCCATGCCGGCGACCATCACAGCTTTTTCGCCCCCGGCCACATGACCTACGACAGCGCTCGGGACTGGCGGGTGATTCTGTTTCCGGCCTGGCTGATCGTGGTGCACACCGTCGTTTTCACCTTGCCTGTCTGGTGGCTGCTCAAGCAGGTCGATGCCAACGTCGCCGGATTGTTTGGCGGCTGTCTGGTCCTCGGGTACCTGATGTACGAGGTGTTTCATGCCTGCGAGCACTTGCCCCCGGACAACCCGGTCACGCGTCTGCCGTGGATCCGCCAGATGCGCCGCCTGCATGAACTGCATCACCGCCGCGAGCTGATGCAGGAACGCAATTTCAATATCGTATTTCCGCTGATGGACTACCTGTTCGGCACTCTGTACTGGGAGCCCGAGCCTGCCCCCCTGCCCCTGACGAGAATGACCATGACCCGCATGCAGCACCAGATCTCTATCGCTGGAAGTCCGATTGACGTGCTCGCCTATGCCAGCACCGTCACCCGGTGGCCGGAGTGGCATCCGTCGTCCCTGAAGGTCGAGGGACAAGGTGGGGCGCTGCATGCCGGCCTGCGGTTCGAGGAGGATATCCTTGCCGGTGGCCGCACCGGGCACTTGAGCTGGGAAGTCAACGAATACCTGCCAGGACGTCGCTGGAGTGCCTGGGCGCGCGGCGATCATGGGTTGTCGCTGGTCGTGACCTATGAATGCGAGGCGCAGGGTGAAGGCACACGTTTTGTGCGGACCCTGGAGTATCAGTTCACGGGCCTGGCGATGCGCATCACCAATCGATTGCTGCTCAAGCGGCGCATCGAGCGCGAATCCGCAGCGTCAATGCAGGCGCTGCGCGAAATGGTGCAGAAAACCCTGAACCCCGTAGGAGTCAGCGCGTGAGAAGCGCCTTCAGGTTTCGCAATCTGCTGTGGTTGCTGATCATTGTCCTGGGGGCTTTTCTGTTGTTGTTCCCGACCAAGGTTCGGCCGGTGGCCTGGACACCGCCGCCGGCGCCTTCCCTGACCAGCGGGGTGTATGCCGACAATCAGCGTCTCAAAGAGGTGGAACGTGTCGGCCCGGGAGACATCGAAGGGCCCGAGGCGCTGTTGCTGGAAGACAACGCGCTCATCACCGGACTGCACGATGGCCGGCTGATCCGCACCAGCCTCGACGGCAAGGACACCAAAGTGCTGGCCGATACCGGCGGCCGGCCTCTGGGCCTGGCGAGGCACCCGAACGGACTGCTGGTGATCGCTGACGGCGTCAAAGGGTTGCTTTCCCTGGATGCCCAGGGCCGGTTGATCGCACTGTCCACCGAGGCGGGCGGCGTGCCCTTCGGGTTTACCGATGATGTGACCATCGACAAATCGGGGCACTACGCCTATTTCAGCGACGCTTCCAGCCGCTGGGGCTACGGCAGGGATGGCGAGGCGATCATCGAGCACGGTGGTGACGGTCGCTTGTTGCGCTATGACTTCCAGACGGGCAAAACCTTGGTGTTGCTGGACAAGCTCGAGTTTGCCAATGGCGTGACGCTGGGGCCGGACGACAGCTTTGTGCTGGTCAACGAGACCGGCGCTTACCGCATCACCCGCTTTTGGTTGAGCGGGCCGAAAGCCGGAACCCACGACGTGTTTATCGACAATCTGCCAGGCCTGCCGGACAACCTCGCGTTCAATGGCCGCGACCGTTTCTGGGTAGCGCTCTACGCACCGCGCAATGCGCTGCTCGACGCCACGGCGCCGCACCCGTTCGTGCGCAAGATGATCGTTCGGGCATTGACGGTACTGCCCAAACCCATGGAAAAGCGCGCCTTTGCACTGGGTCTGGACCTTGATGGCAAGGTGATTGCCAACCTGCAGGATGCGAGCACGGGTAATTACTCGCCGATCACGACGGTGCGCGAGTATGGGGACTGGTTGTACCTGGGGTCGCTGAAGGCCATGAACATGGCGCGCCTACCGCTGACCACCGCCCTCCAGAACTAACGTAAATCCCTGTGGGAGCGGGCTTGCCCGCGATGACTGCGGCACTGTCAACATTGATGTGTCAGGTAATCCGCCATCGCGGGCAAGCCCGCTCCCACAGGGGACGTGTGGGGTTGGATTAGCGGGGGTCAATCTCGTTATCGCGCACGGCATTGTCCGTTTCTTCCCGCACCCGTTCCGGGTCCATCGCGGTGGAATCATCCTCATCCAGCGGGCGCACACCTTCATTGTTCGGCAATTCGTCGATGCCCGGCTCATCTTCGGGATTGACCGTCGTGCGGCCGGGGCTTAGCGGTTCAGGATGGGTCGGGATGGGGTCGAACCCGCCCTGCTCTTCACTAGGGAATCTGGGGTCGGTCATAAGGCACCTCGCAAGGAGTCGAAAAGGTCGGACTCTGATCTTTCGAGGTGCCGGTATTGATCACCGTTCCAATTTTTCAGTCACCGGTTGTCGGTGGGTGGCAAGGCGCATCAGGATGGCGTCTGGAGCCGGTCAACGATCTGATTCTTGACCTGTACGCGCTTCTCCTTGAGCTTCTTCAGTGCGTCATCACTGGGCGCATCCGATTGTGCGGTTTCAGCCTTTACCACCTCGGCGTCCGCTTGCGAATACTGGTTAAGTAATGAGTCCAGTCGAGAATCCTTGGAGCGTTTTTGCTGGATATCTTCCTTTGAAAGTTTCAGGTCCTGATAAAGGTCGTGTGGCACCGGCATGGAACACCTCCGTTTGTTGATCGGCAGCAAACGCGATCGATTGCGTTCGCCAACTGTCAGAATGACCTCCGTTGGCCGGTTCTGTCGACCGCCTATCAGACCAGCGGTGTCCGTTCGTCGTCCTGGTGCAAACCCGATAAAACCTTTGCTCGAGCGCCTGCCTCCATTGAATAACGATCACCTCGATCGCCTACCCCAAACCCTGTGTGGAGAATGACCAATGGACGGATTCAACTTGCGCCACCTCGTCCTGGCTGTAGCGTTGAGCACCAGCATGGGCACAGCTTTTGCCGCCACTTCCAATGACTTTGTCGACAACGCCGCCGCAGGTGGCATTGCGGAAATCGAGACCAGCCGTCTGGCGCTGGAAAAAAGCTCAGCGGCCGACATCAAGGCATTCGCCAACATGATGATCACCGATCATTCCAAGGCCAACGATGAACTGGCGGCCCTGGCGAAAAAGAATGACATCGAGGTGCCGGACGAGACGACGCTGGTCAAACAAGCCAAGGAAAAAATCCTCGACATGCGCGATGAGTCCTTCGACGCGGCCTATGCCAATAATCAGGTGAAGGCCCACGAAGACACCATCAAGCTGTTCGAAAAACAAGCCAATACGGTGACAGACGACAAGGTCAAAGGCGCCACCGAGCTGAAAGGCTTCGCGCAAAAAATGTTGCCGGCGCTGGAAAAACACCTGGAGATGGCGAAAAAACTCCAAGCCGCCCACCCAAGCAAATAAGCACACAAAAAGAAGGCCGCATCGATTGATGCGGCCTTTTTGCATGCTGGCTGAACTAGCCGCCATCGGTATCGATGTCGGCATCCGTGTCATCGCCGGGTTTGGGCCGGTCTGGATTCGGTTTGAAACCTGGGCTGAACTCATTGTCATTGTCGGTGTGGCGGTTCTTCTGATCCACCGCCGCATCGGCGCTTGGCGAGTCGGTGGATTGGCTCTGACGCTGCTCCGCTGGCGCGCCCTCACCCGGCGTCTGCGGGTCGATCGCCGGGTCGTTGCGGTCGACCGGCGCCCCCGATTGATTCTGCTGTTGTGTCGATTGGTCTTTCATACGCACCTCGCTCATGACGGCCAGCCCGCGATTCAAACAGCCGGGGCCTTGAAGGTTCGAAGCCATCCCGGGACAGGGGTTCAATCCAATGGACAGGCACCGGCAGGCTCAAGGTCAAAAAATCGCCGTCGACGGCAGTGCCGGGCTGGCGTGAAGGTTTGCCGATCCTGTTCATGACCGGCTATGCGGAAAATGCGATCAACCGTCAGGTGTTCCTCGGTGATGGCATGGAGATGCTGATCAAGCCATTTCAGATCAATGAGCTGTTGGACAAGGTCCGACGCACATTAGATTGTGCCTGACACCGATCCTGGAGCGAGGCTTGCCCGCGAAGAACGATAACCGGGTTTGTCTGATTGACCGCGGCGTTTTGATCGTTTTTGATCGTTCCCACGCTCCGCGTGGGAATGCCTCACCGGACGCTCTGCGTCCGCTTTTGATTGGGACGCGGAGCGTCGCGGGCTGCATTCCCACGCGGAGCGTGGGAACGATCATAGGGTCCGGGCCAGGAAAGGGGCCGTGCGGCTCTTCTTGTTCCTGGCCACTTTCTGCGGCGTGCCGGCCACGACAATTTTCCCGCCCTGATCCCCCGCCCCCGGCCCGATATCGATCACCCAATCACTCTGCGCAACTACGCGCATTTCATGCTCCACCACAATCACCGTGTGCCCCGCCACCACCAGCGTATTCAACTGTTCGAGCAATCGGTCAACGTCCCGGGGATGCAAACCAGTGGTGGGTTCGTCGAGCACATACAACGTCGCCCCACGCTGGTTACGTTGCAGTTCGGTCGCCAGTTTGATGCGCTGGGCTTCACCACCCGAGAGTTCCGTGGCGGGCTGACCGAGGCGCAGATAGCCCAGGCCGATATCGCGCAGCACTTCCAGCGAACGGCGAATGCCCGGTTGCTCGGCGAACACCTCGACCGCTTCGTCCACCGTCAACTGCAACACCTGGGCAATGTTCAAACCTTGCCAGATGATCGCCAGCGTCTCGGGGTTGTAGCGAGCGCCGTGGCAGGTCGGGCACGGCGCATAGACGCTGGGCATGAACAGCAACTCAACGCTGACAAAGCCTTCTCCTTCGCAGGTCGGGCAACGGCCCTTGGCGACGTTGAAGGAGAACTGCCCGGCGTCGTAGCCCTCGGCCTGCGCCTGGGGGGTGGCGGCGTACAGTTTGCGCACGTTGTCGAACAGCCCCGTGTAAGTCGCAAGGTTCGAGCGCGGTGTACGGCCGATGGGTTTCTGATCGACCTGCACCAGGCGCTTGATCGATTCCAGCCCCGCCGTGACCTGACCGCCGCTGACCTGCGGCGCATCGTCTTCAAGGCTCAGTTCCTCAGGCTCGCTACCGCTGGCAGCACGCCCCAGATGCGCGCCCACCAATTCCAGCAAGGCCTGACTGACCAGGCTTGATTTGCCGGAACCGGAGACGCCGGTCACCGAGGTAAAACAGCCCAAGGGAAACTCGACGCTGAGGTCGTTCAGGTTATTGCGCGTGATGCCTTCCAGACGCAGCCAATCGGTCGGCTTGCGGCTGGCTCTGGCTTCGGTGACCTGCTCGGCGAAGAGGTAGGCACGGGTCTGGGAATCCTTGACCTCGGCCAGTCCTTGGGGTGGTCCGCTGTAGAGAATCCGACCGCCATGCTCACCCGCCGCCGGGCCGACATCGATCAGCCAGTCGGCACGACGCATGGTTTCCAGGTCGTGTTCAACCACAAACAACGTATTGCCAGCCACCTTCAAGCGTTGCAGCGCTTCGAACAGCGCTTCACCATCCGCTGGGTGCAGCCCCGCCGACGGCTCGTCCAGCACGTAGATCACGCCGAACAATTGCGACCCCAATTGAGTGGCCAGGCGCAGCCGCTGCAATTCGCCGGACGACAGCGTCGGCGTGCTGCGCTCCAGGGCCAGATAACCGAGGCCCAGGTCGGTCAGGGTGCTGACCCGCTCCAGCAAATCCTGAGCGATCCGTTGCGCAGCCAGGCGTTTCTCCACCGACAGGTTAGGCGTATGCCGCACATCCGGCGCGTTGGCATGGCCGCTGGCGCCGTGGGCCACGCGCTGTTCACGGGCCTCGCGGGTCTGGCGGTGAGTCAACACCTCGCCCGCCTCATCGGCCTGTTCCAGGTAACTGTGCGCCGCCACCGGTTTCAGCACCTCGGCCACTTGCAGCAACGGCATCTGCGACAGCTCGCCGATGTCGTAACCGGCAAAGGTCACCGACAACGCCTCGCGCTTGAGCCGTTTGCCGTCGCACAACGGGCAGGGGCTGCCGAGCATGAATTGCGCGACGCGCTTCTTCATCAGCGCACTTTGCGAGTGGCTGAACGTATGCAGGATGTAGCGTCGGGCGCCGGTGAAGGTGCCCTGGTAGCTGGGCTCCATTTTGCGTTTGAGCGCCACTTTGGTTTCTTCCGGGGTGAGCCCGGCATACACCGGGACGGTCGGTGTTTCCTCGGTGAAGAGGATCCAGTCACGCTGCTTTTTCGGCAGTTCGCGCCAGGGTTTGTCGACGTCGTAGCCCATCGTCACCAGGATGTCGCGCAGGTTTTGTCCTTGCCACGCCGTGGGCCAGGAAGCCACCGCGCGTTGGCGGATGGTCAGGCTCGGGTCCGGGACCATCAGGGCTTCGGTGACTTCATACACCCGGCCCAGGCCATGGCATTCGGGGCAGGCACCCTGAGGCGTGTTGGGCGAGAAGTCCTCGGCGTACAGCATCGGCTGCCCCGGCGGATAGCTGCCGGCCCGGGAGTACAGCATGCGGATCAGGCTCGACAGCGTCGTCACGCTGCCCACCGAAGACCGCGTACTCGGCGTGCCGCGCTGCTGTTGCAGGGCCACGGCCGGTGGCAGGCCTTCGATGGAATCGACGTCCGGCACACCGACCTGATCAATCAGCCGCCGCGCATACGGCGCCACGGATTCGAAATAGCGGCGCTGCGCTTCGGCATACAGCGTGGAAAACGCCAGCGACGACTTGCCCGAACCCGAGACGCCAGTGAACACCACCAGGGCATCCCGTGGAATGTCAACGTCAATGTTCTTGAGATTGTGTTCCCGGGCACCGCGTACCCTGACCATGTCGGAAGGAGGATTGGAGGTACGCGTTGAAGTCATCGGGAGCCCTTATTAGATGGCAGAAAAAAACACAAAACCCTGTGGGAGCGAGCTTGCTCCCACCTGATCATTCCCACGCTCCGCGTGGGAATGCAGCCCGGGACGCTCCGCATCCCATAAGCGTGACGCAGAGCGTCACATGAGGCATTCCCACGCAGAGCGAGGGAACGATCATTCAACAACCCATAATGTGTGCGTGTTCAGGCACTGAGGACAGTGCGGATCATGTGTGTCAGTGCTTCAGGCCCATACGGTTTGCTCAGCAGATGGGTATCCGGGCTGAGTTGGTGATTGCGCGAGATGATGTCCCGGGTGTGGCCGGAGGTAAACAGCACCGCCACCGGAGGATTTTGCACCTTGGCCCAGGCCGCCAGGTCCGAGCTTTTGATCAGGCCGGGCATGACCACGTCGGTGAAAATCAGGTTCACCCCCACGCCCTCCAGCAACATCTGCATTGCCTGATCGCCGTTGGCCGCGGTCAAGACCTGATAGCCCTCTTCGCTCAGCAACTCCACCGCCGAGCTGCGCACCGCTTCGTTGTCCTCGACCACCAGAATGGTTTCGTGCCCGCCGCGTTGGGGCGAATCCCGCAGCGTTGTTTCACTGGGCAACGCACGCAAGCTGCGCGGAAAGTAAAGCTGCACCCGGGTGCCCTGCCCGACGACGCTGGAGATTTCGATGTGCCCGCCACTCTGTTTGACGAAGCCGAACACCATGCTCAGTCCCAGCCCGGTGCCTTGACCGTCACCCTTGGTGGTGAAGAACGGCTCGAATGCCTGCCCGAGCACTTCGGGTGACATGCCAACGCCGGTATCGGCCACCGCGACACGCACATAGTCGCCCGCCACGATGCCCTTGCCGGCACAGAATTGACGGTCGAGCGCCACATTCTCGGCGCTCAGTTCGATGGTCCCTTCGCCCTGCATGGCGTCACGGGCATTGATGGCCAGGTTGAGAATCGCGTTTTCCAGTTGGTTGCGATCGACATTGATGTACCAGGCGTCTTCCGGTAACCGCACATCAATCTGGATAGTTTCCCCCAGCGCCCGTTGCAACAGTTCTCCCAGCCCTTCGAAAATCTGTTGTGGATCGCACACCGCCGGCGACAACGGTTGGCGCCGGGCAAACGCGAGCAATTGCGAAGACAGTTTGGCGCCGCGCTCGACGGCCGCAATCGACGCGCTGACCCGGCGCTGCACGTTGGCGTTGTCCGGCTCATGCCGCGCCAGCAAGTGCAGGTTGCCGGCGATCACCTGCAGCAGGTTATTGAAGTCGTGGGCCACGCCGCCGGTGAGGCCGCCGATGGCTTCGAGCTTCTGCGATTGGCGCAGTTGTTCTTCAGCCGCCAGCCGCGCGTTGACCTCGTCGGCCACGCGTTGCTCTAGGTTGCGGGTGAATTTGAGCAAGGATTCTTCGGCCATCTTGCGTTCGTGAACATCGATCAACACGCCGGGGAAGCGGAAGGGCTCGCCCTGCTCGTTGAACTCACAGCAGCCACTGGCCTGCACCCACAGATAGCTGCCGTCGGGGCGCAAGACCCGGTACTCGGCATTAAAGGGATCGCCGGTCGCCACCGACTGATTGACCTGTTCCTGGACCCAACTGCGATCGTCGGGGTGAATCTGCGCTTCAGCGATGTCGGTGGGCAGGTCGGCCAGGTTCTGTTCGGAAGGGTAGGAAAAAGTCCGGGCAAAGCGCTCGTCGCCGGACAACACATTGCCTTTGATGTCCCAGACGAACGAGCCGAGCAACGCCCCGGCATTGAGCGCCAGACGTACCCGTTCATTGTCGGCGCGATAGGCGTCTTCAGCTTCCTGGCGCCGGCGTTCGGAAATCACATGTTCAGTGGTTTCAACGACCATCGCCATGACCCCGGCGGGTCGTCCTTCATCATCGGCGACAGGGCTGTAATAAAGGTCCAGCCAGACGTCTTCGGGGACCCCGTCGCGCAGCAATTCCAGCACTTTATTACGATAGGACAAGGTGCCGCCCGCCAGGCAGGTATCGACCACATGGCGATTGAACTCGGCCACTTCTGGCCAGCCCAGCTCGACCGGGGAGCCCAGCAGATACGGATGGCGGCCACCGGCAAATTTCGAGTAGGCATCGTTATAGATCATGTAACCCGCATGCCCCCAGAGCATCACCATTGGCAGTGGCGAGGCGAGCATCAGTTGCACCGTGCTGCACAGGCTGGCGGGCCAGGTGTCGATGTTTCCAAGCTCGGTCTGGCTCCAGTCGAACGCGCGGATGCGCCCGGCCATTTCACCGTTCCAGCCGGCACACCCGTGGCTTTCAGATAGAAACTGCATCGACTGGCTTTATGTCCCTGTGATTGGCTGATGTGCGGGATCGCTGTGCGAGGACGGCGCGGGCCCGTTTGTTTCGAGCATCGCCCACGCCAATGGTTTCATAGAGGTTAGTCGATTCTTGATCTGCGGATTTGTTGTGGAGTGGCCAGACAAAGAACCCGGCCGCTGAGAGCCTGCGGGGACTCTGTGGCGAGGGGGCTTGCCACCTCGCCACAAAAGCTCCTCGCCACAGGAAGGAGTTCACCATAGAGGCTCCTCAAGACGGGCGCCTCTCAAAGCAGACTGGGTTCAGTCAGTACCGTATTTCGGCGAACGCGGTCCGTACAGCAAGCCCGCCGGTTGCCCGGCCGACAGTAGGCGCGCACTGGCCACACCGGCAATCGGGTGACCGGCGTCGGTGGCGCTGTTGATCACTTGCTTGACCGCTGCCGTAATCAGCATGCCAACCAAACCACCGCCACCGTTGTTACCGCCCTCTTCGCTCGAAGCCCGGGCCGAGCCGGTCCACAGGGTGGTGCCGTTCTTGAGGTCTACCAGTTTCGCGGTGGCGGTCACCACGGTTTCGCTGCTGATGATCATGTAGCGCGTGCCGTAGTCCGTCACGGTGATGTACAGCGCCGCATCGGCACCGAAAATCTCCTGCAGCTTGTTGGCCGGTGCCTGGTGAATGTCCGCCGGTGTGGTCAGGCCATTCTGGCGGAATGTCTCATCGACCAGAGTGATCGGCAGCACGTAGTAACCGGCTTCCGCCAACGGGTACGTGACCTGCGACAGCATGCTGTAGGACGCCTTGACGTCCGGCGAATTGTTCAGCGGCGGCAGCACCAGAATGGTTTTCGGACGGGCTTGCTTGTACGCCGAGTAGTCGACGGTCTTGGGGCTGACGCAGCCACCGAGCACAGCCAGCGCCAGCAGCCCGGCCATCAGTTTCAATGAACGCGCGATCATTGGGTGTCTCCGGTCTTGGCATTTTTAAGCAGAAAATCCATGTACGGCGTCGACTCGGGAAACAGGGTTTTCTCGGTCCTGAACTGCTGCACCATCTGATCGTCCTTGCCCATGCTCAGGTACAACAGACCCAGGTGAGCGTGGTAGCCAGGCGGCGGCGTCTTGCCGGTGGACTTGATCTTCTGCAGGTCGCGCTCCAGCGCTTCGGCCTGAGCTTCCTTGGGTGATTCACCCTTGAAATACTCGTAGACTTCCGGCTGGTAGCTTTCCCACTGGTAAAGGGTTTTCGGGCCGGCGCAACCGGCCAACAGGCCGCTGACCAGCAATGTCGACGCCATCAGCGCCCACGACACATACGTCTTGAACATGCTTGTACCGCTCCTTGTCATCGACCTTGATCAGTTACCCGGTTTCCATGCACCGGCATTCATCCCGTCCACCAGGCGATTGATCGCCTCGCGCATGGCCAGGTCGAGCACTTTGCCGTTGAGGGTCGAATCGTAGGCAGCAGTACCGCCGAAGCCGATGACTTCACGGTTGGACAAGGCGTACTCGCCCGCGCCCTGAGTCGAATAAACCACTTCGGAGGTGCTGATGTTGACGATGTTCAGATTGACCTTGGCGTAGGCCACCTGGGTCTTGGCGCGACCGAGAATGCCGAACAGCTGGTGGTCGCCGGTTTCTTTGCGGCCGAACTCGGTGACATCACCGGTGACCACAAAGTCGGCACCCTTGAGGCGCTGGGACTGGCCCTTGATCGCGGCTTCCTGCTGGATCTCGCCCATGTTGTCGCGGTCCAGCACGCTGAAGCGGTTGGTTTGCTGCAAGTGAGTGATCAGGATGGTCTTGGCCTGACCGCCGAGGCGATCCACGCCGTCGGAGAAGATCCCGCGCATGTAGCTCGAACGGTTGTCGAACTTGCCGACGGCCATGGGTACGCGAACACCGGCATATGCCACGCTGGCGCTTTCGACTTTTGCGACCGGCAAGGCGCGCGAGCTTTCGGTCGCGCACCCGGCCATCGCGCCCAGGAGGGCAATCGCTGCCGCCGATACCAACATCCGAGAGATCATTCTCATTGTGCATTCCTTCTGAAAAAACGGTTTATCCCGGCACGGCCATAGCCAACCGCTGCGGGTTGCAGCGGCGAAAAAGCGAGGGGGAATCAAATCGATAATCGACGTGCGGGACGTCGGCGGCCGGCATTATGCCAAAGTGCCATCATCGTGGACAGTGTTTAATTTTTATTGGCGCCAATGCATTGGCTGCCGCATTGATCGTTCCCACGCTCTGCGTGGGAATGCCTCCCGTGACGCTCTGCGTCACAGCGGGGACGCGGAGCGTCCATGGCTGCATTCCCACGCGGAGCGTGGGAACGATCAGTGGCGATCAGTGGTTGGGATCAGCGGAAATCCCGGCTGCGCACGCTGATGCCGTCCAGCAAGGGACTCAGGTCGCTCAACCGTCCGGCAATCAGGTGTCGCACCTCGCCTTCCTTTTCCCAGCGGCCATCGACCTTGAGCAATTGCGAGCCGACCAGGACCTTTCGCTGACGATCGGCGAGGTCGCGCCAGACGATGACGTTGACGTTGCCGAACTCGTCTTCCAGGGTGACGAAGGTCACGCCACTGGCCGTGCCGGGCCGTTGCCGACCGGTGACCAGCCCGGCGACGCTGACTGGTCGCCCGTGCTCGACCTCCATCAGCTCTTTCGAACTGCGACAGCGCCGGGCTTTCAATTCACCGCGCAGCAACGCCAGCGGATGCGGACCGAGGGTGGTGCCGACACTGTTGTAGTCGGCCAGCAAGTCCTCGCCCACCGTGGGTTTGGGCAGATAGATCGCAGGTTCTTCCTGACTCGGCAGGCCGGCAAACAAACCGAGCTGCTTCTGCACCCCCGCCACTTCCCAGCGCGCCCGATGGCGGTCACCGGCCAGGCCACGCAGCGCGCCGGCATCGGCCAGTTGCTCCTGGGCACGGGCATCGAGTCGCGCGCGCTCGCCCAGGTCGGCGATGTCGACAAATACACCCTTTGCCCTCGCCGCTTCGATGCGCCGGGCATCGTCCTCACGAAAGCCCTTGATCATCCGCAGCCCCATGCGAATCGCCGGTTGCGCGCCGGTGATCGGTTCGAGGCTGCAATCCCAGTCACTGGCGCGCACGTCCACCGGACGAATCTGCAAATGATGCCGGCGCGCATCCTGCAGAATCTGGTCCGGGCTGTAGAAACCCATGGGCCAGCTATTGATCAGCGCACAGGCGAAGGCCGCCGGCTCATGGCATTTCAACCAGCAACTGGCGTAGGTCAGCAAGGCGAAACTGGCGGCGTGGGACTCGGGAAAACCGTAGCTGCCGAAGCCTTTGATCTGTTCGAAGATCTGCGCGGCGAACTCGGCCGTGTAGCCGTTTTTCTTCATCCCGGCGGCCAGCCGATCCTTGTGCGGTTCCAGTCCGCCGTGGCGTTTCCAGGCGGCCATGGAACGACGCAACTGATCGGCCTCGCCGGGACTGTAGTCGGCGGCGACAATCGCAATCTGCATCACCTGTTCCTGGAACAGCGGCACGCCCAGGGTGCGCTTGAGCACGACTTCCAGTGCCGGGGACGGGTAAACCTCGGGTTCCTCCTTGTTTCGCCGTCGCAGGTACGGATGCACCATCCCGCCCTGGATCGGCCCCGGACGGACGATCGCCACCTCGATCACCAAGTCATAGAACTTGCGGGGCTTGAGTCTGGGCAGCATCGACATCTGTGCCCGTGATTCGATCTGGAACACGCCAATGGTGTCGGCACGGCCGATCATGTCGTAGGTTGGCGAGTCTTCGGCCGGGATCGTCGCCAGGCTCAAGTCCAGATGGCGATGACGGCGCAGCAGATCAAAACAGCGGCGAATCGCGCTGAGCATGCCCAACGCCAGAATATCCACCTTGAGCAACCCGACCGCGTCGAGATCGTCCTTGTCCCACTGAATGATAGTGCGCTCGGCCATGGCGGCGTTTTCCACCGGCACCAGACTGTCCAGTGGCTGCTCGGAAATCACGAAACCGCCGGGGTGCTGGGACAGGTGTCGGGGGAAACCGATCAGTTGCTGAGTCAAACTCAGCACCCGGCGCAGCACCGGGCTCTCGGGGTCGAAACCGCCTTCAAGCAGGCGTTCCACGGGGGGTGTTGCATCGCTCCAGTGGCCACAGCAATCGGCCAGGGCGTTGATCTGGTCCGGCGGCAGGCCCAGGGCCTTGGCCACGTCGCGCACCGCGCCGGCCGCGTGATAGGTGCTGACCACTGCCGTGAGTGCGGCGCGGGTCCGGCCATAACGCTGGAACACGTACTGCAATACTTCTTCGCGCCGTTCGTGTTCGAAATCGACGTCGATGTCCGGCGGTTCATTGCGCTCCTTGGAGAGAAAACGTTCGAACAACAGCGTGGTGCGATCCGGGTCGATTTCCGTGATGCCCAAGGCAAAACATACCGCCGAATTCGCGGCAGAACCGCGGCCCTGACAGAGGATTTTCTGCTCACGGGCGAACCGCACAATGTCATGCACCGTCAGGAAGTAGCTTTCATAGCCCAGCTCGGCGATCAGCTCCAGCTCCTTGTCGATCTGCACCAGCACCTTGGCTTGCGGACCTTTTGGCCAGCGCCACGCGACGCCCTCTTCGGTCAAATGCCGCAGCCAGGACGTGGCCGTCTGGCCTTCCGGCACCAGCTCGCGGGGATACTGGTAACGCAACTGGCCGAGGTCGAAGGTGCAACGCTTGGCAATGGTCAGCGTTTCATCAAGCAACGCTTGCGGATAGATCGATTGCAGGGCATCGAGGCTGCGCACATGCCGCTCGCCGTTCGGATGCAATCGCATCCCGGCCTCGGCCACCGGCAGGTGATGACGGATCGCGGTCATGGTGTCCTGCAAGGCGCGCCGTCCACGGGTGTGCATGTGCACATCGCCACTGGCCACCGCTGGAATCCGCAGTTCCCGCGCCAGGGTCAGCAGTGCGTCCAGTCGCCGGGTGTCGTCCTGCCCGCGATGCAACTGCACGGCCAGCCACAGGCCATCGCTGAACCTCTGTTTGAGCCAGTGGCCGCTGGTAAAATCATCGACCGTGTCCGGCACCCACAACGCCAGCAACCCCGGCATCGGTTCGCTGAAGTCCTCACGCAGCACTTGGTACTGGCCTTTCTGCGTGCGGCGCCGCGCCCGGGTAATCAACCGGCACAGGGTCTGGTAACCCTCAAGGGTTTCCACCAGCAGCACCAGTTTCGGACCGTCCTCGATGCGCATTTCGCTGCCGATGATCAGCGGCAGCTCCACGGAGCTGGCCGCTTGCCAGGCACGGACGATACCGGCCAGGGTGCATTCATCGGTGATCGCCAGTGCTTGATAGCCGTGCTTTTTCGCCCGCTGAAACAGTTCCAGGGCACTGGAAGCACCGCGCTGGAAACTGAAGTTCGACAGGCAGTGCAGCTCCGCATACTCGACGCTCATGCGAACCAGCCTTGCAGCCACAGCGGGCCGACCTCACCCACCGCACGGTAGGCCCAGCCCTGCTGGCCGGAGCGGGTTTCGATCAGGTAGTAATCGCGACGCACGTCGTCGCCGTCCCACCAGCCGGACTCGATGCGCTCCGGCCCCATGAGGATCCGTGTCGAGCCTTCGTGTATGGCCTGCGGTTCCGTCAGCAACCAGCCCGGACGCTGCACGCCCACCAACCCCGCGCAGAGTTGGCTGTCGACCCGTGCCTGCCACGCGCACTCTGGCCGGTGATCGGCCTGGAAACGCAAGCCATGCACCGCGTCATCCCCAAGCCGTGCACGCAAGCGTTCGCGCAGTTGCTCCCAAGGCAAGGATTGCTGCGGACGGTCGTCGAACAGCTCCTGACGTTGCGGGACGAAACTCGGCAGGTCTTCGGCGCGCAGCCGAAAACCGCGTACCGGGGCCTCGACCTGCACCTGCTCCAGCCGCCCCCGAGCCAGTTCGAAGAGCATCGCCGGATCGCGCTCGGCGCTGAGCAGCCCGACCTTGATCACCGTGCCTGGCAAGCCGGCGTGTTCCAGGTGCAGGTCGAAACGCTGCACGCCACTGTCTCGGCCGCAGAGGAATGCCGACAGATCGCCGGTCAAGCGACGCAATGGAAACAGCAGCGCCTGATGGGATTGCACATCGAAGTTGAGCTCGATGCGCACATCAAACCGGTCCGGCGGCAGGTAGAACGCCAGCGCCAGCCGCCGCTCGCCGAACAGCGCATCCAGGTGCTTGAGCACCTGCGCCTCGAAACGTCGCGCCAGGCTGTTGCGCGGCAACGCCTGAACCTGACTCAAGGTGCGCAACCCCATGCGCGACAACGCCGTGGCCACCGCCGGCTCCAGGGCAATCCGGTCAACCGGCAATTGCCCCAGGTGATAACGCAAGGCTTGATCGTCCGGCACCACCAGGCCGTCATACACATTAGCCAACACCCGCGCGGCCACCGGGTTGGGCGCGGCGACGATTCGATGCCGAAAGCCCAGCTCGCCGAGTTCAGCGCGCAACCGCGCCTCGAACTGCGGCCAGGGCCCGAACAACCCCAGGCTGGATTCGATTTCAAACACCACGGCACGCGGGTAATGCACGCTGACCTGAGAGCTGAAGCGATAGGCCCACGCCGCCAGGAACTGTTGCCAGTGTTCGATCTCGGCGACGTCGTATTCGGCCGTGACAAAACCTTTGCTCAAGGCTTGCGCGGCAGTCATCGACTGCCCCGGACGCAAGCCCAGCGCCCGCGCCGGAGCGTTGACCGCTTGCAGCACCCGGCGCTGTGCCGGGCCGGTCAGCAGCGCCAACGGTTCATCGGGATCGGGGCGCTGACGCAGTACCGCGTCCAGCGCCAATTGCGGGAAGAGAATGCAGACCCAGCGCATGGCAACCTCAATGCCCCACGGGAAAGGCAATCGGCGCCGAACGGGCCAGCCCGCCCCGACACTTGAGCACGCGCAACTGTGCAGGCCGGGCATCGATGGCGATGCGCAGGGCCGCAGGCGAAGGGTTGATGGCTTCGTTGATCGAGCGGTAAGCAAACGCCAGGGTCGAGCCGGTTTCGGCCGCCACCTGCAAGCGCCGCAGCGCCCGGTCATCGGCCTTGTGCGGCCAGCACAGCACCGCGCCGCAACTGCCTGAACGCAGGCATTGTTCCGCCGCCCACAGCGCATCGCGCTCGCTGGCCTGGATGATCGACAACTGGCGCAGATCGACCCCGGCGTTCTGCCAGGCCTGGGGATACGGCACGTAAGGCGGAGCCACCAGCACAATGCGTTCGCCCGCCGACGACAGCCGCGCCAGCGCCGGCCATACCAGTTGCAACTCGCCAACGCCCTGCCCGGCCAGGAGGATTTCGGTCAGCGCCGCTTCCGGCCAGCCGCCGGTGGGCAACGCCGCGTCCAGTGCGGCATGCCCGGTGGGTTGCGGGCTGACCGCTGGCGGCGCAGGCCGGCCCTTCCAGACCTGGCCGCCATTGAACAGCGTGTCCAACGCAACGACGGCGCCCATCACCCTTGCCTCACCAGACCGCAGAACACCCCTTCGATGGCCAGGTCCTGATTGGCCTTGACGATGATCGGCTTATAGGCCGGGTTGCGCGGCAGCAACCGGACAACGTCGCCGACCCGCTCGAAACGCTTGATGGTGACTTCGCCGTCAAGCCGCGCCACGACGATCTGGCCGTTGAACGCTTCGGGATTGCGGTGCACGCCCACCAGGTCGCCGTCGAGAATGCCGTCCTCGATCATCGAATCACCTTGGACCCGCAGCATGTAGTCCGGTACCCGCGAGAAGATCGACGGGTCGAGCAGCAAACGGCTGTGCACCTCGGCATCGGCACCGATCGGCGCACCCGCCGCGACCCGACCGAGCACCGGGATGTCCAGCAACTCGGGCCGCGCCGGTTGCCCGAGCAAACGAATGCCCCGGGCCTGATTGGGGTTGACCTCGATAAAACCGGCCTCGGTCAGCGCCAGCACATGCTTGCGCGCCACGCTGCGGGAGGCAAAACCAAACGCCTCGCTGATTTCAGCGAGGCTCGGGGACTGACCGTGCTCCGCGATTCGATCGCGGATAAAGGTCAGGATGGCAGTACGGCGGGGGGTTAAAGTCGTCATGGAGTACATTTGTACTCTTTCGGCATTTTCCTGGCAAGGACCGCCAGTCAGCTCAAGCCACGCGACGCCAGAAACCCTGCGATGTAATCGATGAACGCCAGCACTTTCGCGGTTGCCCGCCGATGACTGGGGTACACCGCCAGGATGTACGAGCCGAAGCTGTCCGGATCGATGACGTAATCGGCCATCACCCGCACCAGCCGCCCGTCGGCAATATACGGCGCGGCACTCCACAACGGCGTGTGCAACAAGCCGCGTCCGGCCAGTGCGTTGGCCAGCAGCAGGTCGTAATTGTCACTGCGCAATCGCGGCGACTGCGGTTGTGGCAGGCTCAACCGCTGCCCGTCACGCTCGGCCCACCAGAATTCGCGGCTGAGCAACGGATGACGGTAGAGCAGCCATTCGTGGTCATCGAGGGTGTCCGGCGTGACCGGCAACCCCTTGCGCGCGAGATAATCAGGGCTCGCGCACAAGGCCAGCCGATTGCTGCCGACGACGCGGGCGATCAGCCCCGGCAAGTCGTCATGCCCCTCGCGCAACGCCAGGTCGTAGCCGCTTTCCAGCAGGTTGACGAACGCATCGCACAGGTCCACTTGCAGGTTGATCTGCGGGTATTGCTCCAGAAAACCGCCGCACACCTGATCCAGAAAAGCCTGCCCATACGCCAGCGGCGCGGTGATTTTCAGGTTGCCGCGCAGGCCATGCTGTAACTGCTCGATTTCCTCGCCGGCCTCCTCCAGCCGCTGCAAGACCTGGCGCGCGGTTTCCAGATAAAGACGACCCGATTCGGTCAGCAAAATCCGCCGGGTGCTGCGCTCAAACAAGCGGGCGCCGAGCTCCGCTTCGAGGTGATTGACCGCTTTGGTCAAGGCCGACGGAGTCTTGCCCAGTTGCTCGGCGGCGCGACTGAAACTGCCGAGTTGCGCGGTGACCACGAACATTTTCAATGCACCCAACTTGTCCATTCTTTTTCCATTCAGGCAAAAACGTTTTTCGTGAGTGAGGCGTTCTGCTGGCCGTGACAAGCCACTAATCTGGCCATCAGACGCAATAACAAGGAAATACTCAATGAAAAGATTCATCCCGAATCTATTGATGGCCGCCATCAGTTTTGCCTCGATGGAAGCCATGGCAGCGGCCGATCTGGTGCTGATCAATGGCAAGATTTTCACCGCCGACCGCGCCCAACCGAAGGTGCAGGCGTTGGCGGTACAGGACGGCAAAGTGCTGCAAGTCGGTAGCGATGCGCAGATCAAGGCCCTGATCGCATCGGGCACCAAAGTCGTTGACCTCGGCGGTAAAGCCCTGATGCCGGGCCTGATCGACAGTCATTCCCACGCCATATTCGGCGGTCTGGAAATGACCTCGGCCAATATGGAAGACGAGGTGGTCGACCTCGACGAACTGGAAAAACGCCTGAAAGCCTGGCGCGATGACGGCAAGGCGAAGCATGGCGATGTGCTGAGCGTGGCCGGCATGAGTTCGACTTACTGGGCCCAGGCCGAAGCTTTTGGCAAGAAATTCAACAGTGGCGAATGGGCCTCGGTGCCCGTGGTGTTCACCGGCAGCGATCACCACACCGCGTGGGCCAACAACGTGATGCTGCAGCGCGCGGGCATTGATGCCGCGCTGCTGAAGAAACTGCCGGACGCGGAAAAAGACACCATCGGCAAACTCGCCGATGGCAGCCCCAACGGTTTCCTGGTGGACGCCGGCTGGGATCGCGTCGCCTCGAAGATGCCAGTCCCGAGCCCCGCCGATATGTTGAAAGCCGCGAAATCCGCCGTGCGCTACAACAACAGCCTGGGCATCACCGCGTGGATGGACCCCGCCGCCAACGCCGCGCCCGGCGAACCGGTGTTTGCGCTCAAGCCCACAGAGAAAACCGTCGGCGTGCTGCCGGTGTACAAAGCGCTGGCCGAAAGCGGCGGCATGAGCGCCCACGTCGCTGCGCTGCTGGTGGCCAACCCGAAAAGCGTGCCGGCCGATCTCGACACACTGGACAAGGTCCGCCAGCAATTCCAGGGCATCCCGAACCTGACTTTGCCCGGGCTCAAGATCTTCGCCGACGGCGTGATCGAATACCCGGCGCAGAGCGCGGCGATGATCGACCCGTACAGCAACTCGCACAAACAGGGCGAACTGCTGATCGATCCGAAACGCTTCGGTGAACTGGTCAGCGCCATCGATCAGCGTGGCTGGCTGGTGCATATCCACGCCATCGGCGACCGTGCGGTGCGTGAATCGTTGAACGGCATCGCCCAGGCGCGCAAGGATCGCCAGAGTGGCGTAACGCACTCGATCACCCACCTGCAAATGGTCAACCCGACAGAGTTCGCGCGGTTCAAGCCGCTCAACGTCATCGCCTCGATGCAACTGCTGTGGGCCAGCGCCGACGAGTACACCCTGGACATGATCAAACCTTATGTCAGCGCGCAGGCTTTCCGTTACCAATACCCGGCGCACTCGCTGCTTAAACAGGGTGCGACCATCGCCGGTGCCAGTGACTGGGCGGTGTCCTCTCCCAATCCGTGGAACGCCATGGCCCAGGCCATCACCCGGGAAGGTCCGCTGGGCGTGCTGAACGCCGATGAGCGCATTGACCGCGAAACGATGTTCTACGCCTATACCCTCAACGCTGCGCGCACCATCGGGCTGGAGAAGCAGATCGGCTCGCTGAGCCCCGGCAAGCAAGCCGACTTCATCGTGCTGGACCGCGACGTGTTCACTGTCGACAACAAAGCCCTGCACGACACCCAGGTGCTGCAAACCTGGTTCGCCGGTCGCGAAGTCTACGCACCGACGCTCTAAGAAAAATCTCACCCACTGCCCTGCCCCGCGTTTGTCGCCGGGGTTCGGCGCAGCCTTGCCGTAAAAAATCTGCCCATAACAATCACAATAACGGGACGCTCCCCATGAAAGCTTTCACCCTGTTCGCCCTCGGTTCCTTGAGCCTTCTTCCCTTGAGCAGCCAGGCGCTGCCCTTGAATGACGACTTCGCTCTGCTGGTCGACCTGACCCTGGCCAGCGACTACCGCACCCGTGGCATTTCGCAAACCCAGAATGACCCTGCGGTGCAGGCCGGTTTGACCCTGGCGCACAGCAGCGGCCTGTACCTTGGCGCATGGAGTTCAAACGTCGATTTCGGCGGCGGTTTGAAAACCCGGCAAGAGATCGATTACTACGCCGGTTGGCTCTGGCAAGCGACCGATGCCGTCAGCCTGGACCTTGGCTATCTCAAATACGCTTACCTCAAGGAAAGTCAGTTCAACCAGGGCGAGACCTACGCAATCCTCAGTGCTTATGGGGTGAAGCTGGCGGCCTATTACTCCGCGGATGCGCCGGGCATCGACAGCAAGCAGAGCTCGCTGTACAGCTACGTCGGTTATGAAACCGAGTTGCCTTACGGCACAGGCCTGAAATTGCGCTACGGCAACATGGATTTCAAGGACCCGTACCTGTACACGATGTCGGGCGAAGCCGAAGACTCGTACCGCGAATGGGAAGTCAAACTGTCCCATGAACTGGCCGGTGTGATGTTGGGTTTGAGTTACATCGATACTGACCTGTCGAAAAGCCAGTGCGCCGGCAACTGGGGCTTCGACGATGTGTGCAGCGCCACGGTGGTGGCAAGCATCAGCAAATCCTTCTGACCCCCACAAATCCTGTAGGAGCGAGGCTTGCCCGCGAAGGCGTCGTGTCAGCCAACGTTGATGTCGTCTGGCACACCGCCTTCGCAGGCAAGCCTCGCTCCTACAGGGCTGAGAGGTAGGGCCATGGGTAGATTCCGCGCTCATGGCCGTCGCTGAAGATCAGTTGCAGGCCGTAACCTTGTTGGTTGAGTTCAGTCACGCGGATGCGCTTATCGACTTTCACCGTCAGCCCCTGCAACCGAAACGCCCGGCACTGCGAACATGGGCACTGCCGGCGCAACTCGACATGATCCAGCAGCTGCTCACGCCCGTCCGGCCAGTTCAATCGCAGCTGTTGTTTACTTTGAGAATTACCAATCGCCAGCGGGTTCATTGCAGTTGACTCAAGGCAATGCGCACGGCTTTGCGCACTTCCGGGTCGCCGTCGCCCTGGGCGGCCTGCAAGGGTGCGATGGCGCCTTTATCGTTCAATTCGCCGAGGGCCAGCGCGGCTTCCTTGCGCAGGTTGCTGATGCGATGGCCGAGGGTTTCGATCAGCGCGTCGAGGGCCGGGACGAAACGCAAACGGCCGAGGCTGCGGGTGGCGCGCAGGCGGACTTGCCAGTAATCGTCGCTCAAGGCGTCGACCAGGGCGGAACCGGCGTCAACGTGTCCGACCTTGCCCAAGGTCGTTGCGGCTTCTTCGCGCACTTGCCAGGCGTGGTCCTGCAAGGCCTGGCGCAGCGCCGGCAACACTTGCGCATCGGAGGCCAGGCCGAGGGCGCCGGTGGCGGCGCGGCGGACTTCGGTGTCCGGGTCGTCGCTGGCCAATTTCGCAAGGGCAGGCAAGGCATCGAGCTGTTTGAGCCAGCCAAGGACGCCGACGGCTTCGCGACGCACACCGGCGTCCTCATCGTTCAAGGCGCCTGAAGCAGCCGCGGCAGCATCGGGAAAGCGCAACTCGCGCAAGGCCCTGAACGCGGCGATGCGCACGCTAATGTCGGCATGCCCGGTCCACGGCAGAATCACCCTGCCCGCGGCTTCGGTCTTGAGCAGGCTGAGGCTTTGCGCGGCGGCAGACTGCACCGCCAAGGATGGATCGGTCAGGGCCTGGCACAGCGCTTCAACTACAGGCTCGACCTCCCAGGCTTCGAGCAATCGCGCGGCTTCGGCGCGGACCTCTTCGGTCGGGTCCTCAGCCAGACGATTGACCAGCCACAGCAGACCATCCGGTTCTTCAAGGTCGGCCAGTTCGATCAAGGCAATTCTGCGCACGCCGGGATCTTCATCCGTGAGGCGCGGTTGCAGGGCGAGAATGTCGTCGTTGTCGGTTACATCGAATAGAGAGGTCATAGGGCAAATCGCGGCAGTTTGTTTTCAGGAGGAAGTCCGAGAGGGTTCAGGCGCGGTAACTGCCGACCGTCTTCGTGACGCAGTAATTCGAGGCAATGGCGTTTCAAGCGAGAGAACTCGTGGCTGGTGACCAGTTCGGTGGTGCGTGGCCGGGGGAAGTCGAGGCGCAGGTCTTCGATGATTCGACCGGGACGCGAGCTCATGACCAGCAGGCGATCGGCGAGGAACAGCGCTTCGTCGATGTCGTGGGTGACAAACACCACGGTGGTGCGAATCCGCGTCCAGATGTCCAGCAGCAGTTCTTGCATGTTCAGCCGGGTCAGGGCGTCGAGGGCGCCGAAGGGTTCGTCCATCAGCAACAGCCGCGGACGATTGATCAGCACCCGGGCGATTTCCACCCGTTGTTGCATGCCGCCGGAGAGCTGGTCGGGCCAGCGGTCGGCGAAGCCTTCGAGGCCTACCAACGCAAGGATTTCATCAGCCGCTTTGTGGCGTTCGGTTTTACCGATGCCGCGCATTTTCAGGCCGAAAGCAACGTTGTCGCGCACGGTGCGCCAAGGAAACAAGGTGTGGTGCTGGAAGACCATGCCGCGCTGGGGCGATGGACCTGAAACCTGCGCGCCGTCGACTTTCAGTGTTCCGGTAGATGACTGCAGGTGCCCGGCCAGTGCGCCAAGCAAGGTCGATTTGCCGCAACCGGACGGCCCGAGAATGCAGACGAATTGCCCCGGTTCGATCTGGCAATCGAGGCCTTGCACGGCTTCGAAGGCGTGCTGGTCTTCGCCGAGGACGATGGACAATTGGCGGATATCGATCCGCCCTTCAGGGGTTTGCATCACGCTCATCAGGCTTTTCCTCGTGGTCGGTGCCACGGCGTGAACAGCCCGCCGAGACGTTTGATCAGCAGGCTGCTGCCCATCCCGAGTACACCGATCAGCAACATGCCGACGACGATGTCGGCGTAGTTCTGGATGGTGTAGGACTCCCAGGTGTAATAGCCGATGCCGTACTGGCCGGAGATCATTTCCGCGGTCACCAGGCAGAACCACGAGGTGCCCATGCCGATGGCGAGGCCGGTGATGATGCTCGGTGCGGCGCCTGGCAGAATCACCTCCAGCAGAATCGCCCGGCGCCCTGCCCCGAGGCTTTTGGCCGAGGCGATCAGGCGTGGGTCGACGCCTTCGACGCCGTGCACGGTGTTGAGCAGGATCGGGAACAGCGCACCGGTGAAGGTGATGAAGACCATCGACAATTCCGAAGACGGGAACATCAGGATGGCCAGGGGAATCCAGGCGACGGCGGGGATCGGACGCAGGACTTCCAGGGGTGGCAGCAATAAATCTTCGGCCCATTTCGAGCGGCCGATGGCCAGGCCCAGGGCAATGCCGATGACCAGCGCGGCGAGGTAACCGGCGAAGACCCGGCTCAGGCTGCTGCTCAGGTGCTGGGCGAGCTTGCCAGAATCGCCGAGGCCGAATGCGGCTTCAATGACAGCCACCGGCGTCGGGACATTGGCAAAGGTCACCAGGCCGAGGTTCCAGTGGTGACTGGCGGCGAGTTGCCAGAACAGCAGGCAGAGCAGCAGTGAGGCTGCTCGGGGGATCCAGCGTGAAAACATATATCACCTCTGATCGTTCCCACGCTCTGCGTGGGAATGCATCCCGTGACGCTCTGCGTCACATTCAAGAGCGGAACGCGGAGCGTCCCTGGCGGCATTCCCACGCGGAGCGTGGGAACGATCTGACTCAGCGGGTGGCGACGGCCTGGGTGGTGGCGTCGGTGAAGTCGAGGACTTTTCCGCCCTGGGCCGTGGCGAATTGTTGGGCCTGGCCTTTGAGCAGGAATGCGCTGAGGCGCCCCTTGGCATCACTGGCAAACCACGCCTGATCTGCCAGCAATTTGATCCCGCTGTCACTCGCCTGGGCATACACGGCGCGGATGTTTTTGCCTTCCTGCTTCAGGCTCGCCAAGGCGGTAAACGCCGCTTCCGCCGAAGCGTACTGACGCACTTTCGGCTCGCCTCGCACCCAGATCTCCGCCACATGGCTGAAGTCGGTGATGGCTTTACCGCTCACCGCATCCACTGCTTTGAGCGGCGTCTGCCCGTAGTTGGCCAGTTGCGCGGTGTAGTCCAGGTTCGACGCCTTGAAGGCGGCGCGGATGTATTGGTCATCGATGAAGGTATTGAGATCGAGCCCGCGATCCGCCTTTTTCAACAGTTTGAGGGTGTCAATGGCAGTACCGACAGCCTGACGGTATTCGGGCTTCCAGCTGAGGTCGCGGGTTTGCACGCCCAGCGGGCCATGGAACAGGTAATTGACCTCCGCATCGACTCCGGTGACCTTGGCGATCAGCTCGCTGTATTTCTCTGGCTCGGCGGCCAGCAGCTGGTTGGCTTCGATGCTTGCGCGCAGGTAAGCGATGACGATTTCCGGGTACTTTTTCGCGTAGGCCTGATCCACCAGCGCGCCATGGAAGGTCGGTGCATTGGCCTGGGAACCGTCATAAATCTTGCGAGCAAAACCACGGCTCGGGAACAGTTCGGCAAACGGTACAAAGTCAGCGTGGGCGTCGATTTTCCCGGCCTGCAACGCGGAGCCGGCGACTTCCGGCGGCTGGGCGATGATGTTCACATCTTTCAGCGGATCCCAGCCTTGCGCTGCCACAGCCCGCAACAACATGCCATGAGCCGTCGAGGCGAACGGCACGGAAATGGTTTTGCCCTTCAGCTCCGCCAAGGACTGCACACCCGACGCGCTCGGCACCACGATGCCATTGCCGCTGCCCTTGATGCTGCCTGACAGGACGCTGATGAACAGGCTGTGCTTGCCGGCGGTTTCGAACGCCACGCCGTTGAACGAACCAGGGAAATCGGCCATGGCGCCGAAGTCGAGTTTGCCGGCGACCATCTCGTTGGTCAGGGGTGCGCCGCTGGTGAAGTTTTTCCACTCGACTTCGTACTTGGCGTCCTTGTATTGGCCGTCGTGGGGCAGGTATTTATCCAGCAGGCCGAGTTCGCGAATCAACAGACCGCCGGCGGCGCAGTTGATCGTGGTGTCCTGGGTGCCGATGGCAATGCGGATGGTTTCGGCCGAGGCCGACAGGGTGAATGAAGCCAGTACCAGACCGGCAAATGCTGCACGCAGCAATATTGGCAAAGACATGATGAATCCCCTCGAATCATTTATAGGATGTTCGTCTCCGCCACGATCAGGGCGTGGTGGGAAACGAGGGGTGTTTTGAAGCGAGCGTCCGGTGTTGCCGGGTAGCTATTTTTTTGTCTGTTCTGGCCTCTTCGCGGGCAAGCCCGCTCCCACAGGTTTCGAGGTGCCCACAGGTCATTTGTACGACACAAATCATGTGGGAGCGGGCTTGCCCGCGAAGGCGTCCTGTCAGTCAGCGCAGTAAATAAGGGATTTCAACTTTCACAGCCCCGGTCGGGCAGTCCTTTTCACATGGCATGCAGTACCAGCATTCGTCGAAGGCCATGTAGGCCTTTTGCGTGGCCGGGTTGATGGCTAGCAGGTCCATCGGGCAGACGTCGACGCACACGGTGCAGCCTTTGTGGGCGATGCAAAGGTCCTCGTCGACCGTAACCGGCGCATTGGAGCGGAAGAAAATTTCCTGGGGTTGATAGGCCATTTCGCGGTCTCTCTTTTTGTGATGCTCAGGCAGCAAAGGCGCCGACCCGCAGCCGGTCGTAGGCCTGCATTTCTTCGGCGTCGAGCGGGATGATGTAAGGCTCGACGGCTTTCTTGAAACTGGTCATCTGGCCGTCGTCACCCTTCTTCAGGTGGCAATGGCAGAACCAGTCGCTGTCGTTGCGTTGCGGGTGGTCGACCCGATAGTGGTAAAGCCCCCAGCGACTTTCAGCGCGGAACAAGGACGCGCGGGCGGCCATTTCGGCGCAGTCGCGGATCATGCTGACTTCCATGGCGCGCATCAGTTCGTGGGCGTTGTGCGCTTTGATCTGATCCAGGTCGCGCTGGATATCACTGAAGCGTTGCAGGCCGATTTGCATCTTCTTGGTCACTTTCGGCGGTTGCAGGTAGTCGTTCACAAAACGTCGCAGCTTGTATTCGACTTGCGCGGGCGGCAGGCCGTGCTCGCGATCCAGTGGCGCGTAGACCCTCAGCTTTTCCGTTTCGATCTGCTGGGCATCGACCGCTGAAAACTCGCGACCGGCGACAAAATCCGCCGCGTTGGTACCGGCAAACCAACCATAAGTGAACGCACCGAGCATGTAGTTGTGCGGCACCGCTGCCATATCGCCCGCAGAGTACAAGCCCTTGACCGAGGTTTCGGCCTTCTCGTTGACCCACACGCCGGACGCCGAGTGGCCGCTGCAAAAACCGATTTCCGAGATGTGCATCTCGACCATCTGCGTGCGGTAATCGGTGCCGCGATTGGCGTGGAACTGGCCGCGACTCGGGCGTTCGTTGCTGTGCAGAATCTCTTCGATGTTCTGGATGGTTTCCTCGGCCAGGTGATCGAGTTTGAGGAACACCGGGCCATTGCCGCTTTCGAGTTCCTGGTGGAACTCCCACATCATCTGCCCGCTCCAGTAATCGCACTCGATGAAGCGCTCGCCCTTGTTGTTGGCGGTGTAGCCGCCCAACGGGCCGGTGACGTAGGCGCAGGCCGGGCCGTTGTAATCCTTGATCAACGGGTTGATCTGGAAGCATTCGAGGTTCGCCAGTTCGGCGCCAGCGTGATAGGCCATCGCGTAGCCGTCGCCGGCGTTGGTCGGGTTTTCGTAGGTGCCCATCAGATAGCCAGAGGACGGCAAACCCAGACGCCCGGCGGCGCCGCAGGCGAGGATCACCGCTTTGGCTTTGATCACATGGAAGTCAGCGGTACGGCAATCGAAGCCCATCAGGCCGTTGACCGCGCCCTCTTCGTCCGTCAGCAAGCGCGTGCAAACGACGCGATTGGTGATGCTGACCCGCGCCCGCTTCAACTGGCGATACAGGACTTTCTTGATGTCGTGCCCTTCCGGCATCGGCAGCACATAAGCGCCCATGTGGTGGACCTTTTTCACTGCGTAGTCGCCGGTTTCGTCCTTCTCGAACTTCACGCCCCAGCGGTCCAACTGCTCGATGGTTTCGAAGCTGTGGGTCGCGTAGGCATACACCGCCGCCTGGTTGACGATGCCGTCGTTGGCGATGGTGATTTCCTTGGTGTACTGCTCGGGCGTCGAGTGGCCGGGAATGATCGCGTTGTTCAGGCCATCCATGCCCATGCTGATCGCGCCGCTGCGCTTGACGTTGGCCTTGTCGATCAGCAAAACCCGCAGATCGCGGTTGCGCTCCTTGGCCTTGATCGCCGCCATCGGGCCAGCGGTGCCGCCGCCGATCACGACGATGTCGTATTCCTGTTCAAGCGTGCTTCTAGTCATAGCGCTATGGGTCATGCCTGATCCCCTTTTTGCCGGTCGATCCGCAAGCGGTACTGGAAGGCATCGCCGCGGTAGTAAAGGTGTTCGAAATCCACGGGAAGGCCTGCGGCATCGTGGGTCAGGCGCTCGATGCGCATGATCGGCGAACCGGCCTCGACGTTCAGGGCCTGGGTCAGGTCGCTGTCGGCCAGCACCGCGTCGATGGCGAGGTCGGCGTGACCGAGGGCCAGGCCGCAGTCGTTTTCGAGGATCAGGAAGATGTCGCGGGTGACCAGATCGGCCTTCTCCAGCCGTTCGCCGATGGCTTTGGGCAGGTAGGTGATTTCCAGCGAGATCGGCTCGCGGTTGATCAGCCGCACGCGTTTGATCTGCGCCACGGTCTCGCCTTCGGCGACCTGTAAACGCTCGGCGACGAGTTTGTCGGCCGGGATGAATTTGAAGCTGCGCAGGCGGTTGATCACCTCGTAGCCGCGACCGGTCATGGACTCGGCCAGGCCTTGCAGGGTGCTGACGTTCTGGAAGGTTTTCGGCTTGGCGACGAAGGTGCCTTTGCCGTGAATCTTGAAGATCAGCCCTTCCTTTTGCAGATCGCCCAAGGCCTGGCGCACGGTGATGCGGCTGACTTTGAACAGCGCGCCGAGTTCGCTTTCGGAGGGCATCTGGCTGTCTTGCGGGTATTCGCCGTCGAGGATGCGGGCGCGCAGCACATCGCGCAGTTGCGTGTGCAGCGGGATGCTGCTGAGGGATAGAACGTTATCGGTCATGGCAGATCACTTGTTATAACGAGTTATGACGTGATCTTAGAGAGCCGGTGCGGGGATTGAGAAATACTGATTAAGCATAAGGTTAGATTCACCAGGCAACCCCGGACCTTTGTAGCTGCCCTGTGGTGAGGGGATTTATCCCCGTTCGGCTGCGCAGCAGTCGTGACATCAGGCAACGCGGTGGATCAGATAGACCGTGCGTTCAGGTTTTACGACTGCTTCGCAGCCGAACGGGGATAAATCCCCTCGCCACAACGCGTAGCTCGGCAGCTGCTACAACGGTCGGTTTCTTCAGTGAGTTCAGCGCTTGAGGATCTGGTCCATCACCCAGTCGGTTTTCAGCGCGTGTTCGGCCACCGCCGGATGCTGCGCCTCACCCCGGATGTGAGCGTTCATGCCCAGCACGTGATGCCACTGGATGTGCTCGTGATGGTCGATGTGCAGGCTGAGATTTTCATCCGCCTCCAGCTGCACCGGGTGCTCATCGAACACTGAAAAACTGATCCGGCCCTGGCTGCCGATCAGCTCGACCCGATCTTCGCGCCGGTCGGCGACGAAATTCCAGCAGCCCATGCCCAGGGCACCCGAAGCAAACCGCCAACTGGCGCTGACGGCGTCTTCGGCAGCATACAAACCGGCCTGCCGCGCAGTGAAACCGGCGACTTCGACGATATCCCCGAGCAAATACTGAAACAGATCGAAGCCATGACTGGCCAGGTCGGCGAAGTAGCCGCCACCGGCAATCACCGGGTCAGTGCGCCAATTATCGGCGCCACCCAGATCGTTCGGCGAAGGCGCCTTGGTCAGCGTCCAGGACAGATGCCGCACCTCGCCGATCCGCCCTTCCTCCAGCCACTGCCGCACTTGTTGAAAGCGCGGCAGCGAGCGTCGGTAATAGGAAACGAACAGGTGCAATCCCGCGTCGGCAAATACCTGTTGCATCTCACGGCTTTGCCCGGCATTCAGCGACATCGGTTTTTCGACGCAGCAATGTTTGCCGGCCGCGGCGACCAGCAAGCTGTAGGCGTGGTGGCTGTCGGGTGGTGTGGCGATGTATACCGCGTCCACCTCGGGATCATTGATCAGCGCTTGCGCGTCGGTGTAAACCCGAGCGATGCCGTGGCGTGCGGCGTAGTCCGTGACCGCTTCCAGACGCCGCCCCATCACCGCCACCAGCGCCGAACCGGGCGCCTTGTAAAAGGCCGGCCCGCTCTTGCGTTCGGCGACACTGCCACAACCAATCATGCCCCAGCGCACTACGTCCATGTTCTCTCCTTGATCCTTAGCCGATGCGCAAAGCGCGCAGGTCCAGATGACCGTCCTTGAGCGGCGGGCACCAGTAATAGCCGCCGGTGATCGGGCGGCTGATGCGATACAAACCGTCGGTGATGCCGTCTTCCAGTCCGCTCATGCGTCGCAGCTGGGCTTCGAAGGCGTCCAGGGAAAAACCGAACGCCAGGAACATCAGGCCGGCGCGATCACCTTCGATCCACGGCATCGAGCGACGGACCACGAACACTTCGGGGGCGAAGCTTTCCTGGGCGGTGCGTTTGACGTGGGCGGAAATCGGCGCGTCATCCAGTTCTTCGTTATCGCTCAAGCGACGCCCCATGATGTTGTCCTTTTCATGGGACGGCATCGCGTGGAAACCCTTCAGATCATGCTGCCACTGCTGGATCGCGGCAAAGCTGCCACCGACCAGGCCTTCAGCGCCCTCGCCCAACAACGCGGCGGCCACGGCGGCTTCGTCGTGCGGGTTTTCGGTGCCGTCTTCGTAGCCGGTCAGGTCGTGGCCGGTCATGTGGCGGAAGGTTTCGTTCATCTGCACCAGGCGCAAGGCCGGTGCCAACGCGGCTTCGATGGCGTTGCTGCGATTGAGCAACTCGCCACGGTCGACGCCGTGCAGCCAGCACCACAGCGCGTGCTGGGTCGACGGGTTGTCGACGCCGACACCGGTCAGCGCCGGAAACGGTCGCAGGCCATCGATCTGCGCGTGCAGCGCCTTGACCAGGGATTCACCAAAGCCGACCACCACCGACTTCCCGTCCACCAGTTGCATCAATTTGTCGAGCGCGGCCGGCAATGCTTCGGCGGATTCGAGGGCGAAGAACATATGACGGGCTTGAGGCGGAACGGGGGTGGCGAGAATGCCCGGCTGGTAGTAACTCATATGAACTCCTTGAAAAAGAGCGCGGAGTTTAACCGGGGATGAGCCTTTGTGTGCACTCCTGTAGCAGCTGCCGAGCAGCGCGAGGCTGCGTTCGGCTGCGCAGCAGTCGTGAAATCAGGCACTGCGGTGTGTCAGGAAAACCTTAAGCACAGGATTTACGACTGCTGCGCAGCCTCGCGCTGCTCGGCAGCTGCTACAGGGGATTTGTTGATGGTAGGGATTCGTTGCGAAAGGCGCTCGGTCAGATCCCGGGATATCGCCCGCTCGACGGCCTGGATCATGTCCATCTTGCGGTGAACCTGCGCCGCTTCCAGCTCGAGCAATTTGACCGCCTGACGCAGGGCCAGGTAGTGGTGATGGGGCAGGTGCACGTCCAGCAAATGGACGGCGATCACCCTGCGGTTTTGCCGGCAACCGAAACGCACATCCGACCCCAGCAGACGCTGGTATGCGCTGGAATAGTCTGGCGCGGCGCATGAACTCCACCGCCATCAGCATGAAATCGGCCCGCACCAGCGCCCGGTCGTATACCAACAGGCTGGCGAAAAACTCCTCGACCGCGCCAGCGCGGCGTCGGCGGGCATGGCGCTGGCCGCTTCGTTGTGTGTCGCCGGGCTTTTCGGCTCATCGCCACAACCGCTCAGCAGCGCGGCGAAGACGCCGCCCACCAACGCCAAACAAAAGGCTAGGCTTTTCAGAGACTCGACTGGCCCGCATGGTTGTCCTCTCGTGTGGTGCCCCTCAACGCCGAGCACCTTTTTTATTGTGATCACACACAGGTCAACACCAAGGCACCGACACGGGCGGGTTGAGGGCATTGGGGGCCAACTAGGGGGCATCTGAGGCCATGAGCGTAGGTGGCTGCAATTCCACGATCGAAAACCCTGAAACGCCGAACGATGAGATGAGTCATGACAAGCGAGGCCGAGGTCTGCTAAAACGATTCATCAGTTCATCACCCAATCCAGACGGGGTAGCGACATGACCACAGCACATATCCTTGGCAACCTGTTTCCCGACTCAAGTGACATCCCGGAAAAATACCGCCTCGACGGTCAGACCGAGCAGCGTGAATACCTGGTCGATGGCGAACTGAAAACCTGGTCCGGCCCCCTCGCCCAAGTCCGCAGCCCGGTGTACCTGACCGGCGAAAATGGCGATGAACAAGTGATCCTCGGCAGTACGCCGCTGCTCGATGCAGAAACCGCATTGACCGCGCTCGACGCCGCCGTCCGCGCCTATGACCGGGGCCAGGGTTTGTGGCCGACCATGCGCGTGGCCGAACGCATCCAGCACGTCGAAACGTTCCTGGGCCGCATGCGCGAACAGCGTGAGGCGGTGGTCAAGCTGCTGATGTGGGAGATCGGCAAGAACCTCAAGGACTCGGAAAAAGAGTTCGACCGCACTTGCGATTACATCGTCGACACCATCAACGCCCTCAAGGAACTCGACCGCCGCTCCAGCCGCTTCGAGCTGGAACAGGACACCCTCGGGCAGATCCGCCGCGTTCCACTGGGTGTCGCCTTATGCATGGGGCCTTACAACTACCCGCTGAACGAAACCTTCACCACGCTGATTCCGGCGCTGATCATGGGCAACACCGTGGTGTTCAAACCGGCCAAGCTGGGCGTGTTGTTGATTCGTCCGTTGCTGGAAGCCTTCCGCGACAGCTTCCCGGCCGGGGTGATCAATGTGATCTACGGCAGCGGCCGCGAGACCGTCAGCGCACTGATGGCCAGCGGCAAGATCGACATCTTTGCGTTTATCGGCACCAACAAAGCCGCCAGCGACCTGAAAAAACTGCATCCGAAACCTCACCGCTTGCGCGCGGCACTGGGCCTGGATGCGAAAAACCCGGGCATCGTGTTGCCGGAGGTCGATCTGGACAACGCGGTCAACGAAGCGGTGACCGGCTCGCTGTCGTTCAACGGCCAGCGTTGCACCGCGCTGAAAATCCTTTTCGTCCATGAAGACGTGGTCGAGTCGTTCATCGAAAAATTCAACGCCAAACTGGCCACTCTGAAACCGGGTATGCCATGGGAAAGCGGTGTTGCGCTGACGCCGCTGCCGGAAGCGAGCAAGGTCGATTACCTGCACTCGCTGGTTGCGGACGCGGTCAGCAAAGGCGCCAAGGTGGTGAATCCAAATGGCGGTGAAGCGCGGGCGTCGTTCTTCTACCCGGCGGTGTTGTTCCCGGTGACGCCGCAGATGCGCGTCTATCAGGAAGAGCAGTTCGGCCCGGTGGTGCCGATCGTGCCTTACCGGCATCTCGATACGGTGATCGACTACGTCCTGGAATCGGACTTCGGCCAGCAGTTGAGCATCTTCGGTACCAACCCGGTGGCGGTCGGTCGACTGGTGGACACCTTTGCCAACCAGGTCGGCCGGATCAACCTCAACGCCCAGTGCCAGCGCGGCCCGGACACCTACCCGTTCAACGGCCGCAAGAACTCCGCCGAAGGCACATTGTCGGTGCATGATGCGCTGCGGGTGTTTTCGATCAGGACGCTGGTGGCGACGAAATTCCAGGAAACCAACAAGGAACTCATCAGCGAGATCATCAGCGGACGCAGTTCGAGTTTCCTGACCACCGATTACATCTTCTGAGGACACCGAGCCTGAACACGTTCAGGGCCCATCGACTGCCATCGCTGCTGCGCCGGTTACTACGTCCGTTGCTGGACCCGTACCGGCGCTATCGCTACGCCAAACTGACCCACGCGGTTCGGGTGTCGCTTGGGTTGTTGGCATCGATCATGCGGACCACCGGCATCAACCTGCCCCACACGACAGATTCGCATGCAACTGATCGGCATCGCCCGGGCACTGAAAACCGGCGCATCGCGGCGGCTCAGTCGCCCCGTCGATGTGCCGGTCAATTCAAGTCTTGAAGCACCGGTCTACACCCCGCTGGATGGCTATCGGTTACTGATCAGCCAGTTCGCTTCGAACATCGGCGAGATGCGCCAGCGACTGGCAAAGACCCGCCGCACTGGAACATCTGACGCCCGCTTATTGAGTCACCGCCCGACGAAATTTCAAGCCCCAGCCCTGCTGCATGCCAGCGGCGGCCAGCAGAATCGCGGCAACACCGATCCATTGCAGCGGCTCCAAGCGATGGCCGAAGGCAAACCAGTCAACGAAAATCGCCGCAATCGGGTAGATAAACGACAACGCGCCGGTCAGTGCCGTCGGCAGTTTCTGAATCGCGCCGTACAGCAACACATACATCACGCCGGTGTGGACAATGCCCAGCGTCACCAGACTGGCCCAGGCACTGGGCGCTTGCGGCAACGCTGAAAAGTGTGCAAAAGGTGCGAGCAACAGCACCCCGGTGCTGACCTGGATCAGGGCAATCAAATGCGGTGGCGTGCCAGTCAGGTGTTTGATGATCAGCGCCGCAATCGCGTACAGAAACGCAGCCCCCAAGGCCAGACCGATGCCCATCAGGTAATCGTTGCCCCCCGCGCCCTGCTCGCCATGAGCGCTGACAATCGCCAGCATCCCGAAAAACGAAATGCCCAGCCAGAACAGCTTTTGCAGGGTGATTTTCTCGCCCAGAAACAGCGCCGCCAACCCGACCAGCATGAACGGCTGGACGTTATAAACCGCCGTACCGATGGCAATCGACGCATGAGAATAAGAGGCGAACAACAGCACCCAGTTGCCGACAATCGCAACCCCGCTGAGCACCGCCAGCAGGAAGGTGGTGCGGGTCAGAATGCCCGGGCGCAGGAAGCCGAATACCGCGCAGATCAACAACAGCGTGCCGGCGCCGAACACGCACCGCCAGAACACCACGTCCAGCACGGGCTGTCCGGACACCAGCACGAACCAACCGATGGTCCCGGAAATCAGCATGGCAGCGGTCATTTCAAATGAACCGCGACGTATGGTTTTGTCCATCATCAGACTCCTGTGATTGAGCCCAAATTATGCCAATCCGTCCAAGGGCTTCTCCAGCGAAAAAAGCAGGCTAAACTCGGATTCTGCCTTTTTTATCAAGGCGTATTCCGTCAACTGCCTAACAGGGGATTTGCCATGACCGACGACATCGACCAAGTGCTCATCACCGCATTAATGGACGACTCACGCCGTTCGCTCAAGGCTCTGGCGCAGATCAGCGGCCTGTCCTCACCCAGCGTTGCCGAACGTTTGCGTCGACTCGAAGAGCGTGGCGTGCTCAAGGGCTATACCGTCGAAATCGACCCCAAGTGCTTCGGCTATCAACTCCAGGCCATCGTGCGGATCCGCCCGCTGCCGGGCCAGTTGCAGGAAGTCGAGCGGCAGATTCAGGCCATTCCCGAATTCACCGAGTGCGACAAAGTCACCGGCGACGACTGCTTCATTGCGCGCCTGCATGTGCGCTCGATGGAACAACTGGACACCCTGCTCGATCGTCTCAACACCCACGCCGAAACCAACACCGCCATCGTCAAGAAAACCCCGGTCAAACGCCGCTTGCCACCGATGGCGTGAGTGCGGTTTTGATTCGAAACGCGTAAATTGACAGTTTTCCGGCGAAGGATTGGCGGTATGAAAACTCAGTCAATGTTACTCGCGGTGCTGATGCTCGCGGGTTGCGGCACGGTACAAACAGTGGTTCGCGGTGACGAAGTGGCGGCGAAGAGTCTCAAGGAGCACAAAAGTTACTGCGGTGCCGTTCCCCGTATCTACAGCGGCGTGACCTACGATTTCTGCATGCTCAACGCGCCCCTGGAAAAAGGACGTGATGCACAGGAGCATGACAATGCTCCGGCCATTGTCCTCATCGATGTGGTCATTTCCGGCGCCCTCGATACGTTGCTCCTGCCCTATACCATCTACCGCCAGCAGGCCGATGGCAGCATTATCATCACGGAATGAGCCCGAATCTCAGACAATAAAAAACCCGCCTAGGCGGGTTTTTTACTTAAAGCCTGCGATTAATCATCGCGGCTCATGATGCCGAACAGCTGCAACAAGCTGACGAACAGGTTGTAGATCGATACATACAGGCTGATGGTCGCCATGATGTAGTTACGCTCGCCGCCATGAATGATGGCGCTGGTCTGGAACAGAATGCAGACCGAGGAGAACAGCACGAAACCTGCGCTGATCGCCAATTGCAGGCCGCTGATCTGGAAGAAGAAGCTCGCCAGCGTCGCACCCAGCAGCACGAAGAAGCCTGCGGTGATGAAACCACCGAGGAAACTCATGTCCTTGCGGGTGATCAGCACGTAAGCCGACAGACCACCGAACACCAGCGCGGTCATCGCGAACGCCGAACTGACGACTTCAGCGCCGCCCTGCATGCCCAGGTAGCGGTTGAGGATCGGGCCGAGCAGGAACCCCATGAAACCGGTCAGGGCAAATGCCGACACCAGGCCCCAGGCCGAGTCACGGAGCTTGTTGGTGAGGAAGAAAAGCCCGTAGAAACCGATCAGCACCACGAAAATGTTCGGGTAGCCGACACGCATCTGCTGAGCGACGAACGCCATCACGCCGCTGAATGCGAGGGTGAGAGCGAGCAAGCCGTATGTGTTGCGCAGGACGCGGCTAACCTCTAGCTGCTCAGCCTGCACGCTGTTATTAACTGCGTAATCCTGTTCGCGCATGGCGACACTCCTGTTGGTTTGAAACGTTCAGTCGCAAAGATCATAACAGACGCTCTGTAACAAGCCATATAGAGAGTTTGACAGTGTGTTTCATTCAGGTATTATGGCGCCCGCAACGCAAACGGAGGTGTGGCCGAGTGGTTTAAGGCAACGGTCTTGAAAACCGTCGACTGTAACAGGTCCATGAGTTCGAATCCCATCGCCTCCGCCATATTTGTACCGACAAAGCCCTGATTATTCAGGGCTTTGTCGTTTCTGGGGTTTGGCGATAATCTCGCCTCCGGGCATGCGTTCCATAACTATTATGGAAGTGTTCCATAACTAAGCAGCGGAACCCCTTCTCCGGCGTCCTGCCGATCGTTAAACATCCTTCATGTAACGTGATGCTACGCTGTCCTCAAAACCGAGGATTTGCGATGCCACATTCAGACCTTCTCCCCTCCCTGCTGTACAAAATCAACGAAAACCAACTCGCCCTTGAAGCCGCCATCATGGAACTCACCTTGCTGGTTGAAAGCCAGGGCTCAACTACAGCGGGCAACAATGTTCGCGGCGCCTTGGGCGTGATCGGCCAGAATGAGGAATTCATCAAGATGACGCTAGCGGTCATGATGACGCCAGAGTAATCCGCCGACGGGTCGCCACTGACGTCGTGGCGGAAAAACTTTACCCCGAACTGGAAAGACTTTTCCGCGCACCGATGCCCCTGAAACAATTTGCGCCGATCGCCACCAGTCTCCTACCGTCCCTAAGGCCTACAATGGGTAATCACCACCCAAGGAGCATGATCACCATGACTTCCCCACCGCTCAACCCGTTTGCCAATTGGCCCAAGCATCACCTGATGTTCGTGTCACTGCGCGACGGCGGGGATACTCCGGAAAAACTCGCCCCAGCCGTCGCAGCCGCTCATGGCATCAGTGTCGAAGAGCTGAAAGCGCAGTGCCGGCGGACCGGTGAGGAGTGGATCGCCCGTGACGGCGGCCTGGGTGAAATCAACCGACGCGTGTATGACTGGGCGAAAGGTTAAGACCAGCGCTACCCATAAGGCACCCTATGTTCAATCGGCCCCGACACCTGGTCCCAGTGCGGTGGCTCTTTTCTGGCGGTGCGGAAACCATCACGGCCGGGGCTGGTCTACCAAGACCCGGCCCTCTGGTTTGCCGTCCAGTCCGCCACTTGCGAAAAGGAACGCACCCCGATGCCCTTCGCCTATGAAGGCCCCGCCACGGTCACCGTCATCGCGTTATACCGCAGCCGGCCGCCGAGCGAACTGACCACCCTGGAGTTGCCGGTGGTACTGAGTGACACGGACTCCGGTCACGCCCGGATCGACTTCGGTCATTACCTGCAAGGCCCCAAGTACGCCAATGCACTGCGGGTGGTCTTGCCTGACGGCCAGCGGCTGCACGGGCGGATTATCGACGGGCGCAACGAGCCCTTAGGTGGCTGGCTGGAATTTCACATTGAGCCGCATGAGCTTGCCTTGGACTCGCCGGCCAATCTGAACGGCTGGCAATGGGAATGAGCACCCGTGAACCCACCGGTGATCCGGTGCCCCCCCCCTTGGACCGGCCGGCGGCGAAGCGTACCCAGGAATTATGAGCGACAGAGACGCCCTTCGCGTGCGCCGAGTCCACGGCGTTGCGACCGAACACCGCCCGGACATCCAGCGACTGCTCGTCGCCTCCTCCTCGCCTGAATCCCGCCGCTAGATTACTGTACATACAACCAGTATTTGTACAGCGAACCCGTTACCATGAATTTCGACCAGGCCAAAGCGCTGAGACTTCAGCAGTGGCGCTCGACCCTCGATAACCACGAATTCCGAATGCAGAACCCGGAGGCACACCGCCAGACCTTGCACGCCATGAGCCAAACCTTGGCCGCCGAGGGTCTAGTCGATCCGCTTGAAAAGTTCGACATGAATGAGCTGGCGAACGCCGCGTACTGGCACGCCGTGGAAGAGCTGATCAACTCGCCGCCGCGCTACTGCGGTGCGTCTTCCTATGATGTGGTGCTACGCGGGACCACCACCATATTCGGGCACATCGGCCGCTCCATTTTTTATGACGCCAGCTCGCTTGCGGATCCTCGGCGGTCTGGCTACGACGGCAAGATCTATCCGGATGCCGGCGGTGCGAACCTGATTTTTAATGCCTCCGGAGTCAGCGCACGAATCACCGGGCTCACGCTGACTATGCCCGATGGGCGACGGTATGACCTGATCGAGACTCAGCGTGTGGTCGAGGGCGTCACCTACCAACCGATCGACGATCCCGACCTGTACCGCGTGCTGCTCGATACGGCGCAGCTCGCCCAGGAGAGCCACAACCTGCGCGCTTTCGAAAAAGCCCGGCCACTGCTTGAACTGGCGAACTTCTGCACCTGCCCGACCTGCCTGGATCACTTCGGTCAACGCGACGACTGTCCGACCTGCAGCGGAAACGGGTTTGTAACGAAGCCCGCTGTCACCGGTCTATCCTGAATACACGGCCGAGGGTGCAAGCATGTGCGGACGTCTGTCCCAGTACCGGGGTATTCACGACTTCGTGGCGGCGTTGAGCATGCCCGGCGCACTGGTCAACAACACCGGTGACCAGCCCTTCGAGCGCTACAACGCCGCACCGACTACTCAGCTCGCCCTCTTCCACCTGGAGGAGAACGTGCTGCACGCTGACATGGTGCGCTGGGGCTGGCGACCGCACTGGGCAAAAGACCGCGCCGCGCCGATCAATGCCCGGGTTGAGAAGGTCGCCCACGGTCCGTTCTTCCGCGCGATATGGCCACATCGGGCAATCATTGCGATCGACAACTGGTTTGAATGGGTGGACGAAGGCGGACCGAAGAAGCAGCCATACCTGATTCGTCACCGTGACAGATCACCGATCCTCTGTGCTGCAATCGGTCAATACCCGAATGCCGAGCATGGACCTGGCGAGCACGACGGCTTCGTCATCATCACCGCTGACAGCGCCGGCGGTATGGTGGATATTCACGACCGGAGGCCGGTAGTGTTATCACCGGAACTGGCCCGGGAATGGCTTGACCCGGCCACGCCGAAGGAGCGTGCCGAACAAATGGTGCTGCTCCAGGGGGAGCCGACAGAGGCCTTCGAATGGTTCAAGGTTGACCGCTTGATAGGCAACGTGCGCAACCAAGGTCCTGATTTGATCAAGCCAATTGAGCCAATGACTCAGGGCGAGGACTTGTTTTAAACCGGTACAAGCGCTCTCAGTCGTTCCTCGGTCGCACAATCGAAGATGACATAAAGACGATCGATGGTAGCCTCATTCAATGCTCGGGCCGATTCCAAGCCAAGAACAAATCCTTCGGCCCGTGCGCCCGCCTTGGCCGCAACGATCATAGAATCCGCTCGGGATATCTGAGCAAGAAGCTTGTCGGCTTCACGCTCGATCTTTGGGCTCAGCTCTAAACCTTCCATAGCGCTACCTTATTTCAAATGACTGCCCCACAAGCATAGCGGCACGCGTGCCTCACGGCACATCCTTGAAGAAGACGTGACCACCAAGCCTCACTGTCTGCTTGGCCTTCGCTGCCCAGCCCGGAGCCTTCTTCATGGTAATGGCGTAATAGTGCGTGGCGCCGCCAGTGGGATCCGGCAATTTGCCGTCGATCACCTGGTCAGCAGCTATGCGCGCTTGAGCAAGCTCACGAAACGGAATCGCTTTGGCGCCGATCAAGGACGGATAGTTCGGGTCGCTCTTGTTCCAGCAGCTGAACTGATACGGTGCCTGGCAGACACCGGCATAGCCCTCGCCCCACCACGACTTGGCCTTGCCGTCGTACACACGGTTGCGAATCGTCCAGGCCACGGCGATCTGCCCGGCCAGGCTTTCTCCACGCCCTTCGCCCCACAGCGTACGGGCAAGGATGTCGCGGTCTCTTTCAGTAACGGACATCACTTTTCTCCAGGCAAAAAAATACCCGCTCAATGGCGGGCTACATCTTCGGTTCGGGTTATGTCGGAATGGTTGGCCAGGTGATCACTTCAGGATAACCAGCCTGCTCTGAGAGCCTGTTGAGGTCAACCCGATACCTCTTCCACTTCTTCAGTAATGCCGATTCAGCCGGAGTCGCTTCGTCGATGTCTACGGCGTCTTGCAGTGGCCTGATTGAATAATCAGCACTCGACCGAAGATTTGCCGACTGAATAGCAATATCCGCCTTGATCTGATCCTCAGTCCTTGGCAGCTCAACAAATTCGGAGTCATCCATGACCGTGCCGCCGTTTGCTGCGGCGTACTCGTAGATGTTGACATCGGGGGCTACGACCTGCTTAAAGCCCTCGATTGTTTTGATGATCAGCATCAGTTTTTGCCTCCGACGATTATCACGTTGATCACAGAAAAGTCCCGGGTGCTTCCACCCGGCACGCCGGTGACAATCCTGACTTTGTTCTGCGTACGAGTTGAGCCGTTGGCCCCGTTCTCATAAACGATTGCCTGAACCGCCGAGTCATCGCACGCCATACCTACTACTGAAAACGCGGTGTGATCCATAGGGGTCGCGAAGTTGATGTCATAAATGCCAGTCGATACCTTGGTGATGGAAGCCACGTTGAAGTTGTTGACGATCGAAGGACCAGAACCAACAAACATTACTGATGCGTTGATTAATCCTTGCTTGCTACCAGTGATCTTTGCCGCCAACGCAGCAACCAAATCAGTCTGATCACTCAGCGTTCCCTTGAGTTTGCCCCACGCCAAGCCGTCGCTTCGGCCCGTGCCACCCTGAGCGATGGTCAGCGGTGTGGTGAGTCCTGACAGGGAAGTAATATCGCCATTCGCCCCCTTCACGGCTCTAGCGCTGACCTGGGCTTGAAGCTTTCCGAATGCCGCAACTACGAGATCGGTTGCGACAACAGGAGTGACATCGGTGGTTACGAAACCTGTGAGCGCAGCACCTAGAGCCCTGGCGTCCGTGAAGTACTTGTTGGTCCCCTCTGGCAGCCCGCCGGTATCCGTTAGGTTTAGCGCGGTCCGAACGCCTGGAAGCGTCGGTGTAACACCGAGCACACCCAGCACGCCGCCGTATTGATTCACCAGCGCACGCAACGCGTCCGCCGAATCCTTCACGTAACCCTGAAGCGGTGCCAGCGCGTAACCACCAGCGGCTGCAGTGGCACCCTGGTACGGAGGCGAGATTGCCAAGGCCGTATCGCTGATGATGTTGATGACTTCGTACCAGCCGCCATCCGGCCCGAGGAAACCATCCCCGACACGGCCATTGACGAAGAAAGAAGTCCCCGTACCGATCACGGCATTGGAATTTTGGGTGACAGAAACCGTCCCGGCTTTGTACCAAGGCATGGAGTACTTCCTAATCGAGGTTGTTAGACGGCGAGTTTTGCGAACACAGCCGGCAGGAAGAAGGCGAAAGGGTTGGAGAATCCATCAGTGACGGCGTACAGCGTCCCGGTGCTGAAGCTCCAGAGGGTTTTGACCAATCGACCAGCAGGAGAGCCAGTCAACATGTTCATGCCGAAGGTGTTGATCAGCATGTATTCGTTTTCCGGGAAGTTAAACGGCACCGTGTAGAAGCTACGAGTGCTGCCGGTTGGAGAGGTCTCCGAACGCACATAGGCCCAGTTCTGAAATGCACGCGTGAACAGCGCCGTCGACGTGCCGGAGTCAAACAACAACTTCGAGGAGCCGTCCCACAACCGCATACCATAAGTTGCTACTGGCTGGGCGCCGAACGTGGCCGCGAAGTACCGTCCGTTCGGCTGGTTGGTGTTCACGTCGTAGGCTCGGACATAGAAACCGGTCCAGTTCCCGGCCGATCCAATCACCTGCATGGCGGTAAGGCCACCGACACCTCCAGTATCAGGCCGGCAAAACACCAGTGGTGGCTCCTGGCTGGTGATGACGCGCGGAAAGAAGGTGGTTGACCCAAGGCCTGACTCCTGCGTCGGCGTATAACGTCCGGTACAGATGACATTGAGCCGCGCAAACTCCGAGTCGATCACCACCTGGTTGCTGTTGTTGACGAAACTGAGGCCAAAACTCATCAGGCAAACCTTATGACCATCAATCGCATGGTCCCACTGGTGGATAAACTCGTTGCGAAGGTGCGTGTGTGGTTGTAGACGCGCGCCACCCCCGACAACATTTCAGTTTCAAACTGCCACGATGCCGCTTCGTTGTACGGCCCGACCGGGATCACGATCGCCACCGAGTTGGAGGCATCGCAACCCGGGACAGCGAAGTCCTGATTTCCCTTCCCGGCAGTTGCAAATGTGACCTGGGTGGATAAAACCACCCGCATGGTGAACGAGTTTTCGTCGACCTGAAGCGTCCCATCGGCGCCCCAAATCCGCATCCCATAAGCCATTTCTCACCCCAAGTAACCAAGACGTACACGCAGCACGTTGTTCACGTCGTAGACGGACACGTTCAGCGAGTTGATGACCAGGCGGCCCTGCCCTGGGACAATACCGTTGATCTCCAGCGTTCCATCCTTGTTGAGGATCCAACCCTGTACACCGGGGATGTAGTTCGTGGAGCTGATGTAACTGCCGATCTTGGCGTTGGTGATGGTGCCGTCGGCGATGAACGCCGAGTTGATGAACACCTGGCCACCCTGAACCGCGAACGGAACCGAGATGGCCCCACCAGCGATGGAGTTGACGACAGCGAATCGGTCGGCGCTTACCAAAAACTGACTTTGCAGTCCCGCGCCGGTGTTCTCGATTCCAAGGCCAATGCCGGCAGCCACGTACTGACCGCCGGCCGACACCTGCATTTTCACCGACCACATGGTGCTCAGCTTGCCCGCGGTATCGGCGTAGGCCGTAGACGTCTGCTGAATGGCCGCAGTGTTCTGCTCAATCGCCGTGCCGTTTTGCCCAACGGTTACGCTGATCTGATCGATCTTCGTCGCCGTTGCTGACTCGTTGGTGGCGACCACCTGTTCCAGCTCGGTGATGTTGGCAGCGTTTTCGCCGAGCTTTGCATCGAAGGTGGTGATGCGCTGCGCGAACGCCTCGTTTTCAGAGGTGCGAACCCGAGATTCCGAAGCGATCGCCGCGGTGCTGGTCCAGCCTTTGAGCGCATCCGCCAGGTCACCTTCGCCGTTGTCATCACGCGATGTTGCACGCAACGCCTCGAACGCGGTTGCCTGGGCGGTGACTACACCATCAATCTCGCTGATGTCAGCTGTATTGAAAGCCACCTGTTGTGCCAGTCCATTCGCTGTCTCGATCGACTGCCCGACATCCAGCCAGTAGGTCGCGTTCGGTGGTGGCGTGTTGATTGGCACTTCGCCCTTGGCCTGAAAGATTTTCCCATCTGCAACAGCCATCTGGTCTTTCTCGTAGACCTGATCCGGTTTGTAGGCGGACAGGCCGTCGAGCGCGTCGATCTGGTCCTGAAGGCCGGGGATTTTGTTGATCTCATCCAGCAGGTCTTGGCCCAGTTCCGTCTCGCCAATCTGACCGGCGATCATTTCCAAAATAGCCGCCGCGTCCGCGCTCGACTGCCCCATGACGCCAATCCCGATCGGGTACCAAGGCCCGATGTTGCCGATGCGGTCGACCAACCGCGCCCAGAAGAAAAATGTAACGCCGGCACGCAGCCCTAGCATCGAGAAATCACTTTGCGGGTATGACAGGTCCGTGAGCTTGGTGGCAGCCTCCAGACTGGTCGTAGGCCCGTACCAGATTTCGGTACGCTGGGTATCCTCCGCATCATCCGGGAAGCCCCATTTGAGGTAGATGCCGAACAGCAAAGGAGTGGCCGTGAGGTATGAAACCGCCGGCGGCAGTCCATCCTTGCCCTTGAGATTCGTCAGCATCGAGCTGCGCCAGATCGACGAGATGTCGAAGGCGCTGACCGCACGGACGCGGGCCAAGTAAGCCCCTGCATAGATGCCGACGACATCCACGCCGGTGGAGCCTGTACGCGGCAGCTTTATCCAGTTGCCGCTGTCTTTGCGCCACTCGACGTCATACGCAACTGCGCCGTTCACCGCCGGCCAGGTGATGGACATGGTGGCCACGGCAATGCCCTGGGACACGACAGAGTTCGATATCACGGTAACGCTCGCCGGTGCCGGAACGACAGTGATCGGAATGACGCTGATCGGCCGCTCTTCCAGCCGTGCACCTGTGTCGATGTAAGCGAACTTGCTCGGGTCGTACTGGACGGCCGATATCTCGAAGACGCCGGGCTCCGGCCGGGACACGCTGGTCACGCGATACAGCGGCACAGCCAGGTCATCGGCATCCAGTGCCCAGACAAGTTCAGGCTCAGGCGCCGCAGAAAAAGCAACCGTCACGGTGACCACGCGCCCCGCCACGGATTGCACGGTGCGGCCCTCACACTTGCCGTTGGGCAGGTTCAGGATCAAACGGTCCCCGGCCTTGGCCTGGGTATCGCGGTCCAGCGTGATAGCGCTGCCCGCAACTGCCGAGATGCGCCCGCCAATCGCGCGGCCGGCCAACAGTTCGTCAGCCACGGGAATGACGTAGCCAGGCAGCGGGATACGACCATCCAGGCCTACACGGAAGTTGATTCCGCGATCTTTCGAATTGGTCAGCAGTGCCCACTTACCGCGCCGCTGCGCTTCCGATTCGCGGGTGCAGCCGATCGCACTGATTTCCAGCGGGTTGTCGCCGTAGCGCCGCTGGAGCTTGGCATCAGTCACTGCGGTGACGTCGGTGTCGTAATTGTTGGCCGGGTTGTCGTAGCTGATCAGGGCTCGGCTGTAGCGAGTGCGCTCCGAAGCGCTCGAGTAAGTGAACTTGCCGTCAATGACATTCGCCCGGGTGTAGGCAAAGTCGAAGTCGGTGGCGCGCGGCATGTCGGACAGCGTGAAGACCTGGCCGTGGGCCCAGTAGGTCATGCCCCGGTAGATTGCCGAGATATCGCGCAGCAGTGCCCAGGCATCGGCTTTGCCCTGCAGGTTCAGGTTGCAGATGAAGCGCGGCTCTTGGCCGCCTTTTCCGTCCGGAACCAACTGATCGCAGTACTGGGCGATCCGGTACAGCTCCCACTTGTCGACCTGCCACGGCTTGATGCGACGGCCCAAGCCGAAGCGGTCATTCACCGTGACGCCGTAGGTGACCCAGGCCGGATTGTCCGTCCAGGCTTCCTTGAGAGTGCCGTCCCAAATCCCGGTATAGCTTCGCGTTTCCGGATTGTAGTTGCTCGGCACTAGCCACTTTCGGGCTTGGCAGTCGATGGTCACCACCGGGATGTTGCGAAACTGCTCGGCCGAGAATTCGATGTAGAGCAGCGCGGTGTTCGGATAACGCAGCTTGGCGTCGATGACTTCGGTGAAGCCAGCGATCTGCATGGTGTCGGCGATTTTGTTGTTGTTTTGGTTCGGCGTAGTGCGGGTGACGCGGAACAGCCAGCCGCTGGTAGCGGCGGGCAGGTCAATGCGACGAGTACGCTCATAGGTGCTGGTCGTCTTACCGTCGACGGCTTCGCTCAGCACTTGCTGATAGGCACCGCCATCGGTAGCCAGCTCAACCTTGTATTCAATCCGGTAACCATTCACGTTGCCACTGGCATCAACCGATTGCAGCGCTGGCCAAGCGAAGCGCAGGCGCACTGCTGACAGTTCGGTGTTGCTGATCGCTCGAACCCACGGCGTGCCGCTGCGCAATTCGATACCCAGTGAGGTCTCGTTCGCGACCGACGGGATGCCCGGAATGTAGCCTTGCTCGACCGACCCGTTGCGAAACTCCCACTTCACGTTGGGGAAGTTCATATTGCCCTGGGGATCTTGCAGCGGCGTGTTGTCGAGGAAGATGTCTTGCGCGGTCGGGTTGCCGGCGAACTCGCCCTCGCCGATCGCAATCAGGATCTTGGCCATGGCCACCGAGCGCAGACTGTCGGGTGCCTCAGTTGGGGTTTTCGGCTTGTCCGATCCGCCCTTGGCGCCGTAGATATCATGCTGCTGTGCTGCGCCCATGCTTTTCTCCAGGCAATAAAAAACCGCCTCATGGGCGGCTGTGTTGTTCAGCGATCTGGCTACATCTGGTCTTCTGCATAAATCTCGGCACTGATGATCGCGCCACCCCACCGGCGCTTGCCGATGCAGAGCGGTACCGGGTTACCGGACGCTGTGGTGTTCTTCGCACTGCCGAAGGCATATCCCGGGGTGTTCTCGGGGGCAGCGCTCGTCTTCAAGCCTTTGGCTTGCGGACTGAGCATTTGAATGACTCCGCTGATCACCATTGCAGCGCCAACCTGATAGAGGAATGGTGAAGCTGCAGCGAACGGTGTGAACGACAGCACAAATGCGACAGCGATTAGGACAGAGCCAACAATGGTTTGAAAGGATCCTCCCCGCTTGCTCCCTGTGACTACTGGTGCAATACGAATTTCGTCAGAGCCGCTGAAACTCAGCTCGTTCTCTTGAACAGTTTTAGAGCCGCGGAAGACCGCGAACTCTATCCCTTGGGATTTTGCATTTGAAATGAAACGTTCAAAACCGGGGATCTGAATGCACAGCGCTTTTATGGCCTCCGCCGGGGAACGCACAGAAAGCCTGAATGATCGACCAAATTGCCGCAGTTGCCCGTAAAGCCTGATCGTGGTCATGGGCTGATAGTCGATAGCAAATGCAGCCATTATTTTCTCCAGGTATAAAAAAACCGCCTCTCGGGCGGTTTTTAGATCTCACAGTGTCGTAGGCAAAATATCTATCTGCCCATCACCACCAGTAAACACTCGGTACTTCTTCACTGAGTTCTGCGCTGCCACCGCATCTCGCTCGATACGCTCGGCCCCCATCCCACACATTCCTGATCCAGAATATGCGGCACCCAAAGTCAACGGACCTGGAGGCACAAAGAATGCGGCTTTCTGACCCGGGTCAAGCAAAGCAACCTTCTCGCCGTCGATGAAGACAGCCATTGAGCAGAAACTACCTGTATGTCCCGAGTCGCGTATCACCTGCACTGTTCCGAAGCTACCTGCAGGCTTGCTTTGGAACTTCAAAAGCTGCTGGGCTGGCGCCTGCGATGCTTGGGAAGAAGGAACTGGTGATGTCGAACACCCCGCCAAAAGCATCACCGCCACAGCGCCTATTAAAATCCGCATGATTATTCCTTTGTTAATCGCTTAAAGGCAGTTACTTACTGCGGATTCAACCGCGGTTCGGCCGACGCCTGGCATCCAAGCTACTCGCTGATAAAATACCACCGAGCTACCAGCAGCAGTCTTCTTGATCTCCAATAGCTCATCGGTCAACTGCATAGCGCCGATTACAAGCCGATAACCATTTTCAGTTTCGGACATCGTTGCCTCAGATCTCGCATCCTGCCATCTAGGAAAGACGCACAAAGCGTATTGTTTCGGACTCTTTTTCGTCGCAGTACTCACCGTTGGAGTGTTACTCCGCAAGTCAGTCGGTGACACACACCCAGCCAAAAACATTACTGTCACCGCGCCTATCAAGATCCGCATGATTTTTCCTCGTCCTAAAACGCCGACTGTATCACCGGGCGTTCTTGTGTCGAAGAATTAGACGCGCTCGGTCCATCCATGGCCCGCCGAACACGATGATTTCGCTCGGGCGCCCATAAAGGTGGTGCAGCAGGAAAGGCCCCGGCCCAAAGCAGTTCGGCTCTTCATCTGGCAGCACTGGATCGACACCGAGGTAAATCCCGGCGTGGTTCGGATGAGCCGTTCGGCCGACCGCCATAACTATCATGTCGCCGCGCTGCGGCCGGTCAACTCGCACGAAGCCGGCAGCCTCGTAGTTGGATTCGTACAGGCTTTCAGCCTCAGCACTTTCCCACCACCCCTCTTCTCGCTTAAAGACTTCGAACTCCAGCCCCCACTCGCGCTGGTACCAGTCCGCGCAGATCTGCCAACAGTCCCAGGCCCCATGTACAAACGGCCGGTTGAGCAGCGGCGTATTGCCGCTTGGGGTAATGCTGCGCAGATCCCCTTCCGGCCAACTGAGGATGTGCCAGGGCAAGGCTGTCGCCTCGCACATGGCAACGTCGTGCGGAGACGGCCGGCTGGTTGCGTCCGGGTGAGTGTGGAAGATGCCGATCACCTCACCCACGTCTTCCGCTGCGGCGTAATCCTCAGCATCGATTCGAAACTCTTCGGTCGGCTCGGTGGCGATGTTCCGGCATGGGAAGTACTTCTGTTTCCTGCCGATCGCCAGCAACAACCCGCAAGCCTCTTTCGGATGCTGGGCTGCTGCGTGCGCTGCCATTGCGCTCAAGATGTGCTTGCGCATGGTCAGCTCCGTGCGATCAGTGACACCGCGGGGAATCCGCCGTGAGGAAGTTGGTTGTTCTGGCCGAAGCGCAACTTGCAGGACTTGAGGCCGCCTTTGCACTCGTCCTTGCTCGGGTCGTCCGTGGGGTTGTCGTCGTCATCGAACATGGCGCCTCCGGTGTAACCGCAGTTTGGCCCGCGGTAGCCGCCGGTCATTGCCCAGTGGCAGAAGGTCGTCATCTGCCGACCTGGCAATCCGTGGTTGTCGATCTCACCAGGTGAAGACAACTCCCACTGCACTAACTCGCCGTCTTCGCCGGTCTTCTGATCGATAAACCAAATTTCCAGCGCTTCTTGGGTCGGGTCGGCAGTCGGATTGCCTTCAGGGAAATTCGCCGCGTCCAGGTACTTGACCATCGTCTCGCGCACGGTCAGCTGAAACTTCAACAGGTCATCGAAGGCCAAGCACAGCGCCGTGATGCGTCCGTTGACGTTGGCCGCCATGAACGTGGGCCGAGTGGCGCTGCCATTGCTGTCGGCGCCGATGCCCTCGATCTGCACCGGCCAGGCTGCGTATTCGTTGCCCTGCCAAATGATCGACTTTGCCGGCAGCTCTTCAGTTGAACCCTCATAAGCCAAAAGCTCATCGGGCGTGTGTGGAATGGCGTGAGCGTGAAAGCGCAGAACGTCCGCACCGTACTCCGTGCCATCGATTTCAAACAGCCGCACCTCCCCGCCGGGCTCCAGCTTCTGGATGTCCGTAATCAAAGCCATACGGCGTTACCTCAGGGGTGAAAGGTTTGTTCGAAGGTGGCGGTCAGTGTGTAAACCGATCCGCCTTTGTGTGACGGCTGAAAGCCGGTGCATTTGTAGAGCCCCAGTTCGCCCAGGGGCGGCGTCCACAGGAAAGCCTTTGCCCCCTTGTGGCGGCGCAGGAACGTGATGATTTCCTTGATCCGTTCCGAACTACCCGTGTGGGTGACCGGCCAAGACTGCTGCTCGTTGTTGATGCCGTCCGAAACAGACTGGCTGTAACCGTCACCGAAACCCTTGGTGCGAACGCGCTGCTTGATGTCGCCCGTCGCACCCTTTTCCGTTTGCCAGGTGAATCGCTCAATTGCCATGGATCACCCCTTGATGGCCCTGTTGATTTTCCCGCCCTGCCTCAGGTCCTGGCTCACGAGCTTCTGATAACGCTGATCGACAAAATCGGCCAAGTCCTTGCCGAACTGCTCGTAAGCAGGATCATCAGTTGTTGAGCTGGTCGATCCGTCGCCGGCCACCATGACCTGCACACTGATTGTGGTTCCGCCACTAGATCCCCCGCCAAGCGCCCGAACACCCAGCGCGCCACCGGCCGTCCTAGTCAGCGGCATGATCGCCTCTGGTCCGGCCTCGCCCATTACGCCAGTTTGTCCCCCGGCCATCCCGAAAGCGGTCGGCTTGCTCACGACGTTGTTGGTGAAGGCGCCACCATTCGCGAATAGCTGCACGCCGGAACCCCACGCACCACCGTCCGCTTGTGGAAAGTAGGTGTTGGAATATCCGGCGGCGGTGGACCCTGCTGACGTAGGTGGCGCACCTGCCGCGCTCCCGGCCAAGTAACTCGTGGCAGCACCCACCAAGCTGCTGAGCAACGCCGAACTGGCTTGCCGTGTGGCGATGCGCGCCATGTCTGCGAGGATCGACTTGGCGAAGTCCGCGAACGACAGCTTCCCGGTCATGGCGAAGTTGACGATGGCGTCTTCCATCGAACTGAAGGCGTTACTGAACAGACTTTTCGTCTGCCCGGCCACGTCCCGAGCCGACTCCAAATAGTTCTGCCACGCCGACGATGCGCCGGCGCCCCAGTCACCCTGAGCCGCGGTCATCTCGTCATAGTTGGATTGCACGGTGTCGTGCAGATCCTGCTGGGTGGTTTTCAGCGCCGTCAACTTCTGGGTGTACTCGTCGAGACTCATGCCGCGCGAGCCATCGCCGTATTGGTTTGCCAGTTCCAGACGTTGCTGATCGAAGCGATCGTCAATGCCGTTTTGCTGATCCGTCAGCCCGCGCTGCCGATCACCCTGGCCCAGACCGGAAGCTGCGCGCAAGCCCTGCTGCCGAAGCGTATCGACCTGCTGCTGAAGCGCGCTTGTGTAGGTCTGGACGGCCAAGGTCTGCTTGTTTAAGCGGCCTTGCTCTTTGGTGGCGATGATCGACAGCTCGCTTTCACTGTCCTGCTGCGCCTTGACCATCGCTGAGCGCGCATCCGCAATCTTCTGATCAATCTGGATGACTTGCGCGGCAGTCGTGCCCTTTTTGGCCTTCGCCGCTTCGAGCGCGTCGATTTCCGACTGGTAGCTGTGAGCAACTTCTTCCGACTGCTGCTTCAGTAGGCTGATGCGTTGCTCGGTGTAGCTGGCTTGGGAGATCACGCCCGCACGCTGCAAAGCTTCCAACTCCTTGTCAGCGTCTTTGTAGTAGGCCAGGGTCTCAGCCAGGGCGTTCTTCGCGTTGTTGAAGCCGGTCAGGTCAGCGCTGCCTGCGGCGGCCGTCGGGTCCTTGAACTTGTCGTTGATATTCGCCATGTTCTTGTCAACGACTGACTGCTCAAGACGCTTGTCCTTGGGGTCCGCCTTACGGATGTCGTCGAGTTGCCGGCGATATTCTTTCAGTGCATCAGCGCGCTTTTGCTCATTCGTCCAAGAAGACTTGGTGAGTGCGTCGACCTTGGCCATCGCAACAACGGCGCCTTTCTGGACCTTTGCCTGCTCACCTTCATACTTTGCGATGTCAGCTTCAGCGGCCTTTTGATCCTCAAGCATGTTCAGTCGGTCGCGGTAGAACCCGATCATCTCCTGCTTGTTCTGAAATACGCCAACATCGCCGGCCTCTGCCCGGGCGAGGTTCCGCTGAGCTTGCTCGATATCAGCGCCGATGTCGCTACGGCCGATATTTTTCAGGTTGTCGGCTGCTCGCGCGACAGCGTTGTATCCCTTTTCCCAGAAGCTGAGGTTTTCAAGGATCCTCGGAGTGCGTTCATTGATTGCATCGGCATATTGCTCGGTCGCCAGCTTCACCGCGCCGGCGTGGTCGCCTTGCTGTTCCAGTGCGGCGATCTGCGAATAAACCGAGGCGGTCAGGTAGTGATACTGCTCATTCAATGCAGCCGACGCCTTGACCGGGTCGTCGGCCAGCTTGGAGAACTCAGCTATCGTCTCGCTCACAGCCTTGCCGGTGGCTTCCTGCATCGACACGGCGGCCTGAGTGATCCCGGCGAAGCTCTCGCCGGCGATCTTCCCGTTACCAGCCAGCAGCGCCAGTACCTCGGCAGCCTGCCCGGTGGTGCCGACAGTGGCGCTCACCTGGCGCGCCATATCGCCCAGTTGCCCTGCACTCACACCGGCGTAGCTGCCTGTGAGAATCAGTGACTTGTTGTAACTGTCCTGCTCTTCGCTGCCCTTGTAATAGGCGTATGCCAGTGCGCCCACGGCTGCGGTGGCCAACGCGAGCGGTGCGAGGATGGCGAGCAATCCCGCCGCCCCCGCGCCTGCGCCGGCCCCAAGCTGAGCCACGGCACGGACACCGCTACCCCAATCGCCGGACGACAGCGCGTTACCGAGCTGCACGACGTTTTCCTGTGCCTGCCGGGTTCCGAGCTTCAGTCGGTCGAAACCAGTGGCGGTTTTCTCCAGCGCAGCATAGTTACCGTTGATTTTGCCCAGGGCAGAGTTGTACTGGTCCTGACTGATGCGACCGGCATCAAGGTGCTTACCCAGTTGCTCGACCTGAGTATCCAGCTTGCCCATGGCCGCGCGGGCCGGATCAATTGCACCGAGCAGGCTGTTTAAAGCCTTCTGCTCATCCAGGGTCGACTTGGCCAAGGCCACTTGCTGTTTATCGAGCCGCGCGGTGATCTTGGTGAATTCAGCCTCACCGTAAGCGCCTGTCTTGGTGAGTTTCGCCAGGCTCTCACGCTGCTTCGCCAGTTCCTGCGTGGTGGTCGCGCCCTTCGACAACGACTTCTCCAGCGCTTCCATCTCTTTCATCAGGCCGACGGCGGATTGCTCGGCGCGATCGCCGGCCTTTGTCAGCTTGTCGAGATCGGTCGCAGCGTTTGCGGCATCAGCCGAATCGACCTTGATGCCGAGTTCTGCAATGTTCATCGACTCACCTTGAATAAGTGCCCGTCTTCACGGGCTGTTGTCGCGGGCTTCAGCCATCACCGCGATAGCTTCCGATTCCATTACGCGGATGTCTTGGAACACGCGGGGGCGATCCTTTGCAGGGACGCCGACGAGTTTCATCACGTCGGGTAGGACGCCGTAATCAAGACCGGTCGCGCCGCATGCGCCTGTACGCCACTGAGTCCACATCGAATCCATGACGAGGAACGCCTTCCAGTTGTCCGGCCAGACTTCGAAGGTGTCATCGACATCCGACGGAGAAAGACCGAACACCGAAAGGACATTGGAATCAGTGGTCGGCTCATACAGTGCGCGTGCGACGTCGGTCAGTTTCCCAGTCGGGCCTTACCGAAGGCTTCGCTGTAGGCCTTCACGACAGCGTCCGACACTCCAACACAACTCTTCACCAGGGCGGTGATCGACTCGTCACTGAACTTGTCGCCGAAGCCCCAGGACACGACCAGATCCTTGATCTGCTCGACGCCTTGCTCAACTTCGGCTGCAGTGATCTCCACAAGCGTTGGCTCAGTCCCTTTGAAGCGCTCGCCGAGTTCGCTCGCCTTCTGCTTCCAGTTGTCGAAGAGCTCAGCCAAGGCGGTGCGGTCGCGATACTTGAATGTGAACGGCACCATTGACGGCGCGCCGCCGACTTGAGGAATAGGCACATCGACGGTGAACGTTGGCTTTGGCGCAATGGAAAACTTTGCCATGGGGATTCCTTACGACAGGTAGCGAGTGGGTTCAGCCTGCAACGCCAGGTTGACGGTGCGGGTCAGCAGGTTGTTGCGCGATACCGCCGGCTGTTTCGAGAACGAGGTGTACGCCCCATAGAGAACGGTGTCGGTTCCGGGCAGGTTCATCCGCGCAGCCTGGACCTTTTTGCCTGCGTCTGCTGCGAGCAGCACAGCGTTGAATGCCTGAGCAGGGTCATCGGCAATGGTCAGCGCCATGCTCGCGGCAGACTTATCAGTCGGGATCTGCTTGCCTTGGTCGTCTTCAAGGAAAACCACATCCAGATAGTTTTGCTCGCCGCCGGAGAACGCTACATCCGTCACTTGCGGGATCTGCACCCAGGTCAAGACCTTCTTCAAGGTGCCAACTCCGCCACCGGCCGGATAGACCTGAACGTCTGTGGTATCGATTCCTTCGAGAGTGGTCGAAGTTGCGGTGGCCGTTTTGACTCGCACCACGCGGTTGCTCAAGCGGCTCCAGCCGGCAGTGACCAGGACAATGTCACCGGCAGCCAGAGTGCTGCCTGTAACCGTGGCGACTGCCTCAGTGGCGTTGGACAGAGCAGTGAATGGCAACTCGGCGGCGTAAGTGGCGCCGTGCTGAATGGTCGCGCCATTGGGGAGTTTGTAGCCCATTGATTTTTCCTCTTTGCAGAAATGACAAAACCCGCTCAATGGCGGGTTCTGGGTTTGCCCAATGGGCGGATTAGTTGGTGTCGGCTCGGTACATGAACGACACAGGCACGGTGAATGTGGTGTCGTCGGGTATGCCTGGGCCGGGATCGACTGGCGTCATGGTCACGACCGTCACAGCGCCTTTGGTGTTTCGCTCGTGCAGCGGAAACAATGCGGCAATCTGATCTGCCAGTGCGCCAGCTGCACCGCGGTACTTACCCGATGGCGTCACGATGCTGACCTGAAACACGCCGGTGTACAGCTTGTGGTCGCCACCAAGAGTATTGCTCGCGGTGTCAGCTGGCAGTGTGAAGGCCTTCAGGTAGGTTGCACCGTTAACTGGCGTGTACGCCTCGTTCTCGACGACAACCTTTAATGGGGTCGGCAAGGCTTTCGCCCAGGCGATCAGCTTTGCCTCGTAGATCGAGGCGATGATGTTGTGGCTCATACTTGGTTGTTCCTGATGGCTTCCTGCACGATCTGCTGGAAACGGGCCACGGTGATGCGAACCATGCCGCCGGGCGCCTGTTTAGAATGACCGAACTCGAGCGGAATGGCGTACGACAGGTTGTTTATGAGGTAAGCGGTCTGGCCCGCAGTGAAGTCGCTGACCGCCGAGACCAGTGCAGCGATCGTCTCTTGGCCGCTCGGGTCAACCTCGTCAAAGGTCACGTTCTCGACGACATCAATCGAAAGATGCCAGTTGGCTCGGAACCGCCCACCGACATAACCTTCTGGTGCAGCGATATCCATGCCGTCGTTCAGCTTGCGACCTGGCTTGAGCCTGCCTGCTTTCGTGAGGTTGGCTGGATCGCTGCGCATGTTGCTGTTGTGGTCGTCGACAGTCTTGTTGTACTCGCGAGCTACCGTGTTTTGCGCCCAAATCTCGGGATTCCCCACCGGCGACATACGGATAACGCTGCTGCCAACCTCGATGATGATCTCGCGCAGGCTCGCGTCGATCGCTTCTGTGGCCTGGGCCGCAAACTCGGCAAGGCTCAGGGCGAAACTGCCGGACTGGCCGGAACCGGCGCGGCTCATGATCGCACCTGCAATTCATACAGGATCGGCGTGCCGGCTGGGTTGATCTCTTTCAGTGGCGGGACGATTGACCAGGTGCGGCCTTGAACCACGACCTTGTTTAGCAGGTCAGGCACCCATGCCAGTCCCTTCGCGGCGATCTTGAGCTTCTTGTCACCCTGCTTGATGAGGCTGTTGTTCTGGAATTCTTGGCCGGTGAAGTCGAGCAGGATGCCTCGGGCGGTCTGCTCGATGACGGTGTCAGGCGGTGCACTACCGGCGTCCGGATCGTACTCGCCGACGGTAATTGCCCGGATGGTCACGGGCTGGCCGAACTCTGTGATCATCTCCAGAGCCATCACGGCCATTTCGTCGTAGAAGGCCATGGTGGCTCCAGATATGAAAATCCCAGCTCGGAGGCTGGGATTTTTAGAACTAACTTAGCAGGTACTCGTTATACGCTTCTGTTCTTGCTTGTCGAGCAGCAAGCATTTTATCGGCTAGGGCTGCTGCGGTCGAAACCGCTTCGTCGGACGAGCCAGAAAGCGGTGCAGTTACTCCGATAGCCGCGGAAAGGTATTTATCCCAAGCTTCAGCGTCTTTTGGTGAAAAATTAATATCCATACCGACCTCATCACATAAATAAAGGCACAAAGCTATCACTAAGCCCGCACGGCGAACAATCCTCTCTTCTGCAAGTAATCGGCAAACTGCGTCGCGCTCGGCCGGTCCGGCGCCGCCGGCAACAGTCGTCCACTCGTGTTGGAGATCGTCGCGTATTCGCGAGTTACCGCGCCTTCGACACGCTCCAGGGTGATTGCGCCTTTGCGCTTCTCTACCGGGTCGATATCGTCGGTGTGAATCTCAGCGGCCAAAGCCATTTGTCCGTACTGAATGCGCGCCGGAAGGTAGTTGTCGGGCTTGATCTGGCAGTCCAGTTCAACCCCTCGGCGCGGCCAGGCCAGAGCTTGATCGCTATCCGTCTTGCGCCCTTTCCAGGTCTTGCCATCCATCGCCAAGGCGGCCCGGCGAAGCAGTGCTTCTTGCGCTGGCTCGTCCGCAGGGATGGTCACGCCGAATTTTCCGGCGTACATGACCAGGTCCGCAGCGCTCGCGTAGCTTTCGGCGTCTGACTTGCCGGTGCCGTCCTCGATGATGAGTGTCATGGATCAACTCGCTGGATTGAGTTTTGAATGATTGGCCACCGGATTGCCGGTAGCCGCAGTATCACGCCTTGGGCAGGTCGGCGACGAGCTTTTCCAAGGATTCTTTCGAGGCGTTTGCCCGGTAGCTCACGCCGGCCGCATCGAGTTTGACCTTGATGGCGTCGACCTCCTGTCCGTCGCCTGCGTTCAGCGCGTCCAGCTCAATGCGCAGCTTCTCGTTGTCTGTGGCGAGAGCATCGCGACTGGTGGCCAGCTCATCCACCTTCACGCGAATGTGCTCCAGCGCATCGTACAGGCGGACTGCGAGCTCGCCGGCTTCCGGCTTTTCGATTTCGCCAGCGTCGAGCCCATCAATGACAGCACGGACCGTATCGCTTTCAATGCGCAGCTTGCCGATCAGGTCTTCCAGCTCAGCCTTGTTACCGCCAGCACCAACAACCAGCACCCGCGCAACGTCCTTCACCGCCACTTCGACGCCGACATTCTCGTAGGCATCAACCACGTTCGGCCACTCGCCAACCACCAGCACGCTGGTCACGCCGGCTTCTGGTCGCTCGAAGTGCTCCGGGTTGCGGTAGCGCTTTTGCGGATCAAAATCCGTCTTCTGAGCGGAATAGATGAGTTCCATGAGTATCTCCAAGGCGACCACTGAAGGCCGCCCGTTTTGAGTGAGCCGATTAAGGCGCGGACAGGTCGATCAGGACGCCGGCCGTGACCTTGTCGCTGGTTGCATACTTGGTCCAGTTGGCACCAGCACCGATTGCAGCCAGGTTCGGGTTCACGCCGCCCGTGGAGTCCTTCCAGCTGTAGCCCAGCAGGTCCAGGTTAAAGGTGCCCTCGGCGCGGAAACCCATCGCCAAGTTTTCCTGATTGTCGATGTTGTACGAGCGGAAGCCCGGAGCCTGAGACTCGGTGATTTTGATCGCGCCCGCCTGCAGGCCGAAGATGGTCTCCGCAGGGATGGTGTCCGATACCAGGACCGGCTTGCCCATGGTGCCCGGCTGACCGCCGTAGATGACCACGCCAGCTTCTTCGTACACCTTCTCGGTGATGGCTTGATCGACCATATCGAAGTAGGTGGCCGAGTCCATGGTCCAGAGCGCAATGCGACCGAAGCGGTCGCCGAACTTGCGCATTCCCTTGGTTAGCGCCTTCTTGCCGTCGGTGGCAAAGCTGGCGGTAGCGACCATGTTGGCGTTCGCGCCGATGGCAGCTTTCAGAGCGGCCATTGCGTACTGGATATAGCCTTCCAGCACTGCGTCGGCGTAATCCATGCCGACCAGTTCGGAAAATTCTTCCGGCGAGCGTGCACGGCGTTTGAACGCCTCTTCAGTGGTTTCGTAAGGGCCGTACTTGAACGGCACTTTAACGCCGACCATTTCACCGGAGCCGATCTTCTGGCCGGCAACAGCAGCAGTGGAGTTGACATCTCGGTGAGCGATGGCGCCGCCGAGTTTGTAGAAAGCGCGCTTGCGCAGATCGCCCTCGATCAGTTCGTTATCCAGAATCAACGCGCCATTGGAAGATGCGTTGAAAACGTCGATCACGTCCTGGATACGCTCCAGATAGGCGGTTTGGGCAAGGTCGTTGTAAACGATCATGTCCGAGTTGACGGTAGTCGCCATGGGTTACTCCATTATTTGGGCAATTTCAGGTAAGCGTCCTGGCCGTTCTTCGTGATGAATTCACGCTTGGCCACAGACGTCATTTCGGAGCGCTTCAGTGCGGCATTACCGCCACCCCCGCCCGGGGCATTGGTCCCTGAAGCCCTTGGCCACAGATGAGGCGCGCTTTCGCGCAGTGATTCCGCCCATTCGAGCGGGGTCAGAGGGGTCTTGCCATCTTTGCCGAGGATGGCTTGGCCATCTTTGTCGACTGCAACAGCATCGCCATCTTCGTTGAGCGTGAACTGGCCCTTGGCGCGCAAGATCAGATCGTCTGCGGCCTCAGGCAATGCCCCGGCCTTGATGGCGGCGGAGCGGATAGAGTCGCCCAGGACTTTGTCCCGGAACTTACCCGCGAAGGATTCGGCTTTGTCGGCGCGCTCCTTCTCAGTCTTCAGCTGCTTGTCGAAGTCACCGCGCAGGCGCTCTGTGCGCTTACCGAAGACCTCGTCAATCTTGCCCTCGGTGAGCAGTTTGGTTTCTTCGTCCTGGCCGGCCTTTGCAAGCAAGCCCTTGACTGCATCAATGTTCAGTCCTTCGAACTGGCTCTCGAACTGAGTGAGCCGGCCTGTGGTGTCTTTCAGCTTGCCCAGCAGCTCGGTGTTTTTGGTCTTCAGACCTGAAACGGAAGTCTCAACGGCAGTCGCGATAGCGGCCTTGATTGCCGGATTGTCCAGGTCGATTTCGTTTTCTTCTGCCACGTTGATGCACCCCTTGGGTATGTGTTGCCCGCTTTGCAGGCGTAAAAAAGCCCCGGATATACCGAGGCCTAAACTTGCCAGTGTCAGATCTACTCTTTCGGTCCGTTGATACGTATGCATTTACCGCTCGGTAGCAGGTCAAGCTGCACCCATCCGAAACCGGATGCTTTTGCAGCGTCTCTGACTTTCCGTATCAGCTCATCTGGATCTTCCAGTGCGCAATCGTCCACCGGGATATCTCCCGTAATCCAAGGTGTCCCGGACATGGTACGAAGACTGTTGATGGTCAGTTCAATTGCGAATCTGGTGCTTCGTTCTAATGCTGATTCCATGTGTGCTGCCTTACTGTTGATAGTTCAACAGAAGGCTATCACCTAAAAAACACGTCACTTGATCGGGGTTTGCATGGTTTCTAGATTCCCGCACGCTCGAACGCCAGCGGCTCCAGGCTTTTCATCTGGGCCAGGTTCAGCGGCGAGAAGTTGCGATCAAGCTGCAGCTCGGTAAAGCGCTCGACGCTCAGCCCACCCTCACGGAACAACTTGGCCCGGACAGGGCCGATCGCAACGTCCTGAAACGACGCTGGCTGCTGCTGAAGCCAGTGGTAATAGTCGAGACTCGCGCTGACCTGCGCGCCGCCATCTGCACCCACCGAAGCCCGAGTAGCGCCCTTGGCGAACAGCTCACTGAGCCTGGTCAGCAAAATGAAGGTGGTGCGGCAATTCGGGTGAAATGGTGGCCGGGGTCCGGAGTTGACCGGGAAGCGCCGCTTGTCCATCGAGCGACATTGCTGACTGGTCTTGCTGTCGAGCGTGGCTACCATTTCGATTTCGGCCACGATATCCGTGTTGGCCTTGGCCACTTCCATGCGCGCCTGTGATGACACATGCTGAATCGCGGTGTGCACGACGGTGCTGGCATTGCGATTTGTCGTTGCCAGGACGCCGTCCTTGTACCCAGCCGCCTTGGTGCCGCGAATGTTGCGGATGACTTGGAAGTTCGTCTGCCCTTCGAAGAAACCCTGGCGGATCGTGCCAGTGACACGCTCCCGCTCAGCAGTGGTCCAGCCCTTGATGAACGACTTCAGCAGCTTCCCGCCGCCGGTGCCACGCACGCTGAGCGGATTAGTCAGCACTGCCGCCCTGATGGCCGCAGCTGTCGGCGCCGCAACATCAAGCGACACGCCGACCGGCGCAGACCTGGCCAGACTTGTGGCCACGAACTCAGCTTCGTAGTTGGCGATGTCGATCAAATCCAGGTTCAGTTGCACGCTGTAGCGGTCGAAGATGCCCAGCAGCAGGCTGTCGACTTCCTTCAGCAGCGCTTCCAGGCGCTTTACGTTGTACTCGGTCAGGTCCGACTGGGTGAGCCTGTCCCGGATCGAGCGGTCAATCTCCTTGAGGAAAGGTGCAAACTTGCCGACCTCCCCTGCTTTCAGCTTTTCGAGGAAGACCGCATGCCGGATCGTGGCGTCAAGGATTGCTTGGTTTGCCGCCATTTGGTGGTACCTCATCATCCAAGCCTAGGCCATCGCTCTGCTCTTGAAGCTCGCCATCAATCTGCAAGTCCGTGCGCTCCGGGGCAATCAAGCCCAGTTTGCGCAGGTAAGATCGCAGATCTGCCTTCGCGAAGCCGCCGTTTTGCCACAAGCCAACCAAGGCCGTGATCATCTGCGGATCAGCCGTCAGCTCGACGAACTCCTGATTGACCTGGTAAGCAACCTTGTCGGTGACACCCATGTACTGACCGCACCACATGATTGCCCGAGTATAGGCTTCGCTGACGTTAGCCACGCAGCCGGCCAGCACCGAAGTCGATGCAGACTGATCGCCGCGAGACTCGGTAGCCGTTTTGGCCGCCAATGAAGCGACGACCATGCGTGCACCCAGCTCGATCATCATCTGGTTCTTATCGTTCATTGCCTCCCTGACCAGAGTGTTCGGCAATGGCTGCGCGTACCCGAATGCGCCACCGACAGGCAACATCATCGGGGCGCGGGAGCCGACGTAAACGCCGTTCTTCTCCATCCAGTCGCGCCATTGCTCATCCAAGCCAGAAATCCACGGTTGAGCCTGGCCACACCAGAAGACGCTGTCTTCGTAGTCGGCGCTGTTGCGGTAATGCCCCAGATTGATCATCGCGATGTCGTACAGCGGCGACTCGTCGATTGACGGATCGTTGTTTTGCGCCCCGACGAAGGTGAACGGAATTTCCTTAAGCCGCCCGGTGATTCCTTCAGGAGTGAATGTGTCCGTGACCTCAAGCGGCCCGCCACCTCTCGGCCCGGACCGACGCCAAACTCGGCAAACGAAGCCATCAGGCTCAAGCGCAAGCTCACGGAACTGCTCGATCACCTTGAAGCCAAAACCGTCCTCAACCTCCAGCATTTCCCGCAGTACCACCAGCGTCAGAACGTTGTGACCATTCACCATGCCGGTGCGCCAGTTGATAATGTCTTCGGCGCAGTACGACAAGATCACCGAGTGACCACCAACACCATCATCTTGGTGATAGTCGACATACAAACCGTGACGCCCTGCCTCGAGCACCTTCTCAAGCGTACCTTGTGAGTGCTGGTAGATGCTCACACCAGAACCATTTGCATTGTCCTGCAAATACTCCAGCTTCTTCGGTACATCGAGCGTCGGGTCTTTGTGGAAGGCCAGACCCAGTAAGCCGTTGCGGGTGTGGCCGGTAGCGTTCTTAAATACGGCGCGCTCGCGATATGCCTTGTTCCGGTCGGCGTTCTCAGGCGACTTGTCGTGAGCGTTGATGTAAGGGAGTCGAGAAACCACCCGGTGCTGCCCGGCGCAGATATCGCGCACGGTAGCCCAACGCTCCAGTACCTCGATGTAATCCGCCCGCTTGAAGGAGACGTCGTTGCTCATCGGGCGTATCCCATTTTAATAGCGGTGACCGGTTTGATAATCGGATACTCGCGGTGAATGAAGTAACCACCGCCGTCGTTGGCGTGGTCGTTGCCCTGGGTTTTGTCCGGCTCGCCGTTGGGCGCCCAGATTTGCTGCTCAAGGCCATCGGCATAGGTCGGACATGTGAATGGATTGACCAGATAACGCCGCTCGCCCTGCGCATTGCAGAACATGGCGTTCATGGCGTTGATCCGATCCTTGACCGGAGGGTTGGCCGCCGGCGCGATGACCGTGAAGCCTGCCTGCTTGAGCATGGCGATATCGGTGACGCTGGCGTTGACCGACTTGCGCGAATCACCGGAGGCGTCCGGGTAGATCCGAATCTCGCAGGTCTTCTTGTAGTCGTTGCCGGTGTGCTCCCAGTAGCGTTCCTTGATGCGACGGATCATGTCCGGCGTGTCATAGCCATCCATCAGCTCATCCACTGCACGGGGCAGGCCCTGGTCGCGCTTGACGTGAGTCACAGCCGCCATCTTGCCGACGTTAAAGTCCATGCCGATGAACAGCGGCTCGCCCGGCTGCACAGTGTCGAAGCACTGGTTCAGCTTGCGGTCATACGTGTGGTAGATCGATCCAGACGTCAGGTTGACGAACTGGCCGTTCAGGTACGCAAGGATCAACTGCGGCGGATACGACTCCATCAGCGACTCGATGTAGTCGCCTGGAAGGTTCAGCTCGTTATCGAACGTGCTCGCCTGCACGAGGCCGTACATCTCGTTCAGCTTCGGCTTGTCGCGGAGCTGCTTCACGAACTGCAAGAAGACGAACTTGAAGCCTTCCGGCGTCGTGGTGACGTCCACCCCGTTCTTCAGCCCGGGCAGGTTGTAACGCATGCGGGCAATGATCTTGCGCCAGGCTTGCTGCGCCTTGATCGACGTCAGCACGTCCAGCTCATCCACCAGCGCATGGCCAATCTTGAAGCCGACGATGGTCTGAGGCTTCTCCATCGACCGGCAAATCACAGTGCCGCGATACTGCCGGCCGCTGTAAATGTGAACCTCATGGTTCGCCTGGTTGATCTTGGTCTTCAGCCCCCAGTCGTGGGCCACCTCTTCCACTGTCGGATAGAAGATGTCCCGGATCTGCGGGTAAGTCGGTGCGAAGTAACCAGCGTTGACGCCGGGCCACTCCATGAAGTGCTTGCACAGCGCCGAGCATCCGACCCAGGTCTTGCCTGAGCCGAACCCTGCAACGAATGCGCGGAATTTGTGGGGCAGTGTGAGGAAGTGAGCCTGCGGAACGTTAAGGCTCGGCATTCGGCTTCCTCGCATCCACCACGTCTACTTGAATGCGGGTGGGGATTGCCGGCTCTTCGTCCGGCTCATCTTTACGGTGCCGGTTGACGTAGATGTCACCGACTTCCTTCGCGGCCTGCTCTAGCACCTGCATGGCCAAAGCGATGTTCTTCATCGTCTCGGCTTTCTCGACGAACCGTCCCAAAGCGCGGAGTCTGAATGCTCGGTTGGCGATCGGGATCTCAGCCGTCTCTTCGCGGAAGCGCTTGCGTGTGTCGTGAAACAGGGTTTGCCACTTCAACGCCAGACCCTTGCCGGACGTCTTAGTTGGGTCGTGTGTTTCCACCTGTTGGCGGCTCAACACAACGCCGAATTCGTTCTTGACGGATTCAACCACCTGAGAAGGTGTGTCAAAGCACGCCAGAGCCTGAACGATGAAGCTCTTCACCTCATTTTTCAGGACTGCCATAAGTTCTCATCCGTCCAGAGCCTGTCCAGAATCAGGCCGACTTGAGCAGACAGGTTCCGCAGGCCCTCGATATATTCAGTTTCCCTACCTCAGCAGGACTGTTTGCAGCATCCACCAGCTCTTGCACATCAGGGCCCGCACCATAGCGGCGGACCACACCGACGAACTCTTCGACGTCGTGGCCGCGCATCTCCAGCTTGGGCAATCCTTCCTGTGTGAACTTGGGAGCGCCGTACTTATCCTTCGCCTGGGCGATGTGGTACAGCTCATGCTCGACCAGTGAGCAAAAGTCCGCGTCGGAGCACTGGGCGCAGTAATCAGCAGCCAGCGTGATGATGTAGGACGGCACATCGCCGAACCAATCACGCATCTGCTGTTCCATCCGGGCTTTCTGCCAGCCACCAGCGCGGAAGGCGACCTCTTCGGCTTGGCCTACTACGGTGCGGCCCTTCTTGCTGAATGCAGCCGATGCCCACATCACGCGGATGTCAGCGTCAATCAGATGAGCATGGTCTTCGTTGTGGATACTGCCGGTGTCGGCAAGGATCTCGGCGATCAACCACTCCCACACCTCAGGGGCTGGAGTCAGTCGTATGCCGAAGTCGGATAGCTCGGACAACTCAAGCAGTGACGGTGAAGGGTATGGCCTTTCCATCCCCACGCTCCCGAAAAAAAACCCGCACTTGGCGGGGCATTGGCGAAAGCGAGCGTCTTATTCCACTGCTCCCAACCGATAAAAAATAGATCTTGCGACATTGTATGCATCCGTATCGTCGTCGCGATGCCTCAAACTCACTCTAACTGGTACAGATTCACCAATAGCTCCACCGGGATGAATCTGCCCATCTTTGGTCACGCGAAGTGCCCATACAGCAGTCCACTCAGCTTGCCCTGTGGCGTTTTCAAAGCGCTTTTCAATTACATACAAACCGAAGATACCGTTTTCGTCAGAGTGGAACCTGAGCCCGCCCTTCCCCAATCCAAAAACTGAGAAAAAAGTGGCAGTAATGCGATCTTCCGCAAGGGCAAATTTCAAGCCCCAATCCCTTTCGAACCGAGGTTCCCCAAATACCTCCGCCAACCGATGCATAAAGCGCGTCGCGTGATCTTTGATTCTTTCCGCGTCCTGAGCAGCGTCAAGGATGGAGTCCTTTTGCGCGCTTGTTACTGGTTGAAATTCCATATCCACCTCATTTTAGTTGGATACCCAGTATGGCTCAGGAAACCATGATCGCAGTTTGTGAATGAGCCTGGCCATGAAGCAACGCAACAACCAAGCCCTGCGGCATTCCGGCAGCCTTGGCGTCATCGATAGCCTTGCGCAGGCTCTCATCCATCTCGTTGATCGCTTTCACGATCGCTGGACTCAGTGGCAATGCGTGATGCAGGCGCGTTACGTTGGTCATGCCTTCTCCAATGTCGCGACACAATTTGCTGATTCGCGAAACGTGTCGCGGCTTACTTGCTCTGGCTGCGTTTGATCTGGGCGTCCACCTGGTCGGCGCACGTATCCAGCAGCTTGATGGCCTGATCCTTCAGCTCCCACACATCGCCATTCAGGCGAAGGCCAGCCTCAGATTCGGCCGCGTCGATCCGCTCGCACGGGATCAGCTCGGGGGCTTCAATTCTTACGGCCTGGGTCTTTGTTACTACTGCCGGGCTTCCCGCGCAGGCCGTCAGGCAAAGGCTGAGCAGCCCAATCACGAACAGGCTTGCTGTTGCGCTTGAGATCTTCAAAGTCTTTCCTCGCCTTTTTGGCTTTGTCTTCGCTGGCCTTGATTCTTTTGTTCAGGTCTTTCAGGTAATCGGCGTTGCGCTGGGCTTCGGCCCGTAACGTGGTGATCGTCGCCTGGCTCTCGGTGTTAGCCGCGATGGCGTCCTGCTTGCCCTTGGCCTCGATCGTCACCTGCCCCTCAAGCGCAATGACCTGGTAGTGCTGGATGCCCAGCAACAGGCAGGCAACGAGCGCGATGATTGCTGCAGCGGCAAAGGCCTTCATAGCGAATCCACCTTGCGACCCAGGAAGCGGGTCACCATCTCGCGAATGGCTGTTACGCCGAGAAAGCCAATGGCCCCACCGGCAGCAACTGAAAGATTCGACGGCCACTCCATCCAGGCTATAACGCTACTGGCTGACAGACTCAGGCCCCCACAGATCAGCGCCTCGAAGATAATCCGGCGCTTACTGGTTTCTTTGGCGTCGTACAGCACGCGCAAGAGGGAGATGAGGATCGCCATAATTGCGCCCTGTAGGAGTGGATTACTCATTGCCTCCCAGAACTTGGCCCAGCTCTCAGGTCTGTCTGGCATGGCAGGCATCCGGTGTCCTCCCTCGCAGGGAGATTGATAGGTCCGACTCCAGCAGCACTCCCAGCTCAGAGCGATGGGTGTGGTGGAGCCGAAAACGAAAAAGCCCCAGCAAATGCTGAGGCTTGGTGGAGATGTGAATATGAGGGCCGCGTCAGCGCGACAATGTCACCTAATTGTTTGAACGTGACGACTCATCTTCATCAGGCTTTTCAGTTTCGTTAGGGTCTTTCCAATCCTCAGGCCTTTCACGATCCGGTGCCCCCGGATTCCTCATCGGATCAGTCTCGGCAGGGTCGCTCGGTTTCACCGTCGGATCGTTCGGATCAGACATTGGTTTAGATGGGGCTGAGCCACCTTGTCCTTTTTCGTATTCAGTATCGTTAGCCATACGCACCTCAGTATTTGAGGTCCAGTAATTCTGGGCCGTACACATGGGATGGTTTGGTAATGACCGCGGTGCTATTGAGTAGACGAACGGAAGACAATTCTCTTCGGTGCATTTCGATGGGCTGCCGGTGTTGATTCCGAAAATCGCACTGCCCGCTATCGACGTCTACGCCTTCCCGAGGGCTGCCCTGCCTACAGGTGAATTCGAGGTGTAAAAAAGCCCGCGCGGTGCGGGCTTTTGGAATGTTTCGAACTTTTTCACGCACCTGATTCAGGATCGCTCGCAGGCATGCCGCGAGGTTCCTTAACATCTTCGCCCTGATCGTTCATCTGTGGGTCGCCGTCCGGATCATCGACGCGGCCGCTTGTTCCAGCTTCTGGATGCTCACTCGACACCGAGTTGTTGGCATCCACGTCCGTCATATCTTCATCGACAGACGCTTCGTCGTCCGCAGGCAACGGCACTTCAGGCTCTTTCCCCTTAGGATCATGGCCTGCTTCGTTATCCGTGGTGTTCGTCACGCCAGCCTGAGAAATGTTTCCAGGCGCATTCTCGTCAATTTCCATGATGGCTCTCCGTTCTCATGCTCGGGTGAATCCGTGCTTAAACTTGAGAGAGTCACACCGCGCTCGAGTGCCCAGCATTGGACGAATGGCGAAAACGAAAAACCCGGCTCGGCGGCCGGGTTTCTCTGTGTCAATCCCTAACGCGCAAGATCGACAGGATGGGTAAATATTCTCTCACTTTCTCACTCAATGCAATGGCTATTTGCTACGCCGCGCAACTTTCGATCAAGCCCTCTGCATCCAACAGCTCCTGAGCCGCGGAAAGCGCCTCGTTCACCTGGTCATCCAGCGCCTGGCGGATGTTCGAACGCCACCGGTAACGGGTCGACTCAGGCTTGCCGTCGTTGTCCCAGTTGGTGATGTCGTACCACGCAGCAGGCAGGACAGCGGCGGAGCGCTTGCCTTCTGTCCCCGCCACCTGCGGGATTGCCCAAGTCAGCACTGCGCACTCACGGAAGCGTTTAGGCGCTGGCGATTGTGCCGTCTTGATCAGCTCAAGGATTGCCCCATGCTTGCGTTCGTCGTGGGTAGAGTACTTCGCCACCAAGGCCCGCCAGTGCGCAGCCGACAATGACTTGTGCAACCTGCCGAACACCCAGCAGTCAGTGAGGAATGCCGCCTCCTTGCCGACGATCTCCCCCTTCTGCTTTGCGCACTGCACCTTTGGCTCGAAATCGCAGCCGCCGGCGGAGTTGATGGTTTCGGCGGCGAGCGCCCGGACTACTGCGGATACCACGTTGCGATAGGTCATGCTGCTCTCCCCTTCAGCTCTCTTGTTTTTGCCCGGTAGTCGGCGGTCATCGCCTTCAGTTCTTCGGTGGTGTACTTCTTCGGCTCATGTGGGCCTTCCAACCACTCGACCTGCTCGGCGCCGATCCGCTTAACCAGCGCGATGCGGTAGTTCACGATGTTCCCGGACAGCTGGGTGTTGCACGGCGAGCACTGGCGGTGGCAATTCAGCGGCTCGAAGCGCAGCGCAGGGTTGCTGCCGACAGTGCGGTAGTGCCCGGCGTCGTACTTGCCCTGGTGGTGCCGGCCGCAACTGATGCAAGGCAGCTCGGCATCCCGCTCACGCACCCAGGCGTTGAAGGCGATCTGTGTGTCCTTGAAATGCTCGGCACGGCTCTTCAGCTTCTCCTTGCGGACCTTGATCTCTCTGCGCTGGACCTGGGCAAGCGACTTGCGCGCCCTCTCCTGGTTCACGTCCTTGATGGCCAGCCCGCACTTGGGGCTGCACACGGCTTGCCCGAGGCGCTGCGGTGGGAGCTGACGCCGCATGCCGGGTTTTTGCACGTCTTCGGCTTGGGTTGCTTGGCGATCATGCAGCCTCCTTGCTGAGCAAATCGGTGAAGACCACGCCTTGGCTGGTGAAGAAAGTGGCGATGCGGTCGGTGTACGCCACGCCCTGGGTGCGGTTGAAAAGGCTGGTAACGGGGAAGCCATCCGGGCCGAACAGCTTGCACTCGCCCATCATGGCCAGCTTCTCCTCGTAGGGCAGATGGCGCATGACCCGGTACCAGCCCGCCTGGAACCCTGCGTCCTCATTCAGCAAGATCTGCACGCCGAAGTGCAGCTTGCAGTAGCGACGGGCATCATCGGGCTCACCGATCTGGGTCATCTGGGCGATTCGCTTGTACATCCCGAACCACAACGAATTCTGATCGAGCGTGCGGTCCTTGCCCGGGCGAAGGGACACCACGACGAACTTCTTGTCCTTGTACATGGTGGTCAGGCTGGTGATGGCCTCGGTGAGCTTGGCCTGGCAGTTGACGCTGATCTTGTCGGTCATTGCCCGAACTCCTTCAACAATTGGCGCGCCCCCATGACGGCACCCTTGTCACCAGATGTTTTGCTGATATCGGAAAGGAAGTCGCGCATCCGCTTGTTCTCGGCCAGCAGTTCCAGCGTCACCTCCTCCACGGTCTTCTCGCCGAGGAATTCACCAAGCGCTTCAGCGTTCTGCTTCCACCCCCCGCAGTCAGCCTTCCAAGAAGCGACTTCACTCCACAGCAGCTTTTGGAGTTTTTGTTTGTCGAGGGTCATCACACCAACTCCTTTGGAACGCTGACGACTTCACCAAATTTGTTGGCGACGATGGCGCGGCAAATTGCAATGAGCGGGGTTGGTCCGCGCATGTAGATGGTTGGCTCGTTTGGCCGGGCCGGATAGGCATCCCAGACATCGTTGCTCAGCCAGCTATGGCATATGCGCCGACTGGAAATGAACGGTCCGGCGAGGCGCCAATCTGTCGAAGGGTTGAACCGGTAATCAATTGGCGCATCGATGTCCTCGATCACCCGCAGCTCGCCATCATCCGATATCGAGCCAGCCAGGTTCACCGGAACGCCCTCAACGAATGCGACCGCCCAATCCAGCGCGGACCCAATTAGTTTTGAAACCTTCACTTCGATCATGTCGTTCATCAGAAGCCCTCCTTGCCGCGCTGAGATTCCCACTCGAACGGAATGACGATCACCCCGCCCTCCCGTATGCGATCGACGCAACGCTCGCCCATGGCGGATGGCAGTGCCTTGCCGTCGAGGTTCGAGATGATCACCGTCGGGCGCATCTGCTCGTACCGGCCGTTGATGATTGCGAACAGCGTCGTCAGCTCGAAGTCGCTCGGGGTTTCCTTGCTCACACCGATCTCATCCAGGACGAGCAATGACGGAGCGATCAGGCCAGCCAGGATCATTCCTTCGGTGCGCTCGGTGCCGCCGCCATACGTGGACCTGATGTCGTGCAGGATTGAGCCGATCGTGCGGTACACGGCCGTGGCGGAGGTCTTGCGCATCAGTTCGTTGGCAATGGCCGTGCCCAAGTGAGTCTTGCCAGTGCCCGGCTTCCCGAGCATGAGCAGGCAGCGGCCAGACTCGGAGATCTGCGGGAATTCGGCTACGTACCGGCGGCAAGTCCCCAAAGCTTTGAGCTGTTCGGGCGTGGTGGCCACGTACCCGGCGAGCGTCTTGCCAGCGAAGCGCTTCGGGATCAGCGCTGAGCCGAGCTTTACGGAGAGCTCGTAGCGTTCGTGGATCTTGGCCTGCTCAGCCGCGTCTTCCTTCTCGATCCGCGAGCACTCAGGGCAGCCGATCTTGAACACCTTGCCGAAAATTACGTTCACAGTTTGCGGGAACTGGCCGTGGTCTTCGCAGATGCCAGTGGTCTTTTGTGGAGCAGGCGCGCTGCTCGGCATGGCGATTACTTTTTCAGATCGCATAGGTGCCGTCCTCCCGCTGAGTCAGGCCGGCGGTGTAGTCGCGGGCAGCGAAGCCGGTGTGACGGGATTGCGGGAACTGGTGCACGTTGCTCGGTCCCTTCTCAGGGAAGATCCCGGTCCAGCCGTTGGCGATCGAGGTGGCGAGGACCTGGTCGGGCGCAGCGTGTCCCACCAGCGCCTTGGCCTGCTGCTCACAGCTCTTGGCGGTCAACGGCTTGCGGATTTCCTTGCGGTGCTGACACCAGTCCGCCCAGGCCTTATCGGATACGTTTGCTGGCCTGACGGTCAAGGGATCGAACTTCGCAGACTTCGCCGGTGCGCCAGCACCTTGCTTTTGATCTTGTTCTTTCTTCTCTTCTCTTCTCTTCTCTTCTCTGGTCCGCAAACTGTCCGCATCGCTTGCGGACACATTGCGGACATTGTTGTTTTTCCGGTCGTTGCGTTTGCGCTCGGAGTCGTTTGCGCGGCGCTTGGCACTGGCCCCGTTGTGCTCGTCAAAGCGAGGCATTACAAGGCTTCCGCCGTCTTCAATGGCTGCCCACTCAACGTCAACCATGGCTTGAGTGAAGCCCGGCCAGCCGATTACTGCATCCATCGCGTCGACGCTGTAACCGTGCAGGACACCATCGTCTGAATGGGTGTCGAAGATGCTCCAGGCGATGTGCAGTCCGCCAATGATCCGAAGTCTGTCCGCTTGCAATGCGGACACCATGCGGAAAACTTTCGGATGGGTCTGAAGGTCGATTCGCATTTTGATCCAGTCTCCGGCCATTACTTGCTGCCTTTGCCGATCAGGTCGGCCAGTTCGCGGAAGCGATCGACGTACCAATGCGGCTGCGTCTCGCGGGGGGATTGGGGGTTGGTGAGGTTTTTGCCGTAGGCCAGGCCCTTCTCGGTTACGCACCAGAAATCGACCATCACCTGCTTGGAGTTCTTGCGCTGGAGCTGCTTGAGGAAGCCCTTGGCGGCCAGCGCACGGTTGAATGCCGCCGGCGCGACTCGGATGCCGTTGTCTTTGAGCAAGGCCGTGGCCGATTTGGTGGGCATCGAGGAGCCGCCGGCAGCATCTGGCGCGGCGTCGACGGCGTAACCTGGGAGAAACTTCGGGTCCAGCCCGTTGTTCTGGGCGATCTTCGTGAGCATGGCCATCTGGCAAGACGGCGCAGGCTTCAGCAGGCGTGTGAAGCACTCCATGATGGCGATCTCGCCAACGACCTTGGTGCCATTGAGCAGAACCTGCTCGCGGGCGCCCTGCTGCTGTTCCAGCTCGCGCCAGCGGCGAATCACCTTCATGCGCATCGGTGCGCTGTAGCCGGTAAGCAGGCAGTCGGTGTGCTCGCGATCAAGCAGATATTGAAGCTGCTCACGATTTCGGCCGTCCAAATAGATGTCCTCAAATCTGAGGAGATCGACTTTCAGGTCTTTCAGCATGGCGGCGATGTCGCGCAACACATTGTCGTGGCGCTTGCCAGTGACGTTCGCGATCTCTCGGGAGGACATCGTGGTGTGCGACACGTTTTCGGAATTAACAAAACGTGTCGCGACATGGTTCGGGGTATTGCTTGAATTGAGTTGGCTCTGCATAATCGGCCTCACAAGTGTTATCGAATCAGCCGACCTCGACCGTCGGCTTTTTTGTGTCTGAAATTCAGGCGGCTTTCACCGACGCATCCATCACATCCAGGCTCTGCCGGACATGGTTGATTTCTTGGCGGATCATGGTTTTTTCCAAAGTGCTGACGTGGTCATCGTCGAGCGCCTCGTGCACCGCGATGGTCAGATCGGCCACTTCCTTGCCGACGTTGATCAAGGATTTGGTCAGTGCCTGAGGCTCAGGAGCTGACTTAGCGACCAGGTCGAAACCAAACTCGTTGGCCAAGGCCAGCAGCGGGCGCATATCACCGGTGTGCAGCAAGACCCCGAACAGATGCTCCACCGTCAGGTGGTGCGCATCGTTGTCGGGGTTGGCGCGCTGGAGCAGGCCAACGTGCGGAACGCCCATCTTTGCCGCCAATGCTTTGGCTTCGTTATCCAGAACAGCGCTTTGGCAGGCCCGCAGAAAATCTTCCATTCGTAAAACCTCAAATTTGTTTCTGTGGTGGCTTTACGCCAACAAAGCGATGATCTGTTCATCAGCTGATCAGGGACTCATCCATGACCACTCATTCCGAATTACAAGGCGAGATAACCGCCCTTTGCTGCTTAGTGGTTGCCTTGGCTTCCACCCTTCCCTTGTCGTCTCAGCTCAGGCTGTGGCCTGCGTTTGAGCGGGTTGTCGCACCTCTGCGTGATCGAGTGGGCGGAGAAGAGCTACGAGGTTTTGAGCTCGCGACCGTTTCGCTTGCCTCGCAGCGTGGTTAGGCAGCGCCGCGCAAAACTTTGTGGGCGAGGTTGACCAAGTCGGGGCGAAGGCCTGCGATCGTGATCTCGTTTTCGGAGGCGTCCTGAAGGCGCTCAGCAAGCTCTGCAGAGGCTTTGCGATGACCACCTGCAAGCTGCCAAAGATGGCCAACAGTGGTTTTGGCTCCGGCCGCAACTGTCTGCCGCCGATCGTTAGTGGCGCTGGCTAACCAGTCGCGAAGATGGTCATTCATGGTGGTTCTCCTTACACTTAGCTGAAATTTAGCTTAGGGCTAATTTCATAGCAAGGAATATTTAGCTGTGAGCACATTTAGCATTGAGCTAAACGCTGGCATTCTTGCGCGCATGGATATCTATGCGATTCGCAAACACCAGTTGATCAAGCTGATCGGCAGCCAAAAGAAAGGCTCCTGCGCGGAGCGCTGGAATATGGCACCTGCCCACCTGAGCCAAATCCTCTCGGACAAGACGGCGAAGAATCTGGGCGATGATGTAGCTCGGCGAATAGAGGCTATCGAGGGACTACCTAGAGGTTGGTTCGATTCGATTCCGGCCGGAGAGGAAAGCAGCCCTACGCAAACGTCCAATGAGGAAATGGTTGTTTCTGCCTCTGACCAGGTGAAACAAATGCTCGCCAAGGTCAAGGGGCTTTCGAACGATGTTCGGGACCGGATTGTTGCCGCCGCCGATGCAACGAGCAACGTCATCACCGTAGATTTTTCTCGGCCAGGCCAGGTCGGTGATGAGGTATGGATTGCGCACTACGACGTGCGCGCCGCAATGGGTGGGGGTCAGATCCCCCACGAATACCCAGAAATGCTTCAGGACATAAGGGTCAGCCCCAAACACCTGCGCGAGATGGGCGTCACGTTCAAAGAGCACTTTCATCTCAAAATGATCACTGGATGGGGGCAGTCGATGGCGCCGACGATCAAGGATCGAGACCCCCTACTAGTCGACATCACGATTAGGGAATTCACCGGGGATGGTATCTACCTCTTCTCCCACGATGAAATGCTGTACGTGAAGCGCCTTCAGAAGAAAGGCAAGGACCGCTTCAAAATGATCTCCGACAATAAACATCACGACGCCGAGGACATCCGAGTGGACGACACCCACATCCTGGCTCGGGTGCTTTACGTGTGGAACGGACAACCGGTGTAATCTCGTAGCTCTTTAGAAAAGACAAATGCGCTTGCGATGAGCGGTAATGCAAGCCAGTATCGAATACCTGAAACCGCTGTGATAATGGATGATCAAAATGTTGATGGAGCTAAGGCGGTGAGTCATGCCAGGAATTAACCCTAAGGTGCTGATCTGGGCCAGGGAAAGTGCCGGCCTGACGGTAGCGAAGGCGGCCAAATCCTTGGCTCTGGGTGGTACAAAGTCCAGCCCCGAACAAGCACTGCTGCAGTATGAGCAGGGAGGCAAGGAGGTTTCTCGCGCCCTACTTACGAAGATGGCTTCCACGTACCGGCGCCCCCTATTAGTTTTCTATCTGCCCGAACCTCCGGCTGCGGCCGAAAAAGGGGAAGATTTCCGAACCGTTCCTGAAGAAATAAGATTAGAGAGCAAAGGTAGTTTAGATGCTCTCGTTCGCGATATATATGTTAGGAAGGAACTTATTAAAGACCTTCTCAATGATATTGAAGAGGCTCAGCCTAAGCATTTTGTCAACAGCTTAAAATTGGAGTTAAGCGTTCAAAGTGCGGCAACTGTACTTTCCGAACTTATAGAATTTGATTTAACAGCCTTCAGGAAGCTCCCAAAGCCGGAAGACGCTTTCTCTTACCTGCGAAAAAGAGTAGAGAGCATAGGCGTGTTCGTATTGCTTATTGGAAATCTTGGAAGTCACCACACCAATATCCCGGTCGAGGCGTTTCGCGGATTTGCACTCGCGGATGAGGTGGCACCAATTGTTGTCATAAATGATCAAGATGCACCCGCAGCAAGATCCTTCACGCTATTACATGAGTTATCCCATATCCTCTTGGGGGCTACAGGCCTGAGCGGCAGTAGAGCTGAAGCCAGGATCGAGCGGTACTGCAATGATATTGCTAGTTTGATATTGATGCCTGCAGGTGAAATTGAGGCCATTAACTGGCCAATTGATAATGAAGAAAGGTTGATTCAGGCGGTATCTAGCCGAGGGCGAAGTATAAACGTCAGTGGTTCAATGGTCGCGTACCGCCTCTTCTCTGCTGGAATTATCAGCATCGATATGTGGACAAAAGTCTCAGAGAAGCTAAGGAAATTATGGTTGATGCAAAAGGCCGCGAGCAAGGAAGACCGTGAAGACGGAAGCGGACCAAGCTATTACGTAGTTAGGCGCCACAAAGTCGGCGGAGCCCTATTAGATCTAGTTAATAGAACCATGCGCGAAGGCGCGTTGACCGCAACGAAAGCTAGTAAAGTGCTGGGCGTGAAGCCAGCTAACGTTTACAACTTGGTTGGCATATAAGATGGCAGATGACAGGAAGCTTTTCTTGCTGGACGCAAACACGCTGATCACCTCTCAAGGCGTATATTACCCGCAGGCCATGGTGCCTGAGCTATGGTCCTGGCTTCTTCACCAAGGCGTGTCCGGCAGAGTAAAAATGCCGATTGAAATTTATGAAGAGGTAATCGCGGGTAAAGATGACCCGCTGACAAAATGGATAAAAAGTCCGGAGGTTAAGGCGCACATTGTGCTGGGCGAAAACGCGAACCCGGCTAGAGTCGCGCAAGTGACGTATAAAGGCTACGCGCCAGACCTCAACGAAACCGAGCTTGCATATATCGGGCGGGACCCGTTTTTGATTTCCTATGCCCTTGAGGCTCCAGATAGATGCGTAGTCTCATTAGAGGCCTCCAAGCCCTCGACCAAGCGCCAGAACCGTCGAGTCCCGGATGTGTGCAAGGCACTTGGGGCTGATTGCTGCGATGTCTTCGGAATGATGCGGGCTTTGGGTTTTCATACTGGCTGGCAAAAAAAGCTGTAGCACCGACGCTCATCGTCCTCAGAATGCTCAAAAAAGCAGCCCGCCATCGTGCGGGCTTTTTGTGGTCTATCAGAAAGGCGCCGCCTCTTCTTCTGGCTCAAACACAACCTCTCCCCTCCTCGTCGCCTCGACCTCCTGCTGCTCCCACCTCACCGTCACGCTGCCATCGTCATTGAGCGTCATATCTATGCCGTCCGTTTCGGATAGCAAGCCGATCACCTCCTTCCACTCCCGATCTCCGTCCGCGTCCAGGCGATGGATCGTCACCCAGCGCTGAATCTGCGCTACGGGATGATTGATCATTTCTGAGACCCTCAGTCCAAGCTTTTCAAGGCCTGACGGCGGCACCCTCTTCTCTTGTGTTTGTGCATTCGGCTTAGACATTACCGGCTCCTTTATCACTGTATATATGTACAGTTATCGGACGAGCATAGCGTAGTGCTAAACGAGAGGTAAAGGCACAGGCGCGAAAATTCTTACACCACGAAATGAGTCGGATCAAACATCTAGCCATCCAGACCATGTCTGGTTTTTTTCGTAAAGCTAAATTTATTTAGCTCTGAGCTATTGACGTATTTTTAGCTTGAGGCTAAATTTGTTTCAACGCCAACGAACAGAACGGCGCTAGGGCCTCAACACCCGCCGCTCTTTAACAGCTCAGGATCCTCGCCATCGACTACCCCGGGTTTCAGCCGGTAAGCGCGAGCAACAAATAGTCGATGCCACGCCAGCTCTGGAACTGGCCGTGCTCACCAGATGTGAGTACGCGAAACCACGCAAGCCAGCCGTACCAGCACCGAACACGAAATGTGCGACGACGGCCAGAGATATGCATCCGGCGGTGCGCGTGGTGGAGAAACGGAATTTTTCACTGATGCACCTGGTGACGGGTGCATTGGGAAAACAACCGGAGACAGCAGAATGCAAATCAACCAGCAGAAAACGGCGCAGGTCGACGTGACCGAGCTGCACCTGCACATCAAGGTACGAGACGGCTTCGCTGCCGGGCTGAAGGATGCACAGGGCGAAGAAGTGGGGAGTTACGAAGGCTACGTGCCGGACTTCTTCCCAAGCGATCACTACGGCGACTACCTGATCCTCAACATCGACCTGGAACTGGCCAGATCAAGAACTGGAAGAAGCCAACCGCTGGTGACATCGAAAAGATGCTCGCTCAAGGCGAAGAAGACTGATCGAAGGCATCACCTCTGCCCATTCAATGAGTGGGTAGACGGATGCGGACGAAACTGCAGCCTATAACCGCCCACCTGCATCAATCCCAGAATCGGTTGTTATCGAGCGCTGGCGAACTGAACACGGCCGTGGAACTCGGCGCCGGAGACGTGACCGGCAAGCAGATGCGGCGTTGAAAGCTGGGTTGAACGCTTCGGCGGCCCTGGAGAAACGCAGGTTAATACGGCGCCAGATAATGCTGGTTGCCCCTCCGAGCGGTCGTCCCGAAAGGGTCCGCTCTCGCCGAATTCGCGCCCGGCCATCTGCACCCACCCTTCCCAACCAAACCCGCATGCACTCCCCTCCGCGCCCAACGGCAACCAGCGGAACAGATGAGTGGAGCCGAGTTTGTTGGATCTACACCGCCGCTCTTGGAGGCGAACATGTCAACCAGCTATGCAGACAGTGCGCAGGCCCGAGAGTGGGACAGGCGCTACGACGCTTGGGGTCGCGAGAAGAAAGCGAAACCCGAGGAGCTCCATGATTACGAAGCTGAATCACTCAAGCGCACTCAGGCACTGGCTGACCGTAAAGATCGGATGGCGGAGGAACGCAAAAGCCTGAAGCGGCGCATTGGCGCAACCATGGCGCAAATGGAAATGGTGTGTCCGCCAAAAGGAGGCGCAGCGTGAGTATTCAACAGCGCGACCACGATACGGCGGTCACCTGGATCGAGGGCGAGATCAGCAACATGATCCGCGACTTGGGCAAGCCAAACGCCAGTTCGGCGGCAACGTCGTGCATCACCCTCGCTTACATGCTGCGCGTCATCAACGACGGCGAACATCGTCATTACCGGGCGCGCATCGATCAGATCTACGCCTCCTTCAACGCATCAAACAAGCAGGGAGCTGCAGCATGACCACACCACCAGTTAAATCACTGATCGACGAGCAGCTCGACGAGATCGAATCGAAGCTGGTCCTGCTGGGTTTCGGCCTGCCGTTCAACGAGGTGATTGGCAAGTCTCGCGAAGCTCTGGTCGCCAGCTTGCCGCGCCGGCTGGCTGCAACCATGAAAGGCGGCCGGATCGCGGTGAGGATTCGGCCATGACTTCCTATCAGCGAGCAAAGCGCTTTTGGTTCTGGCGCGGTTCAGCCATCGCCCTGCTCTTCTTCACTGCCTGGATGCTGGCAAGCGCCTACTCCGGCCAGATCACTCAATAACCCCTCACACCTTTAAAGGCTGCGCACCACGCGGCAAGGAACTGTCATGTCCGCAAATACCAAACAAGCACTCGCGCAAGACTCGCTGGAAATGAGCGAAACCGAGGACGCGAAAAAAATTGTAGTCCCTGCGGTTGCCGTCACCGACATCGCCGAATATCGGCCGCACGAAGAACAGATCGTTCGTCTTGAAACCACTTACGCGAAGCTTGTCGTTGACTGCTCCACCAACGAAGGCTTGGCGAATGCGAAGGAAGTTCGCGTCGATATTCGCGACGTGCGCTATGCCCTAGCGAACACCACCAAAACGGCGCTCGTGCCTTATCAGCAGAAAGTCAAAGAAGCCCAGGCTCGCGTCAACCAGGTTAAGGAGTTCGGCGAGGCGCTGAAGGATCGTGTGTTGGCGATTGAAGCGCCTGTCGACGAAGCGATTAAGGCCGAGGAAAAACGCGTAGCTGACGCCAAAGCCGAACGCGAGCGTGTCGAGGCTGAACGCGTCGAAGCCATCCGGGCGAAGATTACCCGCTTCAGCTCTGTCGCTGCCGCCTATGCAAGCCGTAGCGCTGCCGATATCGCCGACATCCTGCAAGGCGTCAAGGTGTCGGTGATCCTGCCCGAAGAATATGCCGAGTTCGAAGCTGAAGGCACCATCGCTCGCGACAACGCTATTGAGCAGCTGGAAACACTGCACAAGTCTGCCGTTGAGCGAGAAGAAGCTGCCGCCAGGCTGCTGGCCCAGCAGAAAGAACTCGACGAGCTGCGCGAGAAGCAACGCATTGCCGACGCTGAAGCTGAGGAGCTGCGCAAGCAGCGGGCCGAGGAAGACCGACTGCGTTTGAAGAAGCAGCAGGACGATCTGGACCAGCAGCGCCGCGACATGGAAGCACAGCAACGCCAACAGCGTGAGCAGCAGGAAGAGCAACAGCGCCAGCAGCGCGAACGTGACGCACAGTATCAACGTGACCAGGAAGAACTGGCCCGTCTGCGCGCCCAAGCTGCCGCACCGGCTCCAGTCACCCCAGTGGCTACCCAAGTGGTCGCAGAGAAGTTCGAAGTCACGCCTATCAGCACACATGCGGCTGTTGCTGAGTCCGACGACGTAACTACGACCGCCCCATCGGTTGACGACATTGTCGAGGTTGTAGCCCTGGGCTTCGACGTGGACCTCGACACTGCTCGCGCCTGGCTTCAAGCCATCCGCTTCTAACCACCCTTTCCATCTAACGGCCGACACATTCCTTGTCGGCCACGGAGAGCGCAATGACTGACTCAGACACTCAAGCACCAACTGGCCTCGCCACGTACCACGATCCATCGCACAACGCTGCAGCGCTCATTCTTGATCCAGGCACCATGAAGTCGATGAGCGACCTGGCGCTGATGATGTCGAAGGGCGTGACAACAGTCCCCAAGCATCTGAAAGGCAATCAGGCTGACTGCATGGCGGTTGTGCTGCAAGCAATGCAGTGGCAGATGAACCCTTTCGCTGTTGCGCAGAAGACGTTCATCGTCAACGGCGGTGCATTGAGCTATGAGGCGCAGCTCGTCAACGCAGTGATCACCGCCAAGGCGCCCGTCAAAGGTCGCTTGAACTTCGAATGGTTCGGTGCCTGGGAAAACGTCATCGGGAAGATGCGCGAAGTCACCAGCCGGACCAAGAAGGACGAGGACACTGGCGAGTTCAAGAAGTACCGCGTTCCCGGATGGAGCTTTGACGATGAGAAGGGCCTCGGCATAAAAGTTTGGGCCACTTTCAAAGGTGAAGATGAGCCACGTGTTCTGGATCTTCTGCTCACCCAGGTCCGCACGCGAAACTCTACGCTTTGGGCGGAAGACCCCAAGCAGCAGATTGCCTACCTGGTAACTAAAAAATGGGCGCGACTCTTCTGCCCTGACGTCATCCTCGGCGTCTATACGCCCGATGAGTTCGAAGACTCTTACGGCAGCGAAATCGACATCACCCCTGCGAAGCAGGCTTCAAACACCGCTGCCGCTGCTGGTGTGTCGTTCGGTCCGAAATCCCCCTCGCCGGAAATCGACGGAGTATTCGCAGACCTTTTGGTCGTCGCGAAGCGGCAGGACATCGAAGCCTATGCGGCAGCCTGGGCAGGCCTCAAGCCCAAGCAGCGTGCGGCTATCGGCCTTGAATGCCACGAAGCGCTCAAGGCCATGGCGGCAACCGTTGATGGCGACTTCACCGAAATCACAGGCAATCACGGCGGTCTGTCTCAGGCCGAGGAAGCGGCGTAGTGAGAACGGAACTTCAGGGCACCGAGAAGTGGCATGCAGACCGATCTGGCCGCGTGACCGCCAGCCGGTTTAAAGACGTGATGGCCTGGGGCAAGCCTGACAAAAATGGGAAGCGCGAGCCAATGGGTGCACGCACCTCATACATGCGCGAACTGTGCTTTGAGCGTCTGGCAAAGAAGTCCAAGCACAACGTCAGCAGCGCTTCCATGAAGTGGGGTCACACCGAAGAACAGAAGGCTCAGGACGCCTACGAGATGCTGACCGGCAACATCGTCATGCCGTCAGAATTCATCGTTCACCCGAAGTACGACTGGCTCGGCTGTTCGCCAGACGGGCTGATCAACGACGACGGGGGCACCGAGTCGAAGTGCCCTTTCAATGAGGCGATACACGTCAGGACCTGGCTCGAAGGCATGCCCGAGGAACACATGCCTCAGGTACAGGGCTGCATGCTCGTTACCGGCCGGAAATGGTGGGACTTCCTGTCGTTCGACTCTCGCCAAGATGAGGAGTGTCAGCTGTACATCGAGACGATTCACCGCGACGAAGAATACATCGCCAACCTCCACAAAGAGCTAGTCCAGTTCAATCTGGAACTGAATCGCATGGTTGATGAAGTCGCGGACAAAGCCAGGGCGCAAGCCCATCGTTTAGGAGCCTGATCATGATCAGCAACCTGAAATACGACATCGAGTTCCGGCGTGAGAAGGCGCTGGAGCTTTCCAGCCAGGTCGAACAACACCTGGCCGCGGGCGGGCGCTTTTCCAGATCCGAGCCCGCCAATATCAATCCGGAGCCGGTTGAGCGCTCCAAAAATATCGACCCCGGAACCATCCTCAAGCGCCGTCGGCCCGCCATCAGTGCCGCTGAGCGCAAGGCACTGCGGAAACTCGCGGAGGCATTATGAGCAAGCGCAAACCGCACAACCTCAAGGCCCGCATCGACTGATCGTGTCGTTCGCTGTTGGCCACCAACCACGTCGCCGTGGTGAACATCGACCCCAGCGGTCACCAGGGCATGATCAATTACAAGTCGTTGAAGAACATCGCGCCCGGGAAGATTGGCCAGGCCGTGTGTGGCATTGCCCACCGCTGGACGATCTACCTCAGCGCGCTCTGCATTGATGCCCACGGCGATCGCTACAGCAAGTCAATTGAGGTGGCGCCCGACGGCGTCTATCTCTCCGACCATCTAGAAGAGATGATCGAGCATTGCTACAAGAAGCTGCGCGACTCCGCTAATCAAAGCCAGATGATGGCGTCGGGTTGGATCGCTATTCCTGAATCCTTGTCGCTCGACGAGGCCCAGGCAGCGCGGGTTTTTGAAGCGGTTGGAGCCTGGAATCAGGTCAAGGTAGCAGCGTGAGACGCTTCCGCACCCAACAACGAAAAAGGCAAACCTGGCTGGCGTTGCCGGCCAGTGGATTAGAAGAGGTTGGCCATGGCCAAGAGTGGGCAAGAACGATCCGCCAAAGCGGCCGAGAAGCGCAGCCAGTACGACGAGAAGGAGCTGCGGCACCGGTTACGGCTCGGCACCCGGCAGAAGCTTGATGAGCTGATGGCCTGGAACAGCATCGAGGAAATCAACGAGGCGGTGCAGAACCTCATTCTGAACGCTCACGCGCTCGGGCCGACGTTGTCATTCCAAGCGATTGAAAGTCCGCGCCACAAGGTGCAGATAAGCAAAAACGTGGCGCGTATGTTTCGGAATGAAAGTTTGGCCGAGTTAAAGCGCGACCCTGGCGACGACATCAGCGAGCCAGAGTGATAGCGTTCTATCGTTGCGTCCGGCCACCGAATGTAACGATTTTATTATAAGGCGTAGGAACAACCCACACTCCACCTGTGACTTATGGAGTCAAGCGTGCCAAAACAGCGCTATGCAATAAATCTAGCCTATATGGTTTCAAATCATCATCCGCCGCGCCGGCGAGATATTCATTTTGAAATACGCTAAAAACAACGATTTTTGATTTTCAGAAAAGATCATTACATAAAATAGAAGTAGCTTTTCGGCAGATGACATTTGGGCAAAAACTGCACGCATTGCAAACTCCATATTGTCTTTACCCTGCGCATTCTCAACTACGTACTGCACCAAAAACAGCATAGACTCTATATAACTCGCAATTGCCAGCCAATAGTGCTTTTTCCACTTAGCAAACTCCGGAATCAACCTTTCATACATCTCCGAGCCTTTCCCTCGCCCGGCGTTACTAAAGAACTCTTCTTGCAGCCTATTCAACGCATATGCTATTGCACGATGACCTTCATATGCGACTGTGCTTTGGTTAACAGAGGCGCGAACAAATTTTACTGAAGATACTGCACTATGGCTCAGCGCAAGTAATTGAAAGAGACGAGAATCAAATAACGCCTCATCATGCCTTTCTTCAGATTTTTTACTTTCCGATTGCTGTGAGCGCAACGTCACCATTAAACCTACCAGAGCAAAAAATGATAATAACGGATTTAGAACCCCGCCAAAATAATCACCGAATTGACCCCACACTGCTTGATCGGTAGATTTAACCGATGGAAAGTTTGAAAAATAGTTAATTGAGACTGCAAGTATTAAGGCGATAGCAAGTAGCACGGCAATGACTAAAAGATGCAAAGCTAAATAATTTTTCAATTGCAACCACATCTGCCCAATATTTTTCATATAACCACCCTAGAAATATCATTCAATAGTAACGACCCTACACCATCCCCAATACTATCGCATCCGGTCATGGAGAGCGGCGCGCGCAGCGGAGTCAGTTCGATCCGCCAGCATGTCGCGACCGGAAATCATCGTCACTGAAAAGCAGTCGAGACAGCTTGAGCAGTTCGCCAAGACTGGGGTCGAGGCAAACAACTAACCCTATCGCGGTTTCACTTCCCGACAGAATTTTGTTAGGCCTATATCATTAATAACAACAGGGGCAATTTCGATTTTTTCTCTTGGAGCCCATATCGCCCTAACTTCAAATTGTCCCGAGAACTCTTCTTCTTGTATAAAAGACGGGTGCCTACCATCTCCCGACGCACTCCATTCTTCTGTTCTCGTGCGGTAATGAACCGCCTCTATTGCAACAAACCTTACAGGGACAATTTCATTAAGCGCGGAAGTAATGCGATCATAGAACGCATTACCGTTGTACAGCTCATAACAAGAATCCGCACTACCAAATTCGGACATTATAGATTTTGAGGAGTACGCAGAAGTGCAATAAATAAAGCAATCTTCAGAAAATCCTCGCCTTCTAGCTGGCGAGTTAATCATCGTGATGTGCTTGGCAGACTCCGGATCAGCTATCCTCATGGACACCATAGCTGCAATATCTTCCTCGCTCGGCCCATCTGGAAAATGAAAATTCCGACGTATTATTTTGGTACCCTCTGTTGGATCTGCAATGCCCTGCTTGTGCTCAGAACTTCGAAAATCAAATAGTGTACCTATCCGAACATTTCCCATATTGAAAAATGATTCAAGGTATTTTCTTTCTGAAAACTTATACGTACTCCGAAGCTCACAATGCATGTATAAATCCTTTTAAGTACTGAAGTGCCTTACTATTGCGCAATTTTCAAGCAGATCGCTTTATTCTATACGCATCGAATAACTGCCAGATTGAACTATTAAACTTCTGAACCTCGTTTGCGCTTGCTGTCTCGTCACGTATGGAGTTGGAAATCGCTGAGACATAGTTCCATGGCACACCGGCGAGGTCGTCAGCGAATTCAGAACATTTGACGCCTTCTATTGCCGTGAGTGCGTGCTGTGCACGCTGAAGAGATGAGCCGTCATAAGTAGCCAGTCTCTCCACGGCATCTGTAAGTTTGAATAGTGCGTCGTTCGAAATACTCATCACGTCTCCTTCGTTCAGCCCATCACCGGGCCGAACACAAATACCCCACTTCAACGAATCACGCCAGTGAACGGGTAGTTTTTGCTTCGTCACAACGGTTTTCATGAGATAAACTATCCTACCAGTTTCGCTTTCAGGAGTTTTTCAAGCGTAAGAAATGAGGATTCTACTTCATCACCAAACGCGTCTTCGGCGCCCAGCCTACTTCTTAATACTGTTCGTCTAGCATTGAAAAACTCCAAATGGTCTTGCCTTTCATCAGCAGGTTCATCCGGGTCTATTGTCAGCAATCTCAAGCCGGCATAATCCTCATATTCATCCTTTAACAATTCAATACGACGAAAGCAGCGAACAACGCCCCTACCCCACAGCGCCTCAGCCTCAAACATTGAAACGGAGAGAGCGGTATACTCCCTGTTAAAACTTTCAATCCTACGTTTAAAACCTAGCTGCTGACGCTTAAATCGATCAGTTGGACTGGTTGTAAAAACAGGATCTCCTTCCTCCCTTACTTCGTGTGAATATATCGCCGGGCTTCGTGCGTGGTAGAATGCTTTTTTGAACTTATACATTTCTATAAGCATTCTCCGAGATAGTTCATGGTCATTAGCTCCTCTTATTTGCCTTTTCCATGTTGCAAGACCAATTACCGCTACAGACGAAGCAGCTATTACCCCTAGCGCAGCAAATACAGTTCCAACGATGGAAAAAACATCCTTTGTTAAAGACCAGTCAACATCTGTAATCGATAAACAAAAAAAACTCATCCCTGTTCCCCCATAAATTCAGATCGCAATATACCTGCGAGGAACCCGCATGTCCGCACAACAGAAGAAACACCCCTTCGATTTCAAAACTCAATACGGACTCGGCTTCAGCACTCAGGACGATGAGATCGTTGTCGACTTCTTCTGTGGTGGTGGCGGCGCCGGTACCGGGTTGGAGATGGGGCTGGGCCGCGCGGTGAATGTCGCGAAGAACCACAGCCCTCAGGCGATCAGCATGCACACCGTCAATCACCCTAGCGCCGTGCACTACACCACCGACGTGTTCGATGGTGATCCGGATACGGAGTGCGGCGGCAAGGCCGTTGGCTGGTTCCACATGTCACCTGACTGCACGCACCACAGCCAGGCGGCTGGCGGCCAGCCGCGCAAGCGTGAGATTCGCAACCTGTCGTGGATTGGCCTGAAGTGGGCTGGCAAGAAGAAGCCCCGCGTCATCAGCCTAGAGAACGTGAAGCAGATCCTCCAGTGGGGGCCGCTGATTGCTAAGCGCTGCAAGGCGACTGGCCGCGTAATGAAGCTGGGCGGCGCCATTGCCGAGCCGGGTGAAGTCGTCCCGGTCCACCAGCAGTTCCTGGTGCCTGACCCGAAGCGGCGCGGACAGACCTGGGCAACATTTGTCGGTGAGCTGCAACACCTCGGCTATGTCGTTGAGTGGCGCGTCATTAAGGCCTGCGACTTCGGCGCACCAACTAGCCGCGAACGCCTGTTCATGATCGCCCGGTGCGACGGCGAACCGATTGTCTGGCCAGCGCCAACCCATGCCAAGCACCCGGTGAAGGGCCAGCTGAAGTGGCGCACCGCCGCTGAATGCATCGACTGGACCATCCCGAGCAAAAGCATCTTCGACCGGCCGAAGCCACTGGCACCAGCCACCCTTCGCCGGATTGCCAAGGGCATGAAGAAGTTCGTCATCGATGCCGCTGACTCGTTCATCGTGCCAATCGCGAACTGGTCCGGTGAAAGCGTGCAGTCAGCGCACGACCCGCTGCGCACCGTGACCTCTTGGCCGCGCGGCGGATCGTTCGCCATGGCCAGCCCGATCATCGCGCCAGCCACACACCAGGGTAGCGACCGCATTAACGATCCACACGCCCCACTGCCGACGGTGACCTGCGCCAACCGCGGCGAACTGACGCTGATCAGCCCGGTGCTGGTCGGTGCCGGTGGACCGGAATACTCAGGCAAGCCGGTTGCCGTCGATCAGCCGGCCGGGACTCTGATGACCCAGAACCATCGCGCGATCGCCGCGGCGCACCTGGTGAAGTTCCGGTTTGCTGATGAAGGCAAGGCACTCGATGAACCACTGCCGACCATCACAAGCGGCGGCAACTATCAGCGCCCGGCCGGCGCCGCGCACGCCATGGGTATCTCGACGGTGTTCATGGCCCAGATGAATGGCGGCTTCAACACCACCGACGCCAAGAGCATCGAAGACCCCATGACCACGGTGACCAACACCGGCAGCCAGCAGCAACTGGTAACCGCCAACCTGGTGCACCTGCGCGGCAACTGCGACGCCCGAGATACTGCCGACCCGCTGCACACCATCAGCGCCGGTGGCACCCACCACGGACTGGTCACCGCATTCATGGAGCGTCAGTTTGGCGCCAGCGTTGGCCAGGCGCTGGATGAGCCCGCGCCAACCATCACGGCAGGCGGTGGCGGAAAGAGCTCGTTGGTTGAGTTCCAGCTTTCGCCGGAGGTTGAAGCCGGTGCACTGCGCGTCGCGGCATTCCTTATCAGCTACTACGGCACCGAGAACATGAGCGCCGCCGACGCACCAACGCCAACGATCACTACCAAGGATCGACTCGGCTTGGTCACCGTCACCATCAAGGGCACGCCCTACGTGATCGTCGACATCTGTCTGCGAATGCTTCAACCGGCCGAGCTGTACAAGGCTCAGGGCTTCCCCGCCGACTACATCATCAGCCACGGCGCCGACGGCAAACCGTTCACCAAGACCCAGCAAGTCCACATGTGCGGCAACAGCGTCAGCCCTCCGCCGATGGCCGCGCTCGCCCGGGCGAACGACCCTTGGCGAGTTGCCGAACGGCACCCCGTCGCCGCTTAAACATCGATCAGACGAGGTGCTTGGGTCGAATCAATGGTCGGAATCGTTCCAAAGCCTTGGTGTTGCTCGATCCACTTGCGAGTCAGATCTACGTCGAAGCGCCAGCCGTGTGCATGCATCAGCACTAGCGCCGTACCAGAGATTCGATAGTGCCCGCAATTTGGACAAACTCTTTCCTCGTAGTCCCCACCCGGATCTACATCCTTTGCTGGCTCGCCGCAAATCAAGCAAGTCATGAACTTCCCCTTTTGACTGATCGCTCAACTGTAGCCGAGATCCCAACCAACACTCCACCGCCCGGGCATGACCCGGCATAGGACGCCCCATGCCCACAGAAAACAATATCGCTGAACCGGAACCGAGTCTGGCGACCGGCCACAACCTGGACGCCGCGACCTGGACTGACTTCGTCCAGCGCCTGCGCTACGACTGCATCGGCCCGCGCACCAATGACCATTGCACCAGTGCCGCACTGTTCAAGGTCGAGAATCGCAAGATCATTTACGGCCTGGACATGGACTACACCGACAAGCTGGTCGTCTATTGCGATGACTGGAAGTGGTTCAGCCCACAGGAATACTGGAAGGATTGCGATCGCGGTGCCAAAGCCAAGTTGAACAAGCTGATGCAGGAATGGGCCAGCTGTCAGTTCATGAAGGCAGAGCGGAGCGACCAATGGCATGTGCTCGGCGAGTTGCCCCAACACACCGTCACCGGATGGGAGGAGGAATGGGAGTACGTCAATTGCCATTTCACCTATGCCGCGGCCGAGGCGTTCATCAACCGCAAGAAGCACGACTACCGCGAACTTCGGATTTACGTCGACTCGCAGTACTGGTGCTGGGAGTTTGAAACCATCAAAGCGGCGATCCTCAACGGCACGCTGACCTACACGCCGAAGGTGGCAGCATCAATCGCATCGACCTCAGCGAGCCAATAAAGAAACGTTGTAATCGTAGGTCGATATCAACGGCATTGCGCCGTCGTGCCGAGCCGTCTTGAGCCATTGCCTTGTTCGTTCAACGTCGAAGGATTCGTTCTTGAGCCTCGTCTTCGCAACAAGGTTCGCGGAGACCCTAAAGTGTCCACACCCGGCCGAGCATTTGATCTCGGACCAGCATCCTTCCATGTGAACAATTTTAGAAGCAGCCTGACAAATTAAGCATTGCATGTCCGATCTCCATTTCGATGACTTACCTACTGTAGCCCAACTTCGGCAACGCCCTACCCGACCTCAACTAGACGCCCTGCAGGTGCGCCTGAACGCGGCGGCTCAGCGGATTGATGAGCTGAGCGCCAATCTCTGCGCTTATTGTGTTGAGAGCCCTTGCAGTTCAACGGCCTCGAACAGATAACCCTGCAGCTCCCCCATTAATCGGAAGTAAGAGAAGCTAGCCTCCGCTTCCGACTTGGTTTCAAAGGCTTCCGCCTCCTCGGGTGTCTTGCAGCGATAACGAAAACCATCGCGGTCTATTGCCTCGCCAAAGAAGGTATCTCCGTCCGGGCTTGTAAGCATCACTACCCAAGCCATATCTGCCCCCCTAACCGAATGGAATGAGATCCCATTAGCTTTGCTCCGCAGCGGCCCACAGCCATTGAGGAGCAGAAAACCCTTGGATGGTTGAGTACCACGTTGCCAGATGATTCATGCCGGGTGACCACCGGTCAGCATTAAATTATCCCATCCCCCTTCAAAGTCAGCCGCTATAGCGGCAAAGGAACAGTCATGCCTGAAATCAAGGAACGGCCGATCTCGTTCTCGGCCCCGATGGTGCGCGCCATCCTGGAAGGCCGGAAGACAGTCACGCGGAGGGCGGTGAATCCGCAGCCAGTGCTAACCGAAGGCTCGGGCATTTCGTGGAAAGGCCATCTGTTCGGTTGCGGATCTGACGATCGCGAGACCGCCCGCAACTTCTCCAAACATTGCTGCCCCTTCGGCAAGCCCGGCGACCGGCTGTGGGTGCGAGAGACTTGGGCCCGCGCTGGCAATGGTGACCCGGGCTATCTGACTTACCGGGCGACCTACCCAGCTTGCCTGCCTCCGGATCTGGAAAACATCCCGCCGGCGACCGACATCCGCTGGAAGCCCAGCATCCACATGTTCCGGCGTGACAGTCGCATCCTGCTGGAGATAACCGACGTCCGTGTCGAGCGGTTGCAGGACATCAGCCGATCTGACATTCGAGCCGAGGGTCTTGAGTGTCCGGCCGAACTGGCTAGCGACGACGTAACGCCCAACTATCGGGACTGGTATCCGGCGGCATGGCGGGAGTTGTGGGAATCCACCGGCGGCAACTGGGACGCGAACCCATGGGTATGGGTCGTCGAGTTCAAGAAGGTGACGCCATGAGCAAGCAAGTCATTTTGACAGGGAAAGCCGTCGTGAGCTTTCGCAAGATTTACAACAGTATGACCGATGATGAGATTGAGTACCTGCGAGCCAGCAACGACTTGCGCGAAGCCCAGATCGACGAGGACGACCTGCTCAGCATCGAATGGATTCACGACGGCGTCGATATGCAGGTGACGCCATGATCATCCCAGTCTATGCCCTCGCCTACATGGCCTGGCTCATCTACTCGGGGCCACGGCGATAACCTCAGGTTTACCTCTTCCCCTTTGCCCAGCTACAAACCACCAAGACAATCCCGGGGATCCATAGGCCTGGCGCAGTGATAGCAATGCCGCAGATAGCCAACACCAGTCCGGTTAAAAACAACGGATTTCGAAATACCCTTTCCATAGCCCCTCTCCTTAATTTCTCTTATTTAACCACAGTGCCTGCCGGTGAACGGCGATCCACTCACGAGAGTCCGTTGAACCAGCCCAGCACGCGCAGTGCCCTCGCAAACGTCTTTTCATTCGCAAAAGACACCAACAGCACTAAGCCGCTGCCCATACAAACGAAAAGAACGCCTCCAACGGCCTCGAAGACAATCAGAAATATCCCCAATGCCATGAACGCGGCGCCAAGCACCCCAAGCCACCTTCGGCTCCGCTTCTGCTCGGGATACCTGTTGAACATTCATTTTTCTCCTAATCAAGTAGCGCATCGATCAACTGTAGACCAGGCGCGACCACTCACTATCAACCACCTTCTGCCGCCACGCGCGGCATGGAGCATCGCTATGGAAACTGAAATCCTCTCAGACGAGGAGCTGGCGGAACTCACCGGCTACAAGGCCAGGGCCTACCAGCGGCGCTGGCTTGTGGACCGCCAGTGGGTGTTCGTCGAAAGCCGCGGGAAGCGGCCACTTGTTGGCCGGATGTACGCCCGTATGAAACTGGGCATGATCTCGCCCGCCATCGCCGACCCAAACCCTCCACCGGCGGCGCCGGCATGGACGCCTGATTTTTCGCGAGTGAACTGATATGCGCCCCCGCAAGACTGAGCATCACCACCTGCCCCCTCGGATGTATAAACGATCTCGAAAACGCAAAAACGGTAGTACCTGGACGGCCTACTACTACCGGGACCTGCTCGGCAAAGACATTTCGCTGGGCAAGGACCTCGACAAGGCCAGGATCAAATGGGCTGAACTCGAAGCCAAGGAAAAGCCACTCGACCTGCGCACCATGAAAGGCATCTTCGACCGATATATCCGCGACGTCGTCTCGAAAAAGGCGCCACGAACTCAAAAGGACAACCTGTCGGAGATCAAGCAGCTCCGGCCGATGTTCGACAGTGCCCCGATCGACTCGATAACCCCGGCAACGATCGCCGGGTATCGGGATGCGCGGACGGCCAAGGTCCGGGCAAACCGGGAGATCGCCACTCTTTCACACGTGTTCAACATCGCCCGGGAGTGGGGGCTGACTATCAAGGAAAACCCGTGCCAGGGCGTGCGCAAAAACAAGGAAACGCCACGGGACTATTACGCGAATGATTTGGTGTGGGATGCGGTTTACAAGAAGGCAGCTCAAGAGCTGAAAGACGCGATGGACCTGGCCTATCTGACCGGGCAGCGACCGGCAGACGTCCTGGTGATGCGAAAGGATGATGCAGAGGGGGGGTATTTGGGAGTGCAGCAGAACAAGACGCACAAGAAACTGCGTATCCAGATGACCACCGACGGCAAAGCAAACAGCCTGGGCCGGCTGATCGCCGAGATAACCGAGCGCAACGCCCGGCACGTCTCAAACTACCTGATCGTGAGCCGGCACGGGAAACGGATGACCGCGACGATGCTGAGAAAGCGCTGGGACATAGCGCGAGAGAAAGCGAAACTGGCGGCAATGGAAGTCGGCGACGAACTGCTGGCGGCGAAAATCGGTGGATTCCAGTTCCGTGACATCAGGCCGAAAGCTGCGTCGGAAATCATCGACGTCGGCGAGGCGAGTTTGCTGCTGGGACACACCAAAGGCGACATCACCGAGCGTGTTTACCGTCGGATTGGCGCCATTGCCAAGCCATCAAAATAGCCGAAAATCCGTTCCATAACTCAAAGCAGGCCCCTTGTAGAATGCGGTCTGTAGAGGTGCTGAAAAATTAAAGTAATGGAACGGAAAATCGCTACAAGCCGCAGCCTGATTACGTCGATATATCGGTCTTGAAAACCGTCGACTGTAACAGGTCCATGAGTTCGAATCCCATCGCCTCCGCCATATTTGTACCGATAGAGCCCTGATTATTCAGGGCTTTGTCGTTTCTGGGGTTTGGAAAAACCCGCTTCGTTCGGCGTGTATTCCATGACTGTCAGGGTTCATTTGATCGTCCGCCATTGATAGCTCCAAGCCATTTCGATGCTAGCGAGCAATCCACACACCAGCACCAAAAAAACAAAAAGCCCGACTCATTGGCCGGGCTCATCAACTCAAAGTAATCATTATGGTCTGGGATGCTCGCTCGACACCGAGTTATTGGCATCCACATCTACCATCTCTTCATCGACAGGCGCTTCGTCGTCCGCAGGCAGCGGAACCTCAGGTTCCTTCCCCTTGGGATCATGGCCTGTTTCGTTATCCGTGCCCCTCGTCACGCCCGCCTGAGAAATGTTTCCAGGCGCATTTTCATCAATGTCCATGCTGGCTCTCCGTTCTGATGCGCGGGATGTCCGTGCTTGTACATGAGAGACGACAAGCGCAGCGCAAGTGCCAAGCGTTGGACGAACGGCGGAAGGAAGCCCAGCGATCAGAAGATTTTACTCACCCAGTACGAGGTCGAATCACCCCTTGCTGTGTTCAGGTGATGTCGGCCCTTCCTTGACCCCACGCGGTCCAGCGATCCCCCAGGCAATCAATCCAAGCACCGGGAAAACGATCAACCCGATTGCCCAGGCGGCTTTTGTGCCCACTGGCTTGTCACTGCGGAACACACTGACCATTGCCCATAGGTCAACGAGCAAGATGATCACTGCTACGGCAATCGCGAAGTAACTAGCGGCTTCGGACATGATTATGCCCTCCTGATTCATATAGAGGATTAGGCCGGTCGCGATCGAAGGTTTCCAAAGTTTCAATTCGCAGGTTCTACCTCCCGCACTCAAACCTCAAGTTGTCACAATCACCGCCGACAAATTACCCAGGACCTCATCAGCATGGAGCAGCCGTGACCGTAATATCTTCTATCTCCGCCACACAGCCACTGACGGTCGCCAAAGTGGCCACCTCCGTGCCCGTCGGCCATCCCGCCGAATCGACAGTCACCGTGTCTTCGCCCTCGTCGATCGTCACTTTGCTGCAAGACAACAAAGCCATCGATGCCCAGACATATACCTCTCGGGGTGTGATAGCGGAGCTTGACGCGCCGCTTTCCTGGGAATACACGCAGCATGACAAAGTGTCCTTGCACATGAGGGGCAATTTCGGGAATTCGTCGACTGCCGGCCGGTTCCAGAACCTGGGCGCTTCACTGCTTTTGCAATTGGCTGAAACCAACAAGAACATTTCCCAGTCAGTGATTCGCTCATCGACTGGAAGACCTCTTGAGGCTGCTGAGCTGGCGGCTGCCCAAGCCAAACTTCACAGTGGCGTCGCGGACAATTCCATCAGCTTCACGCTGAAAACAGCGAGTGGCAAAACCGTCCAGTTGACCCTGTCCAGTCAGGACAATGCGCTGGCGGTGCAGGCTCAGGTCGAGGGCGGTGATCTGAGCAAAGAAGAACTGGCTGCGCTGGGCGCAATGGCGGATGGCTTTGAGTCGGCCATTCAAGGACTCACTGCGGTGCCGCCGCAACTCAAGCTGGACGCGTTGATGCAGTTCGACTCCAAAGTGTTTTCTTCGGTCGACCTGGTCACACGGTTCAAGCTCAGTGATGACAGCACGCAGACCCTTGATCTGCGTGCCGATGCAAGCCAGCGCCGCGTGCGCATGAGCGGCGCGGCAGGCGCTCTCAACATCGGCGTGGACTTGAAAAATGCTGCGATTCTCGGCAACAGCACTCAGAAGGCCAAGGCGCTCGAGAGCTACCTCCGTCAAATAGAAGCGGCGCGCGATCGAGGCGACGGCGACCAACGCCTGCTATCGATGTTCGAAAGCGCGTTCAAGACCGTACACTCAAATTACTCGGAAAGCCTCGCCGCAACCGTGCAGCAGCCCCCAGGCTCGAACCATCTGACAGACACCGACCGCAGCTTGCTCTCCGGCCTGGCCGATTTCAACGCGACGGTCACCGAGAAGACTGTAAACGGTAATCCTGCGCGGCCCGGCGAGCTCGATTCGTTTAGCTACGACTTATCCCAATCCACGCAATCCAAAGGTCTGAATCGGCTCAATCGCACCCTTGTCCAGAACCAGCAATCTCATCTGACAGCCCAGTACCATAAGCCACTGTATGCCGGGCAAAAGCTGGAACTGACCACTGACTCGGAATCGCAGAATTACCGGTACTACCAGATCAACGATCAGGCCAGCAGCACCAGCCGCATCGGTTATGTCGAAGGTGAGATGGTCGAAGCATCCGTCAGCCATTCGGCAAGCCAGTCCACGCGCATTTCCAAATACATAAAGGGGCATTTGGAAGAGGACAATGTGATCCCCGCCTCGTCCTCGAAGACGCAAAATTTCCTCGTCGTTCTGCAACAAGCACTGGAGCAGGACAAGGCCGCAACACTGGGACGGGGCACGTCATTGCTCGAATACACCTTGGCCACTATTCAGGGCAACGTGATGTTGATCAGCAATCCGAGCGAGCTCAAGGGTTAACGGTACACGGAGTGAGCGGCGTGAGGTCATCGGCCAATTGCGTGCGGCATGGGACGGCGTGCTGATGGTCGCCGGTGGCTACGACCCCGAGACGGCGGAACAGGCCCTGATCGACGGCCGCGCGAACATCATCGCGTTCGGCAGACCGTTTCTGGCCAACCCTGATCTGCCACGAAGAATTCGCGACGGGTTGTCGCTCTATACGCCCGACCCGAGCACCTTCTTTGGTGGCGATCAGAGTGGATACGTGGATTACCCGGTTCATCCCTGACCGTCGCTGCGCATTTGATTTACGCGCTCTACACCGCTAAGGACAGGGGGATGGGGCTGCGCGCCGCGATGGCGCTCCTGGATAGAGCAATCAACGCCAACCCAGGCGCACCATTGCAGTGCAACTCACTGGCGCAAAGCCGTTTCCTCGACTAGGGTTTCTACCGAATCGAATGGCCCTTTTACCCAGTGGGCGCGTGCTCAAGGAGGATAGATGACGTCCATTTACAAAGCCCAGAAAATCTATCGCGCCTGGTCCAGCCCTATCTTGCTTGCTCTCAAGGAAAGAGAGGACCAACTGGACCAAAATGCCCGCCAGGCACTTGATAATGTCCTGGCAGAACGAAGGCTGATAGACACCGGCAACCCTTCTGGCCCCGAACGTCGCCGCCCGAATTCCTGATGGCTTCCCTGCCAGCAACTGTTTAGCAGGCCGGCCTGTTCATCGGAAACTTCAAGGGCTCCCTTGCGGTGGTGGCCAGTAGCCGCTACACGTTAAGGTGAATTCGGAAGGAGTACGCGAGGATGATTCCAAGATTCGTTGTGGTTCCTGCAATTCCCACGGAAACGGGATCAACGCGCAACGGAACGCGCTTCTACTGCAAAACCGCCCCCATAGGGTTCAACCTCTATGACAATGAAGAAAAGCGCAGGCTTCCCACCACCTACCCGACACGGACAGAGGCCGAGGAAGAATGTTTGCAGCTCAATACCGAATGCCTTCAATGCATGTTAGCTGAGCACCCCCACGTCAACGTGCCCTGAGCGCATGCAAGACTGAATGCAGGAAAAACTTCACTTCTTTTCTGAAGATGACAAAAGTCCGAAACATAAGGAACTGGCACTACGCCATCAATGTCGTAGTGGCAGCACCTGGAGATTCGGATGACCCGCCCTCGATATTTTCAAATCACGTATGGCTTTAACAAGACTCGGCAAATTTTTGTTCAACCCGACTCCCACATGACTGAGGCAGACGCTTGGTACTACGCCTGCCTGCACTCGGGAATCGGGTTTTCGTATGGGGACAATCACGCTCAACAAGATTTCGATGCGCTGCGCTGCCATGCACAGGAATATGGCCTGATGCAGGTCAGTTGGGAGGAGTTACCGTAAATGCCAGTGTGCGGTTGCCTAAGTGCCGCCGCCCACGCCCTCTGTAGCCTTTGCAAATGCAGTGTTCGCCTCTTGCACTAACTTGCGCCATTCCACGCCGCTGATCAGCCCGAAACGCTCCATTTCATCAGCCGCCTTGAGCAACTCGTCGTACTGCTCTTCAGCATCCATGCGAATTTCCGGCTCGTTCAGGAGCTTGCGCCAGGCAGCCAGGGCTTCGTTCTTTCGGTCATCATTCATCGCCAAACTCCCAAGGACTGTTGTTACTTGGAAGTTTTCCGGCGAATCACCGTTCCACGGTTCCGACATACGGCGCTAATACGAAACTCACATGCAGTGAGTTACAAGCAGCTGCGAACCGCTTTACGCATCGCGTCCGACTTGGCCCATGGTGGCCCCTGATACAGCGAGACTCGACTGCCATCCTTGTATTTCACGATGTCCAGAATCTCGTCAGCCGTAATAATGCTTGGCGCGTTGATCCGGTAGCCATTGGAAATACCGATCTGAGTCGTTTTGGGGACTTCCTGCTGCCATAGTGGCAAAAGACACGCGGCGTATTCTTTGGGCGCCTTGTTACTGTACTTGCTGACGTTAGGCTCACCTGGAACCAGGGATGCCGGCAATGAACAACCCGCCAGCATCGCCATCGCTACTCCCCCAATCAACATCCGCATGACGCTTCCTTATCCTGAAAAACGGGAAATGTAGCGCGTAGCGGTCCAGACATCCATCAATAGAATCGTCGCTCAGGGGGTTACGTTGTGGTCGTCGGGGCTCGGATAAGACCGTTCGTTCAAATACGTCATCCATCGCTCATACGCTTCATGCTGCCATTGAGTGACCCGCTCCCACTCCGGCCCGTTCAACTGATGGGCCGAAATCAGCTTCATCATCTCCGTGGTGGCTGCGTCGAGATCAACTATCAGCTCATGCGCATGGAACCTGAAATCATCGGTAGTGGTCATTTTAAAGTTGCCTCGCCCTAGCGAACATTCGCCACTTCAGTACGACATCACACCTGTTCGTTCGCGCTCATTCTCCCGACAAGCGGCGCACCTTCCATCCATTGAGCAGCAGAGGAGCAAACGCCCCGCCCGTTAATTGGGACTACTCTTTTGTAGCGGGGTATCAGCAGGAGGTCATCATGTGGCTCAACGAAGATGAAAACGAACTTCGGCGTGACCTGCAAGGCGTTGCGTCGGACCTGAGGTGGTCGGCAGTGGAACTCTTGCGCATCGCAGAGCAACTACGCCTGGCCGGCAATGATGTGGATGCGCAAGCTGCCATGAAGTTGTGCGACCTGTTTCAAGGTGATGAAGAGCGACTGGCGGGCTATGCCGAAGAAGTGAAAGCCAAGATCATCAGCCGGACGAAACCTCAGAAAGCTCGTTAACGGGAGCGTTGTCATGAACACGCCTCTATTCGCGCTGGTCGTCGTGCTGGCGGCGACGGGTGGCTGCAGCTCTGATTCACACGTTTATCGGGACCAGCCACTGGTCGCCAAAGTCGAGTCCGGCATGAGCAAGGATCAGGTTCAGCAGATTGGCGGTCAGCCTTTAACGATAACGGAGCGCACAGTGGTGCCTGGCACTTGTTTTGACTACAAGTTGACGCAGGCCGGTCAACAGAAGGCTTACAACATCAGCTTCGATGACAGGGGCAAGGTCGACCACAAAAGCTTCATGACCTGCGCGGAATGGAGTCACGCACAGCAAAAAGCCAGGGAACCCTCTCGCAGTGCAGGCGGCGGAGGTTACTAGCCAACATCGGGTAGCGACCTAGCTGGAAGCTGGCTTATTACAAGTGTCCCGCCATTTATCCGCGAACGAATTGATCTTTCGGCTTTTGAGTTCTGGAGAATCTTGGACCGGCTGGTTGTACGCTTCGTTGATCAACATGGCGCCCAACTTGTCATGATCAGGATTACCCGACTTCACGGCCAGCAGACTTTCCTTCGATTCGCCATTTTGCCGAGACTGCATGATCGATCCGGCCAATGTACGGAAAACATCGCAGACCTTTTGATTGGTGTGGATCTCGCCTTGCGTCTGGGCTTGCACCTGACCGACACCGGCAAGGTAAAGAGCAGACAACATTGCCAGAGCAGTCCCGCGACCTTTCAACATGCTTTCTTCTTTGAATTGACAGCGGCCACCCTATCATCCCAATGTCACGTTTAAAATCCTCCCGCCCCTGGTTTCAAGACAAAAAAAGCCCCGGCATCCCAGGGCTTCAAGCTCACGTTCATTCTGATTTCTCGCTTGGCGTCGATCGAACCACTCTTGCTCTGTAGGCAGGAAGCGCTGCCGCAAATGCCAGTGCCTCTTCTCTGCTGCCAAAGGCACCGAGACGGTCGCCTTTGGTACACACCCGCCAAGGGCCGTTGTTTACGCTGAGTACGTCATAACCGTTCATGTGCATTTTATTCAGCATCGGAACGCTCATAGTCACCTCCTTTTCGGCAGTGATAAGCCACGATTGACTTGGCTACCTTACACCCGGCCTTTGCCCAAGTGCCGACCAGACGTCGTGTCAGGTTTTCGACATCCCTTTGCACTTTCTACCGCCTACCTGACTCCAACCCTTTGAAACAGAGGCATGGGCCTGAATATTGCATTTTAATGACTGTTTTATGACAAGCGGCGGTTTAGTAACACATGAAAGTACGGGCAACAGTCATTTGCGAACAGGATCGGCATGTTCTCCTGGTGCGCAAACCCAGATGTCGCTGGACCTTGCCCGGGGGAAAAGTCGAGCGTGGTGAAACCACTGCGGGTGCAGCCATGCGCGAACTCCAGGAAGAAACAGGGCTTGGGGTCGACGGTTTGTTGTATCTGATGGCGCTGGAAACGGGCAGCACCCGGCACCATGTTTATGAGGCGTCGGTGCTCAACCTGGACGAGGCACGGCCACAAAACGAAATTTTCGATTGCATGTGGTATCCGCTCGACGCTGTCCAGAACCTGAACACAAGCGACGCCACGCTCAAGATCGTCAGAGCCTTCCAGCGTCGCCTGTAAGTTTACGCAGTCGTCTCAGCCCTGGTCGCCACCGCCCACCGGCATGATCATGCCGGTGATGTACGACGCCTCGTCGCTGGCCAGAAACAGAATAGCGCCGGCCTGCTCATCGAGCGTGCCATAGCGTTTCATCAAACTGCTGTCGAGCGTCTGCTCGACGATCTGCTGGTACCAGACCTTTTCTTCGGCGCTTTGCTCGGTGCTGTTACGCGGTATGACTCGCGGTGGTGCTTCCGTGCCACCGGGCGCAGTGGCATTGACGCGGCCCCCACGACCGGCGGTTTCGAACGCCAGGCAAGCAGTCAGCGCATTGACGCCACCCTTCGCCGCGCCATACGGCACGCGATCGATGCTGCGAATATATAAACCCTGTTCCATCCTTGTATAAAGGCCCACTCTCACCATCAAGAATTTAACTCTGGAACCCGCTCCGGGTTTTATACTGTGGTTCCCAACAGGGTACCGACTCCTGCTGCCACCGCCATCGAAAGCGCACTCCAAAAAGTCACACGTAAAACCCCATTTTTAATATTCGCCCCACCGACCTTGGCCGCCAAGCCGCCAAGGATAGCAAGGAAGACCAACGACGCGACGACGATGACTGGGATGAGATGTTCTTGTGGAACTACTACGACCACGAGTAATGGTAGTGCCGCACCTAGGGCAAAGCTTAGCGCAGATGCAAGAGCAGCCTGTAATGGCTTTGCACTCATCGCATCGGTGATTCCCAACTCATCTCGGGCATGCGCCCCCAAGGCGTCGTGATCCATTAGTTTAGTCGCGACTTCTTTTGCAAGCGGCACCTCAAGTCCTCGCTCAACATAAATTCCTGTCAGTTCACGATTCTCGCCCTTCGGATTTTCCTGAATCTCAATTCGCTCCGCCTCTAGGGCAGCCGCCTCCGTGTCGGCTTGGGACTGCACGGAAACGTACTCTCCGGTAGCCATCGACATAGCACCGGCGACGAGAGCAGAGACACCCGCTATAAGGATGCTGTTGTGAGTTGCGTGAGAGGCGGCTACGCCCAGAATCAGACTTGAAGTTGAAACGATTCCGTCATTGGCCCCCAATACGGCAGCGCGCAGCCAACCAATGTTGTCTATTGGGTGTTTCTCTTTATGATGCGCTGCCATTCTGGAATTCTCCGTGTGAAAAATTGCATTAGGTCAGGTCTCTGGCGTCATGAGCACCGTGAGATTCATGTTGATGAACGGAGATCCAATCACCGGTAATGACTGAATCAACCGATTAAATTTCAGAAAGATGCTTTACGCTGCCCTTTTGTACTCAAACCAAAATCACTTGGTCAGCCAGGACTCGATCTTGTCTGAGCCGTATTTCGCTTTCCGCTATTTCAAATTTTGTGATAGTCGCCCTTGGTTCCACGACCTCACCCGATTCCGGATTCTTGTAAACCTACCTCGCGAGGCTTGCGGGTGCCCGATTGCGGCAGGGCAGCCGGAGCGCGACGACCAGCCTGTAGATCAAGCAGGTTGAAGATGTCCTTCAAGCTGTTGCCGTACTTGGTAAGTAAAGCGAGAAGCTTCGTTTCAAATTCGAGGACGCAAACTCAACATCGGAGAAAAAATTATCTGAAACGCGGTGCCGCCGATGTTTGCGTTGGGCTGGTGACTTAGCGAGCCACCCAGATTTTTAACAAGCGAAGTAATTACTTTCATTCCCAACCCCGACATTTTATCCACACCAAAGTCGGCTGGAAGTCCCTTGCCATTGTCACTTACGGTCAGGCAATACTGATGTTCATATGGTGCCAATTGTACATCGACCTTGGTGGCACCATATTTTAAAGCATTCGTCACCAATTCATTAACGATAAGGCCGAGTTGACTGAGTTGTTCGCTCGCCAAGGCGAGTGGGACGGCTTCGACCGAGATAGCTACCTGATCCCTACAACCTAACATTGCTGATAAGCCAGCACACAGTTGAACCAGATAGTCAGCACTATCGAGCGTCGTGGCAGCCTTACCGACGTTAATATGCTGATGCACATTTGCTACTGCAAATATTTTGGCAGCCGCTCTTGAAATCTCCTTAGCCGCTTCAGAGTTGCCCAGCTGAGCACTCTGAATGCTCAGCATTGACACAATCAAATGGAGGCTATTCATGACTCGATGGTCAATTTCCTCGGCCATCAAGTGGGAATGATTCAGCGCTGCTTCCTTCTCAGCTATGGATCGCATGGCGGAAAGGCGCAGTTCAAGCTGATCCATTACAACGCTAGCAAGATCCGCCAACGTGTCTATCTGATCTTGGGTAACCGTGCGCGGCTGCGTGTCCAGCACACATAACGTACCGAGATTGAAGCCGTCGTGAGTATGCAGCGGCACACCCAAATAAAATTGAAGACCAAATTCGCCTGCGACAAGGGGATTAGAAAGCGTTCGAGGATCATGCCTAGCGTCTGTTACTAACCAAGGCCCATTCTGTAAGATCGCGGAGGCACAGAGTCCTGGATTGCGGGAAATTTGATTTGCGTCGAGCCCATGATGGGATTTGAACCAGATTCGATCTGTATCGACGATGCTCACGATTGCTATCGGAGTACCGAGAAGGCGCGCTGCTATTGCGGTCACACGATCAAATGCGCCGTCCGGAGGGGAATCAAGAATGGCGTACCTACGAACGACGTTCATCCGAAGGGATTCATCTGGAGCTGTTTCACTGGAGCTAACGGAATGAGGCGTGGTGTTCGCAGTCATTTTTACTCCCGAACGGCTCAAGGTCACTGCTTTAAGTGGGTTATCCGATGGAATGCCCGCTTTCAAACCGTTGCACCAAGGTCGCACTCGATTGGTGGCCTGGATGGTAGCAGAACGATGTATGGTCTCACGTTTGTATAAGGGGTGTCAGGAAACGCACACAGACCGTTGCGATCATCCAGTGGGTGGTGGCAATGATCGCGCTGCCCGCAGTTCTATCCCTCACCCACCTTACCTGATCGTAAAATCCGTGCCAGCGAAACGACAAGCACCTACAGGGCTGATTCCGCGCCTTCGCTAGCAAGCCTTCCGGTGAGTAAAGGACTGTGCAAATCAGGCTCACCATTCTTTGGTGAATCGAGGCTAAGGTTCATGTAATGGAGATTCAAATTCCACGACTAGACCGTTTTCATCGCCCCCGCGGAGCTACCCAGAGGATGTAACTCTTTAGATGGGCAGGACTCGCACAATTCAATGATTATCTAAAAAACCAAAAAAGAGGTGATGATGTCTCCCTTTGATATTCAACGGATGTTGATAGATGAGTTCCCACTATCATTTTTGCTAGAGGTAGGGTTTCGGGCAACTTTTGCCTTTCTTGCCGTTTTCTTGTTTTTAAAATCAAGTGGCCGGCGCGGGATAAGACAGCTCTCACTTTTTGAGTTGGTCGTGATTTTGACGTTGGGCTCCGCTGCCGGAGACGTGTCCTTCTACCATGATGTACCACTGTTGCCCGTCGCAGTCGTTTTCCTCACGCTGTTGCTGCTCTATCGCATGACCGTTTTGGTCATGACCAAAAGCAGGAAATTTGAAGCATGGATTGATGGTCTACCTGTAACCGTCATTCGCAATGGCTTATATGAACCTAAATCCTTGGAGAAGCTGAATATTTCATCGAGTGAAATATTGATGGAGCTTCGACAACGGGGCGTTGAGCACCTAGGCCAAGTAAGATTGGCGCTTATGGAAACAGATGGAGACATCAGTCTTTATTTTTTCGATCAAGAAGACGTTCGCCCTGGTTTGTCAGTCTTACCTTTAGAGCATCGTGCGGAGTTTATAAAAGTGCCCGCCTCGGGACTTTATTGCTGCGTGAGTTGTGGCTTTGCACAATCTATTCATGCAGGGCAACAAGCACGCTGCTCACGGTGCGATCATGATCTCTGGTCAACGGCGCTGAGCACTCGACGCTGTAGGTGATGGTTGCTGGAAACAATCCCACTAGGCATCAGTCAAATCGACAGGCGCCAGCATTTTGAGGAGGAACAGATGAAGGTATTCATAAGCTCGGTGGTAAGGGGATTTGAGCAATTCAGAGCGGCTGCAAAGGACGCTGTAGAAGCTCTGGATATGAAGCCGATCATGAGTGCGCATTTTGGAGCCCGCACCTATTCCTCCGAGCATGCCTGCCTGACAGAGGTTGATCAGTGCGACGTCTTTGTGCTCATCTTGGGCGCTAACTACGGCTACGAGCCTGAGCCGGGTATGTCGGTTACTCAGCAGGAATTTCGCCAAGCAGTCAGCAGGCGAAAACCGATCTTGGTCTTCATTCAGCAGACGGAATTTGATGAAAAGCAGGCCGTGTTCGTCAACGAAGTATCTGACTACAAGCTAGGTTTCTTTCGCGCCTCATTTTCCGGGCCGCAGGAGTTGCTAACGGCGATCATCCAAGGCCTTACCAGGAGGGAAAAGTCCAAAAGCTCTGTTCCCGAAAAGGAGTTTCTAGAACGCTTAAATGGGGCTTCGAACTCGCGTGCTTACGGAAGCCATTCTTACGCACCGCGCCTCGAGTTCGCATACTTACCGCAGCCTACCGAGAATCATGCGGTGCATGAAGCGTCTCAGCGCCGTTATGAGATTTTTCAAAGTCTTCATAGCTTGGGCCTCGCAACACTCAAGCAAGGCTATTCAGATTGGGATGACAAATCGTTTACCGGCCTGAAGTCGGGAGATACAACCTGGCGGGTTTTCGACGACGGGCTGATTCTCATCGAGACAGATGCAAGTGTGCCTGTGCAAGGTCGTTCGGCTGGCCTCTACTTCGTGTCTCCCACTCATCTCTCTAAACTGCTCCTTTCCTGCTTCCAGGTGGCCGTATTCGGGAGCGGCTGGTATCGCATCACGCTAAAAAACCTTGAGATGGCGAAGTTAGAAGAACCACCAGCGACTATGCCCACCAGTTACTCAATGCCAATGCATCGCGAAAAGGCGGTCAGTGAATCGCGCCTTTTTATCCCTGCTACGCACCCCATAGCAGAGCAGTGGGTACAGGAAAGCGTCGCAATGTAGTAATCAAAATCTCGTGGTATCAAGAAAGGACTAGGGCATCCGGCGGTTGAGTATCGACTCCACTTACTCAAAACGATAGCTGTGATCGAAGGGTTCCAGCGCAGAAGCCCTAGTCGAGCACAAAGCCGCCGGACGGCTCAAGTCATTAGGGCGCTACATGCGTTTGGAAAATCTTGCTAACCACAGTCCACTTGCCTTCGACTTTCAGCAGATGAAAGAAGTCGGTGAAAGAGATGCCTGACATATCGTTGGCGTCGATTCGAGCACTAGCGGCAGTACCTACAATCTCTATGCGGGTAATAGCAGCCTTTGCGTCAGGAGATGGGCGGAAATCCTTGTCGATCCCATCGAACAAGATTGGAATCGCTCCGCCGGACAACTTTCCATCGGCACCGACGCTGTACATCGTTGCATGTTCGTTGAACGCGGGCTTCATGATGCTGCTCTTAGCCTGTCTGCAGCCCTCAATGTACTTGTTCAAGACCTCAGTGATAGCTTGGTGTTCGTCCACGTACGTAGGTTTGTTCATTGTTTTATTACTGATAACTTGTGGGTCGCCTGGTAGGTTTTCTGCTTGAGCAATCGAGCCGAAGCTCGAAATTAGGGCGACGAAAAACAAACTCTTGATAAAAGTAATTTTCATTTTTTAACTCTTAATTTAATAAGGAATTCGATTATTAATTTATGCTCAACTGCAAAAAATACAGCGGGTGTTCCGAAAACCTTGGTGCTACTGTAGCTTCGCAGTGAAACCAACGATGTGTTTTCAACGATGATTCCTGCAGATTCACCTGCGGACTCTTTTTTTGAATCTACTCACTCAGACTGGTTTTGAGCTCTTGAGATGCCTGCTCGATCGCGGTGCGGGGCGCCGGCAGATGGCTGAATGCGTTCGAAAGCCCAAAATCGTGAATCATGCCGTTGTAGCGTACCGACTTAACAGGCACACCCGCAGCATCGAGCTTGCGGCCGTAAGCTTCAGCTTCATCGCGCAGGACATCGAATTCGGCAGTTTGGATCAGCGTCGGCGGCAAGCCTTTTAACTGCTCGGTTGTCGCCTGCAGCGGCGACGCGTAAATCTGCTTGCGTGCTTCGGCATCGAGTGTGTAATTGTCCCAGAACCACACCATCAAGTCCTTCGTCAGGAAGTAGCCGTTGGCAAACTCCTTGTAGGACGGCGTGTCAAAATTTGCATCCGTCACCGGACACAGCAACACTTGCGAACGTAGTGCTGGTGCGCCCTTCTCGTTCGCCATCAAAGCAACCACGGCTGCAATGTTCCCGCCTGCGCTGTTGCCAGCTACGGCAAGGCGTTTGCCGTCTACGTTCATCTCCTTGCCATGTTCGGCCACCCATTTTGTCGCAGCATAGGCTTGCTCGATGGCGACGCCATATCCCGCCTCAGGCGAGAGGGTGTAGTTAACGAAGACCGCCACCGCTCCCGAGCCTACCACCAAGTCACGCACCAGCCGCTCGTGGGTCTGGAAGTCGCCCAACACCCAGCCGCCGCCGTGGAAGTACATGAACGCGGGTAGGGTTTTCTGATCGCTGCCGACCGGGCGCACGACGGTTAGCTTCAGGTCGCGGCCATTGACGCGGATCGTCATCTCGCTGACATCAGCTGCCGGCAACGACACCTGGGGGGCAGCCTGGGCGGCCACCAGCGTGGCGCGGGCCTCGACCGGCGTCATGGAGTCCAGCGTCTTGACGCCTTCAAGGGATTTCAAAAATTCTGCTACGTGGTGTTCAACGCCCGGCTGGTCGGCTGCAAGTGCATCACCAAGCGACAGCGTCACGACGGAAAGGGCGAAAGCGGAAGTGAGGATCTTCATGATCTTTCCTATGTATAGCCTGAATGTCTGCATCATCAAATAACGAGCAACTTTATTATCTGTTTCGGCTTCGATCCGGCGGTCGAAGGCAACGTCTTCAAGGCTGTATGCCGGACGTACAGTTCCGCCGACGCCCGGCTCCAAAAGAAAACACAGCAGGCATGCAGTGCAGCCTCGTCGCCGCGCGCTCAAGGAGGAGAAAGCCTCAAGGGACGACGTGGGTGTGGAAGATCTTGCTGATTACCGTCCACTGACCATCGACTTTTAGCAGATGGAAGAAGTCGGTGAAGGAAATGCCAGATATGTCGTTAGCGTCGATGCGAGCGCTAGCCGCTGTACCGACGATCTCGATGCGGACGATGGCTGCCGGTGCGTCAGGAGATGGGCGGAAACCCTTGTCAATCCCTTCGAACAGAATTGGAATCGCGCCGCCTGCCAGCTTACCTTCGCCATCGACGCTAAACATCGTTGCTTGCTCACTGAAAGCCGGCTTCATGACGCTACTTTTGGCCTGCTTGCATCCCTCAATGTACTTGTTCAGTACCTCGGTAATAGCTTGGTACTCTTGTACGTAAGTAGGTTTGCTCATGGTTTTACTCCTGCTTCGTTGGATTGCATTGATTACTGATTTGATTAATGCAGAAAAGCTTCAGGCTTTGGTATCAAGCCAGACAGATCCATAACGTGTGTAGGCCTCAGGAATCTCTATGACCTCCCTCAGATCATCTGCTGCGGTGCGCACCCAGAATGGATCTCGCAGCATTTGGCGACCCACGAACACCAGATCAGCTCGGCCGTTTTGCAAGATTTCTTCGGCCTGACGCCCACTCTGAATCACACCCACAGCACCTGTAGCAATATGCAACTCCTTACGCAGTAATTCAGCAGCCGGTACCTGGTAACCCGGGTAGGTTTCCACCCTGACCATCTTGATCCCGCCGGAGCTGCAGTCGATCAGGTCAACACCCTGCTCTTTCATCCAGCGACCATATTCGAGGAACGACTCAGGCGTGTTTCCGCCTTCGGCGTAATCAGAGCTGGATATCCGTACGAACAGAGGACGATCACCCCAATGATTTTTTACTTCTTCCAGCACCTCGCGCAGAAAGCGATAGCGACGCTTGGCATCACCGCCATATTCGTCGTCGCGGGTGTTAGCCAGCGGCGAGAGAAACTCACTCAATAAGTAGCCGTGCGCGGCATGGATCTCAAGCACATCGAATCCAGCGTCGCTGGCACGCCGTGCGGCATCGCCGTAAATCTTAACCAGACCCGGAATTTCATCAGCCGCGAGTTCGCGAGGAACAGGGCTTGTTTGCGTGAACGGAATCGCCGATGGCGCGATGTGAATGAGATTGGGCAGGTCAGCATTGCGCCCCGCATGGCCGATCTGAGCGCCGGCTTTTGCACCAAAACTGTGAAGCAGTTCAGTTAGCGCTTTCAAGCCGACAACGTGTTCATCGCTCCAGATACCGAGGTCACCGGCTCCGATACGACCGTCAGCCTGAATAGCCAACGTTTCGGGAAAAATCAGAGCCGCCTGACCCAGAGCACGAGCTCCATAATGAACGCGGTGCCATTCAGTGACAAAGCCATCATCCGCTGCCATGTGCATGCACATAGGGGACATAACGACGCGGTTTTTCAGTCTAAGGCCTTTAATTTCATGGGGCGAAAGCAGCAAGCTCATCAAGCGGATTCCATAGTGGTTAATATGGAATCATGCTAACTTACGCAGCACTTGCGTGTAAGTACGCACAATTATGTGCTGTAGGCACACTTTTTATACCTTGGTGATAACAGTGAAAAAATGTAACCCTCAGGATGAAATTGAGGCCTTCGCTTGTCCCGTCGCGTTTACTGTCGATGTCATTGGTGGAAAATGGAAATCGCTCATACTGTTTCACCTGATGTCAGGAACGAAGCGCTTCAACGAACTGCGACGCCTAATACCAGATATCACTCAGAGGATGCTGACACTCCAGCTGAGAGAGCTGGAGATTGATGGGATTATTCATCGCGAAATCTATCGCGAGGTGCCGCCAAAGGTGGAGTATTCGCTGACAGAATTAGGTAGCTCTCTCGCGCCTTTGGTGAGTGCCATGCGGGAATGGGGAGCCGTGCATGAGCGTGAAATTTTGGAACTCAGGCGCTCTGCGGTGCCGGTAAGTTCGGTCGCCTCCTGTTCCAGCATTTGATCTCGCGCGAGCGTTGGGCCTTAGCGCAGCCTTAGCCTTGATACGCCCGGGCGTGATCGGCGACCATCACAACGAATTCCGTCTCGCCAAGCGATTGCTGGTGGCAATCTTGGGTTCGAAGGGCCTCTGCTGCCCAAGCGATGGCGGCTTAACCCGGCGTCCAACATACCCAGGCGTTGCTTTATGTGACCCTAACGCCCCAGCCCGGTGTGCATATCCTGCCAGCCGAGCGAGTGGTCTGAGTTTTTAATCCTTGTACTGACGTCACGCAGGCTACGGCCCGCCAGAGTTCCAGCAATGCACTTGGTTAAACAAAACACCCTGACCGAAACCCGGGTGTTCAGCGATGGCCGCAGTAAGTCAACTTAGCTGAATGTCATCAGCTTCCAAGGGCCCTTTTGCATTCAAGTTTAGAATGCTTGCCTAGCCAAGACTGAACGTGTCAATTCATTTAAATCTTTAATGCCGGATTAGAAACAACTGAAGACTATTGTGGCCATCCACGATCAGTCCTCGTATGAGTTCCTGGTAGTGGTCTGCTGTGTTCAAATCTTGCAGGTCAAAACTTGCAGACCAATTGATGAACGTCTTGGACTGTCCCGTAAGTGAGACCAATTTCACAGTGGCGAGATAGTTATCTAATGGTAACGGGGACTCCTCGAAGCGATAGCACAACGATAGATTGCGATCATCCACCGTTAACAAACGCTCCCTGACAACCGCGCCATCGGCCAGTGTGAGCTTGCGAACACAACCAACCAATCCGTCAAGCTGGTTATCCTCAATACTGCTTTCGACTATAGAGGGATGCCATTTATGAATCTCTCCAAATTTTTTCAACACGCTCCAAGCGTGTCCTGTATCGCTGTCCAAGACAGCGGAAAACTCAACCATAGGCATTGTGTATCTCCCTTCAAATGATCTATTTGTGAAAACAGCTAACTCCGGCTCAAATGCAGCACTCGGAGGTGATGATGTGAACACCCGGTCTGTGCTCAAGGGCTGATTCGAGCAACACCTGGGCGATTCGCGACGCGGGGGTAAGTTGCCAGCGAACGGGTAACAATCTCCCCACCAGGCCCAGTACCTCTACCAGTGCTCGCTCACCCAACCGCAGTTCGTCGCGCCTCCCACTGATGACGCCGGGCCTCACATAGGTGAGTGATTCAAAACCAAGCCCTGTAAGAGATGTCTCTAACTCGCCTTTTACCCGGTTGTAGAAAAAGCTCGAGTTTGGGTTCGCTCCGGTGGCCGAATTGAGAACGTATGCTGAGGTACCATTCATCTTGGCCAAGCGCGCCACACCCAACGGGTACTCGTAATCAACAAGTCGAAAACTGTCTTTCGATCCAGCGCGCCGCATCGTTGTACCCAATGTGCAGATCACGGCATCCGCCCGCCACCAGTCGACTGTTTCCGGTAGCTTGTCGAAGTCTGTTAGAGGCGCGTGTAACTTGGGATGCGCAGCAAGCGCACAGCGAGTCGGTGCAACCACCTGACTGATTCGTGGATCATCGAGCGCTTGTTTCAGTACCTCGCGCCCAACAAGACCGGTAGCGCCAACCAATACCAACTTCATTGCGAGCAACGCCCACGATCAAGCCTGCGAACCGCCTCGGAGACTGGCGTGTCACCCTGAGTGAGCTCGATAATGACTCGGCTCAGCCTGGGCTGGTCGATCAACTCGGCAAGTGTCGCTGCCACGTCATCTCTTGAAACTTCACCGTAAGGAATAGCGAAATCAGCACGGATTTTGCCGGTGCCAGTATCATCCAGAGGCGTTCCTGGGCGCACAATCACCCAATCCAAATCCGACCCCACCAGATGAGCATCTGCTCGTTTTTTCACGGCAATGTAATTTTCGAAGCCTTCGGATAACGGGCTACCCCGCAGCGCATCGGGAAAGGCCGAGACCAGAATGAAACGCCTGACACCTGCTTGAATGGCTGCGGCCACTGCCAACTCCAATCCTCGCCCATCAATCGCATTGGTCAGATCCATACCTGCGCCGCCTGCCCCTGCCGTGAAGACCACGGCATCGCTGCCCGACATAAGTCGCGCCATTTGCACGGGATCAAGCTCAAGCAAATTGCCTTTAACGGGCGTCGCGCCCAGAGCCGCAAGCTCACTTCCCTGCTCCGGGTTCCGATGCAGTGCGATCGCTTCGTGACCTCGCCCGACGAGTTGCTTAACCAATCGCCGCCCCACTTTGCCAGCGGCGCCGATGATGAAAACCTTACTCATGATCGCTTCTCCATTTGACGATGAACGAGCTCCGATCCCGGCATTGATTCAACCGGGATCGGTGAACGCTCAACCTTCAAACTGGTGATAAACCTTGGCGATGACCTTCCAGGTGCCGTCGATTTTGATTAGGGTCAGGTAGTCGTTGTAGTCGGCGCCGATCGCATCCTTCTCCATATCGACACGTACCACGGCGGTCGTGGGAGTGATCGCCAGCACGTCGAGTCGGGTAGTGATTTCGGGGGCATTGCCGTTCTTCTGAACGAAATCAAACAGATTTTTGATCGGGCCGCCAAGCAGCTCCCCATTAGTGAAACCGTACATCACTGCGTCTTTATGGAAAGCTTGCGCAACGCCTTCTGCGCTGCCCACACGCAGACCTTCAACGTATTGATTGGCGGTAGCGATGACAGCGTTGTACTCGGAGGTTGGTACTGCCTTGATGTTCTTTGACATGATTCTCTCCTTTCACTGGGGGCGAGGTGCAACACACCTCGCCAGAGGCGCTCGAGTACTCAAGCGCTCGGATGGGTGTGGTAAATCTTGCTGACGATCGTCCACTTGCCTTCTACCTTCAGCAGGTTGAAGAAGTCGGTGAAGCGAAATCCCGAAACGTTATCGGTATCGACCCGAGCACTGGCGGCAGTACCCACGATGTCGATGCGAACGATCGCGGCTTTGGCTTCGGGAGATGGACGGAACGAGTTGTCGATGACGTCGTACAGATTCTGGATCGCGCCGCCGACGAGCTTGTCGCCGTCGACCCCAAACATGGTCGCTTGCTCGTTGAACGCAGGCCTCATCAAAACGCTCTCAGCCTTGGCACCACCTTCGTTGTATTGACTAAGCACGGCGACGATAGCGTTGTATTCCTGGACGTAAGTTGGATTGCTCATGGTGGACTCCTAATTGAAAAATTTCCGATTGCCCATCAGGTCTAGATGGGCGCAGGCACAACCCGTCAGCGATCACCAATCCTGGCGCGTCGGCGATATGATCAGATCGTTGACCGTGACGTTTTCCGGTTGGTTGAGCGCGTAAATCACAGCACGGGCGATATCGTCAGGCGCAATGGCAATCCGGTTCAGCTCCTGAGCAGCCTTGCGCCCTTCAGGATCGCTGACCTTGTCCGCCCAGCCGGTATTGATCACGCCAGGGCTGACGGTGTTGACGCGGATGCCATGCTGCACGCCCAACTCCTTTCGCATGGATTCGGTAATGGCCTGGACGAAAAACTTGGTTGCGCTGTAAACACCCGCCGCCGGCCCAACCTGGTGACCTGCGACAGAGTCCATGTTGAGAATCTGCCCGGACTTCTGTTCCAGCATGAATGGCAGTACCGCAGCAGTAGCGTTGAGGTAGCCCTTGATGTTCACATCGATCATCTTTTCCCAATCCTGCACGGCCAGATCGACCCAGTTGGAAAAGAGCATCAGGCCAGCGTTGTTGACCAGAATGTCCACGGCGCCGTAGGTGTCTTGTGCAAACTTCGCGAGAGCTTTGGTTTGATCCAGATGGGTGACATCGGTAGTGAACGCGACCACGTCGCTCCCTGCCACACGCAGCTCGGCAACGAACGATTCAAGCCCTTCCTGATCAAGTGCTGCTGCCACGACGCGGACGCCCTGTGCGGCCAATGCGCGGGTGGTGGCAGCACCAATACCGGAAGACGCGCCAGTGACGATTGCTACTTTGCTTTGCAGATAATTCATGTTTAGTACCTCATTACGGTGAATGCTGTTGCGACGGACTTCCCCCGGGCCGGGCTCGCGCAAGGGCACGACTCAGTAGCTTGCCGTTGGCCAATCGGTGTAGCCCTTGGCACCTCCGCCGTAGTAACTCTCGCGCGGAGCGATAGTGAGCTCGGCACCACGACGCAAGCGCTCTACGAGGTCTGGGTTGGCAATGAATAAGCGGCCAAACGCCACGGCATCAATCCGCCCTTGCGCCCGGCGCTCCAGCGCCATATCCAGGTCATAGTTGTTGTTGCCAATGAACGGCCCTTCGAACTGCGCACTCAGCACGTCCAGATCCACACCTTCGGGAACGGTGCGAGAGGTGGCAGTGGCGCCTTCAACGAAGTGCAGATAGGCCAAGTTGAACTTGTTGAGCCGCTGAATCAGGTAGCCATAGGTCGCCATGACGTTGCTGTCAGGAGGGGTATTGCCTGCGTCAGGAGTCACCGGCGAGAGGCGGATGCCAACCCGGTCACTGCCCCAGATCGCAACCACTGCTTCGGTGACTTCGAGCGTCAGCCGAGTCCGGTTCTCGATGGAGCCGCCGTACTGGTCAGTGCGCTGGTTGGTGGAATCACGCAGGAACTGGTCGAGCAGATAGCTATTGGCGGAATGAACTTCCACGCCGTCGAAACCGGCGTGTTTTGCATGTTCTGCCGCCCGTTTGTATTGCTCGATGATTCCCGGTATCTCTGAAGTCTCCAGCGCGCGGGGCATCGACACTTCGACAAAGCCGTTCTCGGTGTAAGTGCTGCCTTCGGCTTTGATCGCCGACGGAGCGATTGGCGCTTCGCCGTTTGGCTGTAACTCGACGCTGGAGAAGCGGCCTACGTGCCATAGCTGACTGACGATCTTGCCGCCTGCCACGTGTACCGCGTCAGTGACTTTTTTCCAGCCTGCCACCTGTTCTTCCGACCAGATACCAGGCGTCATCGCATAGCCACGCCCCTGAGGAGAAATATTCGTAGCCTCGGCGATGATCAGGCCTGCGCTGGCACGCTGGGCGTAGTAAGTGGCGTGCAGCTCATTCGGCACCCCATCTTCCGCCATCCGGCTGCGTGTCACTGGAGCCATGACAATACGGTTGGCCAGTTGCAAGGCGCCCATCTGCGTGGGCGAAAAAAGGTCGGTGTTATGACTGTTATCAATCATGTTGAATACCTCCATTATTAGACCGGTCGTCTAGTAATCTGGTTAAAAAAAACGCCCCTAGGCCAGCAGGCGTTTACTTGTGATCAGTGCGGTTTCAAAGGGAGCCGTAGTCTTCTTGACCTTGACCAACAGCGAGGCGCCAAGCCATAGCTGATACAGAGACTCGGCTAATGTCTCCGCGTCCTGGGTCTGCGAGATGGAACCGTCGGCCATGCCCTGCTCGACGCAACGCGTGATCCGCTGGATGATCAGCGCGGTGCCTTCTTCCAGCACCGTGCGCATGTCTTCCGACAAGTCGCAGACTTCAGCGCCCAGTTTCACCACCAGGCATTTCTCCTCGGGATGATCGAACGCTTGCGTCTTTGCCCAGTAGTGCAGATAGCCCAGCAGCCGCTCGGCTCCGGTTCCTTCTGCGGCCATCACGATATCGACGCGCCCGATGTACTCCTGAAAATATTCTTCGAGCAGCGCCTGGCCGAATTCTTCTTTCGAGCGGAAGTAGTGATAGAACGACCCTTTGGGTACGCCAGCAGCTGTCAGCACTTCCGACAGCCCCACGGCGGTGTAACCCTTGTTGGTCATCAGCGACTTGGCCACGTCGATGATGTGCTGTCGCATATCTTGGATAGGTTTCTTCATAGGGAAGGCAGCCTACACAAAACTAGACCGGTCGTCTAGAGACTCCTGCCCGCATCTGATGAACCGACTCAGCAGTTAGCGTTTCCTGTCGGACGCCTTCTCGCGGATTGCTATGCTTTTTGTGGTACCAGATTGACTCGTGAAGGCTCAAGGGCCGCCCTCTCCCAATTGGCGATTACCAAGGGTGCGATGGCATTACCCAGCACGTTCAGCGTGGTGGTTCCGCTATCGATAATCCTGAAGATCCCCGCGATAAGCGCCACCCCTTCCAATGGAAGACCGGCAGAGGCCAACGTCGCAGACAAGATAATGATGGCGAATCCAGGCACCCCTGCAGCACCTTTGGAGGTCAGCACCATCGTGACCACCAGTAAGATCTGCTGAGACAGCGACAGATCAATTCCATAAAGTTGAGCGACAAAAATCGTCGCAACGCCCAGGAAAATCGATGCACCATCCAGATTGAACGCATACCCCACCGGCACCACAAAACTGACGATCCGACGCGGTACACCATAGCTTTCCAGTTTGCTCATCAGCTGAGGCATGACCGCTGCCGATGCGGCACTCGAGAACGCAAGAATCAGCTCATTTCGGAAATACTTGATCAACTTGAAAATGTTCTCGCCGATCAGATAGCAAATACCGCCAAGTACCACCAATGCAAAGACAATCAATGCCAGGTAGACCACGCCAATCAGCTTGAGCAAGGGTAATAGCGAGGCAAAGCCAAAGGTTGCGACGGTAGCGCCGATCATTCCGAATACGCCTATTGGCGCGTAAGCCATTACGATTGAGACGACTTTGAACATCGCATCGGAAATACCCTGAACCACCGCGACCACTGGCGCGCTTTTCTCTCTAGGTAGCGAGTTCAAGGCCATGCCGAACAACACCGCGAAAAACAGCACCGACAGCAGCTTCGCTTCCGACATCGCAACGAAGACGTTATCCGGGACAATGTTCTGCACGATGACGAGGGCTCCTTTGGTAGGCTCCATGGTGATCGACGCAGCGCTATGCGTAATGCCCGAAATATCAGTGCCCGTTCCAGGCTCGAAGATGTTCGCGAAACACAGCCCCATCACGATGGCCAGGCCGGTTATCGCAAAAAAATACCCCAGCGATTTTATGCCCATACGGCCAAATGACTTGTTATCTCCGCCTCCTGCGATGCCCAGGATCATGCAACAAAACACGATTGGCACAACTACCATCTTCATCATCTTGATGAAGATATCGCCAAGCGGTTTCAGGATTTCCGCGCTAACCCACGATTGATACTGCGGATGGGTATTGAAATACCAACCGACGAGCACGCCAAGCAACAGCCCGGCAATGATTTGCCACACCAAGGGAATACGTTTCATGTCTAGCCTTCTTGTTGGAATGAAAGGACTGCGTTAATTGGCAGTTGCTAGATTCATGAGCTTCCAGCTCACTTGAGTTCAAATGGCACAACGCTGTTGTGCCGACACTTTTCTTATTTTGCGAAGAGCTGGCTCATATCCTTGAACGCCTTGAATTCAAGGGCATTACCGCAAGGGTCAAACAAAAACATGGTGGCTTGCTCGCCGACCTGCCCTTTGAAACGAATGTAGGGTTCGATCACAAACTCCGTGCCGAAAGACTTCAAGCGCTCGGCCAGCGCTTCCCATTCTTCCCAGCCCAGGATGATGCCGAAGTGCGGAACAGGTACGTCGTGGCCGTCTACCGGGTTGCTATGGACGCTTTCCTGGGAAGCGGTTTTTGGGTGTTCGTGAATAACCAGTTGGTGGCCATAAAAGTTGAAGTCGACCCACTGGTTGCTGGAACGACCTTCTTCCAGGCCGAACACTTCGCCGTAAAATGTGCGTGCGCCAGCGAGGTTGTAAACGGGGATTGCGAGGTGGAAAGGCGAGAGGCTCATCAGAACTCCAATACAGTTTTTTTATTGGTGAAGGACGGAGCGTATGAATGCTCGTCGTTGGTTTTTCGCGACGCTTCACGTTCCGCCGTCCCACCGACATCGGCTTATCGGTTCGGGCAGTTGCCGGGGGATAGGCACATCGTAGGGCGGCCAACCAAACAAAAAAATCAATATAATTTTCTTAGAAACACAATTAATATTTGTGAATGATCAAAGAACTCAAAACACTCATCGCCGTTGCACGGGAAGGTACGTTTGCCGCTGCAGGGAATAAAATCGGCCTCACCCAAGCAGCGGTGAGCGCCCAGATTCAGCGTCTGGAGGCCGAGCTCGGCTTTGAGATATTCGACAGAAAGGGACGCTCGGCCCACCTAAACAGGATGGGCCATCAAATACTCCTGCAAGCGCAAGAGCTGCTTCGCCTTTACGACAATCTGGGCTCCACCACGGTCGGACTTCCTGCGAGCGTTCTGGTGAACATCGGCGCCATCGCTTCCGTACAGCGATCCTATCTTCCAGATGCACTAGCCAAATTTCACCAACAATGCCCGCAGTGCCGAACCCGCGTAATCCCGGGGCTATCGATGGAGTTGGTGAACCTCGTGGATGCCGGCGAGATCGACATGGCCGCAATCATTCGCCCACCCTTCTCGCTCCAGAGCGATCTACGCTGGACGACCTTGGCGCTTGAGCCCTACCGCCTGATTGTGCCGCGTGAACTGCCGGGAGAAGATTGGTCAGCACTACTTTCCAGCCAACCGTTCATTCGGTATGACCGATCATCATTCGGGGGCAGACAAGTGGATCGCTTCCTTCGGCAGTTGCATTTCACCTTGCGTGAAGTTTGCGAGCTGGATGAACTGGAGGCCATCATCAAGCTGGTTGAAAATGGTGTCGGTGTAGCTCTAGTGCCGCAGACAGCAACCCACCAGGAATGGCCTGCGGGTGTACGAGCACTCGACCTCGGACAGCACACCTTCCATCGTGATATCGGGCTCGTACATCGGTCTCGGCAGAGTTTTACCGAGCCTGTACGAATTTTGGCCCAACTTATCAGTGACCAGGTAAAGACCGACTCTGAATAAAATCCACACAGCAAAAAGGGCCCTCTCGGGCCCTTTTGTACTCAAATCGAAATCACTTGGTTAGCCACGACTCCACGGTGTCGGAACCGTACTTCGCTTTCCACTCTTTCAGGGTTCGGTGGTTGCCACCCTTGGTCTCAACGACTTCGCCAGACTCAGGGTTTTTATAGACCTTCACCTGGCGAGGCTTGCGAGTGCTGCTCTTCGACTCAGCAGCAGGTGCGCGACGACCTGCCTTTGGATCAAGTAGGTTGACGATGTCTTTTAAGCTGAAGCCGTACTTCGCCAATAAGGCACGGAGCTTTGTTTCGAATTCGATTTCAGCCTTCAAGCCCGCGTCACCTTTGAGGGCTTCGAGTGCTTGAAGCTGTTCAGCCAGGTGTTTTTCGAGCTGACGAAACTCTGCGAGCTTGGACATGGGAAATCTCTCCGTGATTGTTATTCTAACGTTACACCAAAAACTCCAATTTGCATGAAGCGAGGTGCATTTACTTTACTCATTAAGTCTTCTCCGTTGCAGGATTCGCACTTGAGCAAACGTCGATTAATAAACATTTGGCGACGAGCGACGGTTCGTAATATCGCAACAGAACATTGGCGTGATGGCGCCGCATCTGTCTCTCGTTTGCGGAACGGAATTGTCAGCGGTGGTGTCGTTTGTATTAGACACCTTGGTGTCGAAATCCCATTCAGATAAAGAGGTAGATTTCATGAACAATATCATCTACATCGTTGGGGCAGTGGTGATCGTCCTAGTCATCCTGTCGTTTGTCGGCCTTGTATAGCCTACCCCAGCTGAAACCCATTCTGGTGACGCCGCTAGCGGTTCTGTAGTGGCCTAATGAAACCGGACACCCATTTAGGCGAGAATGCTCGCCAGGTCGAGGTGTCAGATGACCAAACAACGCCGTTCCTTTTCTGCTGAATTCAAACGCGAGGCTGCCGACCTCGTGCTCAAGCAAAACTACAGCTACATCGAAGCCAGCCGTTCACTCGGCGTCGGCGAGTCGGCACTGCCCGGCGAGGTCCCGGCGTTGCGCTCGAACAAGCCGTACAGCGAACGCAGGCTCATCCGCGCCTGGCGTGCGAGTTGTTCGCTGTCGATGTCCTGTTTCAGGTTGCGCGCGATGTAATCCGCACGCTGGCGCCGTAGCTGATGTGGCACAGGTCGAGGCTGGCGAATTTGCGATGATCGAGGCTGGCCAGCGGACGGCCGACCCTGGGCATGTGAAAGGTTCTGGCCCTTTCGCGAGCAGGCTCGCTCTCAAAAGGCGAGGCGATCAGCTCGTCGCGGGTGGCGTAGGCGAAATCGTCGTGCAGGTATTGGTCACCGTCGAGGTTGATCTGGGTGGTCAGGTGACGATGGTCCGGAGCAGAGATGAAGAAGTGAATGTGCGCCGGACGCTGGCCATGACGGCCCAGTTGATCGAGCAATTGCTGGGTCGGACCGTCCGGCGGGCAACCGTTGCCCGACGACACGATGCTGCGGAAGCGATAGCGACCCTCGGCATCGGTGACAATGCGGCGGCGCAGGTTGAACTCCGATTGCGTGGTATCGAAGTAGGAATAAGTGCCGCCGGTATTGGCGTGCCAGACATCCACTACCGCGCCGGCCAATGGTTCGCCAGCCGTGTTGCGGACCTGGCCCTGCATGAACAGGACCACGCCCGGATCGACGCCGTCGTCGAGGCGCGCCTCACCCTCGGACAGCGGCGCGCCCGCCACATACAACGGGCCTTCGATGGTCCGCGGCGTGCCGCCCGCCTTCCCCGCCTGTTCGTCTTCGGCGTCCATCAGCAAGTCCAGGTAGTGTTCCAGGCCCAGCCCGGCCACCAGCAAACCGGCTTCCTGACGCGCGCCCAGAACATTGAGGTAGTTGACGGCTTTCCAGAACTCTTCCGGGGTCACGGCGAGGTCTTCGATGATGTTCACCGAGTCACGCAGAATGCGGTAGACCAAGGCTTTGACCCGCGGGTCGCCAGCGTCTATCGACGTCGAAAACGCTGTAATTGGCGTAGTGCCCGGCGATGCGCCACAGATGACGCCATTTGCCTTGCTCTTGCAGGCGCTGGGCCAGGGCTTTTTCATCGGTTTTCATCTGGGTGACGACGCCGGGCGTTTCTTCCATGAGCACTCCACCGCCCTGCTCGAACAACTGGCCAAGGTTTGCGACAACACCAAGCGCATCGGTCTGGGGGAAAAAACCTGGCTGGGCATCGGTTTTGCGCCTTCGACGCTGTATGGCGTGCTGCCGGAATTGATTCGCCATTTGCGCAGTGGCGAGCCCCTGGAGCTTGAGCTCGGGCTTTCGGAAATGACCACGCTGCAGACGCTCAAGGCCGGGCGCATCGACATCGGTTTCGGGCGGATTCGCATCGACGACCCGGCGATCATTCAGACGGTGTTGACCGAAGACCGGCTGGTCGCCGCCCTGCCCGCCGGCCATCCGTTGCTGGCCGGGCCGATCAGCCTTCGACAATTGGCCAAGGAACCCTTTGTGCTGTACCCCGGCAATCCGCGCCCCAGCTATGCCGACCACGTGATTGCACTGTTCGAATCCTATGGCGTGAGCATCCAAGTGGCGCAATGGACCAACGAACTGCAAACAGCGATCGGTCTGGTGGGGGCTGGAATCGGGGTCACGCTGGTGCCTGCTTCGGTGCAGTTGCTGCACCGCGACGACATCGGGTTTACCCCGTTGCTGGAAGACAACGCGACCTCACCGATCATTCTCAGCCGACGCGTGGGCGATGTGACGCCGGGGTTGAATCATTGCTTGAAGATGATTGATGAGTTGTTGCCCCGGTGATGGAGCCGCCAACAAATGACCTGCGGTGAGGGAGTCTGTGGTGAGCGGGCTTTTGTGGCGAGGGGGCTTGCCCCCGTTGGGCTGCGAAGCGGCCCTAAAAAGCTGTCACGCGGCTCATTTCTGAAAGTGTGTAAGTCTTTTTGGGGGCTGCTTCGCAACCCAACGGGGGTAAACCCCCTCGCCACAGTTCGGTGTTTATGCCTGGATAATCGGTGCGTATGCCCCCACTCCATGTGCTGGACGCTGTTCGTTTGGCTGAGGCTCTAATGAGAATCCCCATCCCAAAGCCAATTCCAGATCCCCGGCAACTTCACTGCCTCTGAACCACTGCTGACGGTTCGCGCCAAAGCCGCCCGTTGCAGCGCCGCCCTGTCATCGTAAAACGGCTTTTGCGCCACCGTCACCCCGGTGGCACGGGCGCTGTCGACCAGGATTTGCAGGTATTCGCGGGCATGCCGGGCGGTATACCGATTGAGGTCGTGGAAGGTCACCACCACCGGAACCACACCGTCCACCGTCGGCAGCTCGCCCAGCACAATGCGCTCGCGGACTTCCGACAGTTGCCGCAGCATGTTGGCCCGTCGACGGGGACTGGCGTTGAAGCCCCAGATCTTGCCGTCGTTGGCGCTCAGGTCGGTCAGCAACAGATGCATGCCGTGCCGCTGGTAGGCGGCGAACACACGTTTGTCGTAACTCCAAAACGGCGGACGCACCAGCGCGGGCGGCGCACCGGTGATTGCAGCAATGTCGGCACTGCCCTTGCTCAGCGACTGTTCAAGTTCTTCCGGACTGAGCGAGCGGTGATTGGTGTGCGAGTGGGTCGCCGTGTGGAAACCCAACACATGCCCTTCAGCCTGTTCCCGGTGCATGACCCCGCGCCCGATGTCGCTGGCGCCGGCCCGTGGCGCGCCGGTCTGCACAAAGAACACCGCTTTGATCCCCGGTTGCACCGGGTTTTGCGCGAGGCTGTCGAGCACCGTCATGCTCGGGTTCCAGAAACTCGACGCGCTGGGACCGTCGTCGAAGGTCAGCAGGAAGCGGATTGGTGGCTGCTCACGCAGACGCTGTTCGGTCTGCGAGGTCAGTTCGATCGGTGAGGCGATGCAGCCCACCAGCCCGACAGCGATGGCGAGCGCAGTGAGAACCTTGAACAACTGTTTCATGGTTTGCCTTGGGCCAGACCTTTACGGTCATCACGTTAAACGGCAAAAACCCTTCGCCCATTGATCCCTTGTCGGCCCGCAGGTCGCTGCAGACCGAAGTTGGATCAGGGTACACAGTGTTTGGTTCCAGCGCTCACCCTCGTGGGTTACTGCGCCAGCGACTGCTGGAACGAGCTGTCGATAATCGGTGCGGTCGCCAATGCCGCCGGCAGTGCCTTGACCTTGAACAGGAAGTCCGCGGTGCTCTGCAGATCCTTGGCAGCCTGCGCATCCACCGGGCCGACGGTCATGTGGGCCTGACGCAGCCAGTGGCGCGACACGTTTTGGTCGAGGTTGGCCTTCTTCGCCCAGAGGTCGGCGTACTCGTCGGTGTGGCTGTCGACCCAGGCCCGGGCTTTTTTCAGGCGCACCAGGAAGTCGGCGATGGCTTCGCGCTTGCTATCGATCGACGGCGTCGAAGCGGCGATGGCGCTCAGGCCGGGCATGAGGTTTTTGGCCGTGAGAATCGGCCGGGCGCCGGAGAACAGAATCTGTTGGGAAATGTAGGGTTCCCACACCGGGAAGGCGTCAATGCTGCCCTGCGGTAACGCGGCAGCGGCATCGATTGGCATCAGTTTGATGAAGTCGACGTAGTCTTCCGGCAGATCGGCTTTTTCCAATGCGCGCAGGGTCAGTTGCTGGCTCCAGGCACCCGGCCAGTAAGCGACTTTCTTGCCCTTGAGATCGGCAATGGTTTTGACCGGTGAGTCCTTGGGCACCAGCAAGGCAATGGTGTCGGGATTCTGCCGCGACACGCCGATCAACTTCACCGGCGCCTGTTTGGCCGCCAGGAACAGGAAGCCGGAATCACCGAGAAAGCCCAGATCCAGAGCGCCAGTGTTGAGGGCTTCGGCCAGCGGAGCGGCGGCCTGGAAGTGCTTCCAGTCGACGGTATAGGGTGCCCCTTCCAGCACACCCGACGCTTCCACCGAGGCGCGAACGTTGTAGTAGTTCTGATCCCCGACGTGCAACACGACGGGTTCTGCGGCGTAGCTCAGTGGCGCGGCAAACAACGCGCTGGTCAGCAGACCGCGCACGAATCGGGACAGGTTCATCGAAGGCTCCAGGAACGTATTTTTATAGACCCTAACGCTCTTACAGACCCTTTTATAAATTCGATTTATGCATAAGCTAATGACCGGCACAAATCACTGTTCGCTCAGCAACAGCGACTCAACAGACTGCGTTCACCGGTACAACCAATCCCCTCGTCAGCGCCGCCAACCCCCTGAAAAACCTGCAACTGCGGACATGGCACAGAGCCTGCAATATTCCTTTTATGCAGGAAGCATTTGTTAAAAATAATTATTTGGACATAAGAATCTCGCCGTCTTGCCCGGAGCTGTGCCATGAAACTGACCTTCCGCTTTCCTGACTTCAGGTACCTGCTGAGTGCCTGCGCCCTGGCCCTGAGCCTGCAACCCGTGGCACAGGCCACCGAAACCGCACCGGCCGAAGTGCACCTGGATTACGCCTATTACTCGCCGGTCAGCCTGGTGCTCAAGCACTTCGGTTTCCTCGAAAAGGCCCTGCCACAGACCAAGGTCAGCTGGGTGCTGAGCCAGGGCAGCAACCGCTCGCTGGAATACCTCAACAGCGGCGGCGTCGACTTCGCGTCGTCCGCCAGCCTGGCTGCCGTGCTCAGCCGCGCCAACGGCAGCCCGATCAAATCGGTCTATGTGTACAGCCGCGCGGAATGGACCGCGTTGGTGGTGCGCAAGGATTCGCCATACAAAACCGTGGCGGACTTAAAAGGCAAGAAAATCGCCGCCACCAAAGGCACCGACCCGTACCTGTTCAGCTTGCGCAGCCTGCAACAGGCCGGCCTGAGCAAGGACGATGTCGAGCTGGTGCATTTGCAGCATCCGGACGGGCGCACCGCGCTGGAAAAAGGTGATGTCGACGCCTGGGCCGGCCTCGATCCGCACATGGCGGCCAGCGAAGTCCAGGCCGGTTCGCGCCTGCTGTATCGCAACACCCACTTCAACAGCTATGGCGTGGTCAGCGTCACCGACACCTACGCCAAAGAGCATCCGCAGACCATCGAAACCGTCCTGAGTGCCTATGAAAAGGCCCGTGACTGGGCGGTGAAGAACCCTGAGGAACTGGCGAAGTTGCTCGCCACTGAATCCGGTCTGCCGCTGGAAGTGGCCAAGCTGCAACTGTCGCGCACCGACCTGAGCAGCCCGCAGTTGACCGCCAGGGATGTGATCGCCTCCAAGGCGGCCGCACCGATTCTGGTCTCTGAAGAACTGGTTCGGCGTGGGGTGAATGTCGACCAGGTGATCGATCAATTGATCGACACCGGGTTCAAGGAAACCGTGGCGCGTCAATAAAACAAAAGCAAAAGATCTTGCCCGCGCCTGTCGGAGAACCCCATGACCAGCAAAAGCAAAAATCTCCCCGCCCATTTGGTATTACCCGCACCCCGACGCCTCAACAACGCCTGGAAACTGCGCCTCAAGGCCCTCACCCTGCCCGTGCTGATCGTCCTCGTGCTGGAATTCGTCGTGCGCATCGGCTGGTTGCCGTCCTATCAGATGCCAGCCCCAAGTGAGATCGCGTTGACCCTCAGCGACCTGGCCGAGGGCGCGCTGTGGAAGCACATCAGCGCCAGTCTGCTGCGGGTGCTGCTGGGTTTCGCCATCGGTGCCAGCCTGGCCCTGGTGTTCGCCGCGTGGGTCGGTTTGAGCCGCGAAGCCGAAGCGTATCTGGAGCCGACGTTCGCCGGTTTGCGCTCGATTCCGAGCCTGGCCTGGGTGCCACTGCTGTTGCTGTGGCTGGGCATCGACGAGACCTCGAAAATCGTCCTGATCGCCATCGGCGCATTCTTTCCGGTGTACCTCAACGGCGTCGCGGCGATCCGCGACATCGACCGCAAACTGGTGGAAGTCGGGCAAATGTACGGCTTCAGCCGGCGACGCCTGGTTCGGCGAATCCTGCTGCCCGCCGCCCTGCCCGGCCTGTTCACCGGACTGCGCAGTGGCATGAGCCTGGCCTGGATGTTTCTGGTGGCCGCCGAGCTGATCGCCGCCACCAAGGGCCTGGGTTATTTGCTCAGTGACGGGCGCGAGACGTCACGCCCGGACATCGTCCTGGCCGCGATCATCGTATTGGCGCTGCTGGGCAAACTCAGCGACGGCATCCTCGCCGGCCTGGAAAAACGCTTCCTGGCCTGGCGCGACACCTTCAACGGCCAAAGCGCAGAGGATTGAGCCATGACCGACCACCTGCTGGACATTCGCGTCGAGCGCAAAACCTTCGCCGCCATTACGGTCCTCAAAAACGTCCATTTGCAATTGCAGCCCAGGGAAACCGTCAGCCTGCTGGGCCCCAGCGGCTGCGGCAAAAGCACCTTGCTGCGGATCGTCGCCGGCCTGGAAAAGGACTTCCAGGGTGAGCTGCGCAACAACGCCGGGGACGTCGCTTTCGTGTTTCAGGAACCCCGGTTGATGCCCTGGCTAACGGTCGAGCAAAACATCGGTTTCAGCGCCGACAGCCATTACGACAAGGCCTGGGTCGCGCAATTGATCGAAGAAGTCGGCCTCGGTGGTTTCGCTCAGGCGCTGCCCAAAGCCTTGTCCGGCGGCATGGCGCAACGGGTGGCGATCGCCCGTGGCCTCTACTCGCGACCGCAGGTTTTGCTGCTCGATGAACCGTTCAGCGCCGTGGACGCCTTTACCCGGATGAAACTCCAGGACCTGCTGCTGCAACTGGCAGAGCGTCATGCCATCGCCCTGCTGCTGGTGACCCACGACGTCGATGAAGCGCTGTACCTCAGTGATCGCGTTTTGGTGATGGACAATCGCCCGAGCAGCATTCGCCAGGAACTGGCTGTGGAGCTGCCGCATCCTCGTGATCGGCGAGACCCGTTGCTCGCGCAACTGAAGGCGTTGTCGCTGACCGAGTTGCAGCGTGCCCATGTGATTTGAAGACTAAGCTGAACGCTCCAGCCAGCGCTTTCCAGCCGGAGATCAGCCGATGTGCGGACGACTGTCGCAATACCGTGGCATTCACGACTTTGTCGCGGTGCTGAGTATCCCCGACGCGCTGATCAACCATGTCGGTGATGAACCGCTGGCCCGCTACAACGCCGCGCCCACCACCCAGCTCGCCCTGCTGCACCTTGAGCCCGACGGGTTGCACGCCGATTCGGTGCGCTGGGGATGGCGTCCGCACTGGGCGAAGGATCGTGCGGCGCCGATCAATGCCCGGGTCGAGAAAGTCGCTCACGGCCCGTTCTTCCGGGCGATCTGGCCACACCGTGCAATTGTGCCGATCGACAACTGGTTCGAATGGGTGGATGCCGGCGATTCGACGAGGCAGCCGTGGCTCATTCGCCGACGGGACCAGGCGCCGATCTGCTGCGCGGCGATCGGCCAGTTTCACCACGGTGACAGCGAACCACGCAGCGACGACGGTTTCGTCATCATCACGGCGGACAGTGCCGGCGGCATGCTGGACATTCATGACCGGCGGCCGGTGGTGTTGTCTGCGGAACTGTCGCGCGAATGGCTGGACCCGGCCACGCCTAAAGAGCGTGCCGAGCAGATGGTGCTAATGCAGGGAGAAGTCAGCGACGTGTTCGAGTGGTACAGGGTCGACAAAGCGGTGGGAAATGTCAGGAACCAAGGTGCAATGTTGATTAATAAGCTTATTTAAATTGGATCCATTCTTGTAACTAAATAACCGAACGACATAAACGTTACGCAGACTGTTTCATAGTAGAAACATTGGCCGAAATTCGGCAAAAAGACTAATTAACCGCTTGTCCGACAATTGAATCATCGTACATACATTTAGTGACGCTACACATAGCATGCGCGCCGCATTTCCCTCGGCGGTACCCAGTTGACCAAAGAGTCAATAAACAAGGAAATCCCTAAATCTAACAAGCCTTGTAGAGAACTAAGTTGCGCGACGATCTTGTAATTAATCAAGTCAGCGGTCTGGAGTGCGTGTACCTGTCGCTGACAGAACGCTATCAACTTGACTGTTTTATCGGGCAATACATAAAGACCCGAAACCTGCGTTCCATCCCCAATATCAACGATATCCTGCGTTCAACCCTCGCAACCTATTCCGGCAAGCCGCCGGTGATGGTCAACGAGCTGAATGCCTGGATCGACAAGACGTTGGGCTATCGGGCCTCCCACCCGGATTTTCCGTCACTGGAAGATCTTTGAAGTGATGCGCGGATCAGATCACCCATAACTGAACGATCCGTACATCGCTGCACTCTGAAGGAGAGACCCATCAGGGTCTCTTTCTTTTCTGCGAAACAGTCGTAAATCCAGACAACTCGGTCGGTCTGCACGGACGCTGGGGGTCGCTTCGCAACCCAACGTGGATAAATCCCCTCACCACAGTTTTTTGCTCGACTGAAAGTTGAGTGAACTGCATTGCGCTTGATAGCGGGGCTTTTGGTTTGCGCTGATCGGTCAGGGCTTCAGCGGCCGCTCTTCGTCGCGGTCTGACAGCTCTCGACTGTCGTCATGCCTCCATGTCTGACTTGAACGCCTCTGCCGCTCAAGCTCTTCCTCCGAGGGTTCATCCTCTTCTTCATCCAGATCCGTACGCTTAGGTTCGTTTGCCATGCTTACCTCCTGAAGGGAATCCCCTTTAAGCGTAGAACACTTTCCAAATCCCGACTCAAAGCCACCAACGCAGCAAAAAGAAAAACCCCATGCTTAACAACATGCTGAGCAAGGTATTGCGGGTGTACAGCACCAACCCCACCGCCACCAGCGAACTGATCAAGTACGGGTTGTCCCACTGCAGATTCAGCTGTTTGTCCGGCATGAACACAATCGGTCCGCAGATCGCGGTCAACATCCCCGGCACGGCAAAACCGAGGAACTGCCGGGCATTGCTGCTCAGGCGCAGCGGCAGTCGTGGTTCGAGGAATACGTAACGGTTCAGGAAGACGAGCGCGCCCATCCCGATAATCACAGCCCAGACCATCATGTGCGCCCCCCATGGAATTTGTTGCAGACAAAACCTGCGGTCATGCCCGCCAACCCCGACAGCACCAGCGCCGAGCCCCATTGCCAGTAGCTGAACAACACCGAACAGAACAGTGAAACCGCGACGCAGACCATCGTCGGAACGTTGCGCACCACCGGGGTGATCAGGGCAATAAAGGTCGCGGCAATGGAGAAGTCCAGCCCCAGGTGTTCGAGGCCGGGAATGCTGCTGCCGAGGAGGATACCGGCCAGTGTGAACAGGTTCCAGGCGATGTAAAACGTCAGGCCCACGCCCAGGGCGTACCAGCGATTGAACTGCTGTTTGTCATGCTGGCTGGTCAGGGCGAACAGCTCGTCGGTGAGCAAAAAACCCAGCCCCACGCGCCAGCGACCCGGCAGCGGCGAAATCACCGAGCGCATGCTCATCCCGTACAGTAAATGCTGGGAGGTCAGTAACAGCGTGGTCAGCAGAATCGAAAAGATCCCGGCGCCGCCCTTGAGCATGCCGATGGCGACCAATTGCGCGGCACCGGCAAACACGATGCTCGACAACCCTTGACCTTGCAGGGGCGTGAGATTGGCCTCGATGGCCATGGACCCGGCCAATAGCCCCCAGGGCGCAGTCGCCAGGGACAACGGCATGATCGCTGCGGCGCCGCGAAGAAAGGCATTGCGCGGCATGAGTGAGTTCGACATAACGCTCTACAACCAGGGGAAGACGCCAGACTGTGCCAGCAGTTGCGTTCGATGGCTTGAACAATCTTGCGCACTTGCGCGCGACGCTCGCCGAATGGCGGCGAATCGCTGTAAATGAAGAGAACCCGAGTACCATGGAGCCATTCGCCTAACGCGTCAGGGAGTCGACATGCTTTACCGGATCGCCGCCGATGGGCTGGTGCTGTTTCACTTGCTGTTCATTCTGTTCGTGCTGTTCGGCGGGCTGCTGGTGCTCAAGTGGCGCCCCCTGATCTGGTGGCACCTGCCCGCCGCAGCGTGGGGCGTGGCCGTGGAGGTCTTCCACCTGACGTGCCCCCTGACTCAATGGGAAAACCTCATGCGCGACGCCGCCGGGCAAACCGGTTACGGCGGTGGTTTCATCGAACACTACGTGTGGCCGGTCATCTACCCCGCCGGCCTGACACCGGCGATTCAACTGGCGCTGGGCTGCGTGGTGCTGGCGATCAACGTCGTGGTCTATCTTCGGCTGATCAGGCTGTGGAAATTACGCCGGGCTGCCTGAAACACCCGCCGAGGATAGGAAATGCTGTCGATTGAAGACCTGGCGTTGCTCGAAGCCATCCGCGAAACCGGCAGCCTGTCGCGGGCCGCCGCTCACTTGGGCAAAGCGCCTTCAACGGTGTCCTACGCCGCACGGCAACTGGAGGAGCGCTTCGATGCGCTGCTCTTCGATCGGCGCCGTTACCGCTTGCAGCTGACCCCGGCCGGCGAGTTGCTGGTGAATGAGGCGGCGCGGCTGATGCAGGATGTCTCCCGGCTGACGCAACGGGTGCAACAAGTGGCCAATGGCTGGGAAAGCCGGTTGTGGATCGTCACCGACGAATTGCTCGAATTCGACGCGTTGATCCCGGTGATTCAGGAGTTCGATGCGCTGGAGTCCGGCGTACCGCTGCGCATCACTCACGAAGTGCTCAAAGGCGTGTGGGAAGCCCTGCGTGAAGGCCGTGCGGACTTGATCATCGGCGCCACCAATGAGCCGCCGGCCATCCCCAGCCTGCGCTGGATGCAATTGGGGCAAATGGAATGGGTGTTCGCGGTCTCGCCCAAACACCCGCTGGCCAAAGCCAGGGAACCGATTTCACGGGCCATGGTTGCCCAGCACCGGGCGATTGTCGTGGCCGATTCGTCCCGGGCCACGGAAGGCAGCACGTATGGTGTCTCCGGCGGCCAACCGGTCCTCGCCGTGCCGACCATGCGCGCAAAGATTCTCGCCCAATGCGCTGGACTGGGCGTGGGCTGGTTGCCCAGGCATCGGGTCGGCGCGTTACTGAGAAACGGCACGCTGGTGGAAAAGCAGATGGCTGATCCGCGAGAACCGAACATCCTGTACGCCGGATGGCGCGGCGATCATGACGGTCGCGCGTTGGGCTGGTGGCTGGAAAAACTCAAGCAATCGTACCTGTCCACCCAACTGGTCCAGGGCAGTGACCGCTTCGTTTGAATTCAGTTGGCAATGACGCTCATGTTCCGCCCACTGGCCTTGGCCACGTACAAGGCCTTGTCCGCAGCGCCGACCAGATCGTCGGGCTGATCCTGCGAGGCCGGGTTGTAGGCGCACACCCCCACGCTGACGGTCACCGTACCCTCCGCGCATTCGCTGTGTTCGATCCCGGCCTGCTGGACCGCACGACGGATTTTTTCGGCGACCAGAAACGCCCCCACATAGTCGGTGCCGGGCAGCACCACCGCGAACTCCTCGCCACCATAGCGGGCGGCCAGATCGCCGGGGCGTTTGATGTTGTCCTTGATGATCGCGCTGATTTTGCGCAGACACTCATCACCCGCCACGTGCCCGTATCGATCGTTGAAGCTCTTGAAGTGATCGACATCGATCATCAGCATGGCGAGGTGGGTCACCGTGCGCCTGGCACGGCCCATTTCCGCGAGAATGAACAGATCGAACTGACGCCGGTTGGAGAGCCCGGTGAGTGCGTCTTCGAGCGCCAGCAATTCGAGGCTGCGGTTGACCTCGATGAGCTTTTCCTGAGCGTCGAGCAACACGCTCTGAATGTGATTCTGCTGCTTCATGAAGCGAATGAGGCGAAAGCCGAGCCCTCCCAGAAACACCAAAAGCAACAGCACAATGCCAGCGCTGAGGACGGACTCCTCGCGCCAGCCGGCCAGGACGTCTGCCTTGTCCAGGCCGGCAAAAACGATCAGCGGATAACCATCAACCCGTCGAAACCCCACCACTCGCTCGACACCATCAACATAAGACTTGACGGTGGCCGTGCCGGAATTGCCCTTGGGCAACAGCTGCATGAACAGCGGCCCCTTGGCGACGCTGGTGCCGACTTCTGCTTCGTTGAATGGCCGGCGAACGATGATGCTGGCGTCGTCGGCGATCAGGTTGATCACGCCGTTTTTGCCCATGTCGATGCTGTCGTACAGCCCGAGGAAATGGTTGAGGTAGATCGTTGCCAGCGCCACACCGGCGAAACTGCCATCCGGATGATTGATCCTGCGTGACACGGTCATGATCCATTCGCTGGTCGATCGACTCTTGATCGACGGACCGATATGAGGCCCCCGGTCAGCATGATCGCGGTGGTAAATGAAATATTCACGGTCGGAATTGTTCGCGCCGGGCATATCCGCACCGTTGGAATTGGCGATCCAGCCTCCTTGTTCGTCAAATACGAACAGGCCATGGAGCTGGGTCAGCTCACTGCGCTGGGCGGCGAGCAAACGTGTGAATCTGGGCAACTGCGCCGGGTCTACACCCTCGTTTTCGATGCGGTCCACCAAGGCAAACAGCAGCGTATCGGCTTGTTTGATCGACGACTGCGCTTGCGACGCCAAGGTCTGCGCAAGGTTGGACAGCGCCACTTCTTTGTCATGCAAATGGTACTGGCGCGAGTTCCAGGCTTCCCAGATCACAATGGCCGTCATGGACAGGCACACGGCCACGAGCAAAACAACCGCGTAGCGGACCCTGAGCCGGGACTCAATCTGCTCGGGCACCCAAGGCGCGACAGGCCGGGTGTGTTCAATACGGTCGTTGATGGACGGATGCCCCATGACGCTCCCTGAATCGTTATGACATGGCGAATTTTCCCGTTCGCCCTTTTAGCGTCATCCAGTCGTGGATCGCTGTGCCCTGTCAGAAACAAGATAGGCGATTTGCTCGCGTTGTGACGGGTTTGTGTGGGGTGACGAGGCCACCCCACGGGATTTACTTCGGCGTCTGCTTCACCGCTTCAAGCCAGGCGGGGTTCAATTGCGTCTGTTCGGTGTCGAGGCCCAGTGCCTCCATTCGCGCCTTGTGTTGCTCCATCTCCCGGCTCAATTGGCCATGGTCGCTGGAGTTGCCGTCCAGTTCGTGCATCTGGCTCAAGCCCAGATGGTAGAAACGCAGCAGTTTCATGGCCGTCGGATCACCCGCCTCCACCCCCGCCGTCACCTGATGCATCACATTGGTGATGCTCATCAGGCTGCGCTTGAGCTGCCAGCCGTAAACCGCCGGCGCCATCCAGGCCTGAGACCAGAACGTGCCGCGCATCAGCGCCGCCATCAGCAGCACCGCGACGAACACGCCGCCGACGTTAAACCGCAGATTGTCGCCCCCGGGCTCACCAAACAACGTCACCGCCGCGGTGGACAGCACCATCGCCAGCGCCAGGAATATCAGGGCAATAATGACCGTGCTGCGCCGCGTCTGCTTTCGAAAGAGTTCGGCGTTCATCGGCTGGATTTCGAACATCGTGACGGGGTTCCTTGCATCAATGGTAAAAGGCTCGGTGAGCGAAAAGACTGCGGGGCATTATCGCCCCTGTGCAGGATTTAGCTATGCTGGGCGCCTCTTCATCTTTTCATCGTCAACGGGGAACATGGCGATACAGCGCAGTTCGTGCCATCTTCTTTCATGGATACACACTATTCGGATGCCATTTGCCTGTTTGAACGGCATCGTTTTAAGGATCATTGAATGACCCAACGACAAGTAATCAACGCCTCCGTCAGCCCTAAAGGCAGCCTGGAAACCCTTTCTCAACGTGAAGTACAGCAACTGAGCGAAGCCGGATCCGGCAGCACCTACACCTTATTCCGCCAGTGCGCCCTGGCCATCCTCAATACCGGCGCCCACGTTGATAACGCCAAGACCATTCTTGAAGCCTACAAAGATTTTGAAATCCGCATCCACCAGCAGGACCGCGGCGTCCGCCTGGAACTGTTGAATGCCCCGGCCGACGCCTTCGTCGACGGTGAAATGATCGCCAGCACCCGGGAAATGCTGTTCAGCGCCCTGCGTGACATCGTCTACACCGAAAACGAACTCGATGCCCAGCGCATCGACCTGAGCACGTCCCAAGGCATCAGCGACTACGTGTTCCACCTGCTGCGCAACGCCCGCACCCTGCGCCCCGGCGTCGAGCCGAAGATCGTGGTGTGCTGGGGCGGCCACTCGATCAACACCGAAGAATACAAATACACCAAGAAAGTCGGCCACGAACTGGGCCTGCGCAGCCTCGACATCTGCACCGGCTGCGGCCCCGGCGTGATGAAAGGCCCGATGAAAGGCGCGACCATCGCCCACGCCAAACAGCGTATCCACGGCGGCCGCTACCTCGGCCTGACCGAGCCCGGCATCATCGCCGCCGAAGCGCCGAACCCGATCGTCAACGAACTGGTGATCCTGCCGGACATCGAGAAACGCCTGGAAGCCTTCGTGCGCGTGGGCCACGGCATCATCATTTTCCCGGGCGGCGCCGGCACGGCCGAAGAGTTCCTGTACCTGCTCGGCATCCTGATGCACCCGGACAACGCCGGCCTGCCCTTCCCCGTGGTCCTCACCGGGCCGAAACATGCGGCGCCGTATCTGGAGCAACTGGATGCGTTCGTCGGCGCGACGCTGGGTGACGCCGCGAAACAACATTACGAAATCATCATCGACGACCCGGCCGAAGTCGCGCGCCAGATGACTCAAGGCCTCAAGGCGGTCAAACAATTCCGCCGCGAGCGCAATGACGCGTTCCACTTCAACTGGCTGCTGAAAATCGACGAAGGCTTCCAGCGCCCGTTCGACCCGACCCACGAAAACATGGCCAACCTGAAACTCAGCCGCGACCTGCCCCCCCACGAACTGGCGGCCAACCTGCGCCGCGCGTTCTCCGGCATCGTCGCCGGTAACGTCAAGGACAAGGGCATCCGCCTGATCGAAGAACACGGGCCGTACCAGATCCGTGGCGATGCGGCGGTCATGCATCCGCTGGATCAACTGCTCAAGGCGTTTGTCGCACAGCACCGGATGAAACTGCCAGGTGGCGCGGCGTATGTTCCGTGTTATCAGGTGGTTGCTTGATAAACGGCGCCTGACAAATACCCAATACCCTGTAGGAGCGAGCCTGCTCGCGATGACGGAGTGACAGCCAACATCAATGCTGAATGGCACACCGCATTCGCGAGCAGGCTCGCTCCTACAATGGGTTCGGCGTGCACCGGCAAGTGATTGGTCGGCTGTCAGGCCGCCTTCGCGGGCAAGCCTCGCTCCTACAGGGGGACGGAGTACCTCTGGGGAAACCTGGTCGGCCCGAAGGCCGCCAAGGTCAACCGCCCTGATTTCCACACGCCGCAAACTTGCTGTAATCCAATACCTTCTGCGTACCGCTCGAATCCAGATATGTCATCCGCGCATCCACAATCCCGCAATTCGCCCCGCCGTCTTCTACAGTAGAAATCACCTTCTTGATATCCAGATGGGTACGGTGGGTCTGAACATCCGCATGGGCCGAAAACGCTGCAACGTTCAGGACAGCAAAGAAGCCAGCGGCAACCAGTTTGTTCCAGTTCATGATGATTTCCTCAAAGTCGTAATGGGTCGTGGAGCGAGGCAAGTCGTCCTGTCTCGATGGAACCCATTTAAACGGCCGCAGGTATCTGCCATGTGTCGTAGAACCGGGATTATTAAGGCGTAAGGTGTCACACAGGGCACCCGATACAATTCGATACACCCGCACCTGAAAAAAGACGTCTTGTATGCCCATGTATCAAAGTCACCTCCAGATACAGTGAGATACAAAGGCCGGCAGGCAGGTGCGGCGCGGCTCCCTAGAATGCGCGACTGCGAATAACAAGAGGGTTGAGCAATGGAACACGTGAACCACATCCTGATCGTCGATGACGATCGCGAGATCCGCGAACTGGTCGGTAATTACCTGAAAAAGAACGGCCTGCGCACCACGGTGGTCGCCGACGGCCGACAGATGCGCAGCTTTCTTGAAGCCAACACCGTGGACCTGATCGTGCTCGACATCATGATGCCCGGCGACGACGGCCTGCTGCTGTGCCGCGAACTGCGCTCAGGCAAACACAAGGCCACGCCGATCCTGATGCTCACCGCCCGCAACGACGAAACGGACCGTATCCTCGGCCTGGAAATGGGCGCCGACGATTACCTGACCAAGCCGTTCGCCGCCCGCGAACTGCTGGCGCGGATCAACGCCGTGCTGCGCCGTACCCGGATGCTGCCGCCCAACCTGCTCATCACCGAAAGCGGCCGGTTGCTGGGTTTCGGTCGCTGGCGCCTGGACACCACCGCCCGCCACTTGCTGGACGAAGACGACACGATGGTTGCACTCAGTGGCGCCGAATACCGCTTGCTCCGGGTTTTCCTCGATCACCCGCAGCGCGTGCTCAGCCGCGACCAGTTGCTCAACCTCACCCAAGGCCGCGACGCCGACCTGTTCGACCGCTCCATCGACTTGCTGGTGAGCCGTCTGCGCCAACGGCTCATGGATGACTCCCGGGAGTCGACCTACATCAAAACGGTTCGCAGCGAAGGCTACGTCTTCTCCTACCCCGTGGAATTGCTCGGCGCGCCGTGAAATGCTCCCTTTGATGACCTTAGGGGTTTTTGTATCCGTCTGTATATGAACCCCGAACGGATACGTAGTAGCCGATTTCAGCACGTTCAAGCACACATCACCGATACACCCCGGCGTTTAACTGTGTTCACCGGATAGCAGCAGCTACCGACCCACACACACTCAAGCGCACGGAGAATCAACCATGTTCAACTTCTCGAAAGTATCGTCCCTGGCACTCGGTCTGGCACTGGTTGGCGGCCTTGGCCTGTCGAACCTGGCGTCGGCCAACACCGTCAGCGCCGATTCCCACAGCCAGATCCAGCAATTGCTGGTGGAAGGTGGCTCCGATCGCCTGATCGAGAACCGCGTCGCCGAAGGCGGTGCTGATCGCCTGCAAGAACTGCGCGAACGTGTCGCGTCGATCAGCCCGAAGAATGCCGTACACGGGGGTGTGGTCGTCGCGGAGAATCGCCCTGAGTTTGGTTCGAAATATCAGCGCTACTGATCAATATCCACAACACAGCAACAATCAACTGTGGGAGCGGGCTTGCTCGCGAAGTGGGAGTTCAGTCGACATCATTGCCGCCTGATACACCGCCTTCGCGAGCAAGCCCGCACACACATTCGATTGTGTTTCCTCAATGACGCCCCATCAGTCCTGAAATCTGACGCAATAGTCCGACAGATTCTCGGGACAGTTGAATGAGCCCGTACTAAGATTTGCACCTCATTCGATCAAGGACGATTCATGAAGCGCATTGCCGGTTGCCTGCTGTCTTTCCTGACATTCACTGCGGTGGCGGCCGATTTGAACCTGCTCACCGACAACCATCCGCCCCTGCATTTCCAGCAAGGCAACACACTGGTGGGGTTTGGTGTCGATGTGGTGCAGGCGCTGGCCAAAAGCGCCGGCGATCAGGTGCATTTTCAACAAGTCCCCTTGCTGCGCGCCTTGCGTGTCGCCACCACCGAGCCTGCCACCGGTGTATTTACCGTGTTGCGCACCGCCGAGCGTGATGGTCAGTACCAGTGGGTCGGCCCGCTGATGGAAGTGGAAACGGCGCTCTATTCCGCCAATGACACCCAACAACCGGTTCGCAACTTGCAGGACGCCGGCAGCCTGGGGCGCATCGTCGTCCCGCGAAAATGGCTGGTTTACAGCTATTTGCAGAAGCAGGGTCTGAACAATTTATACGGCGTGGAAACGCCCGAACAAATGATGCGCCTGGCGCGCCTGGGCCGTACCGAATTCGTGGTGGCGGACACCCTCTCAATCACCACCCTGGCGCGGGAAGAAGGCCTGGCGCCCAGTCAGTTGCATTATCAGATGCCGCTGATGAAGCAAGGCACTTACATTGCCTTTTCTCCGCTCACCGATGCTCGTCAGGTGGCGCGCTGGCAACAGGCGCTGGATGAGATGAGCCGCGACGGACGGCTCGAACAACTCAAGCAGCGTTGGCTCAGCGACACCACACCCCGCTGACAGTGGATCAACGCGCTCGATATCAACTATGCGCAAGGGTGTTTTCTCATCCCGACGCTCCAGTACTACAGTGGCCACATCTTCTCCCCACTCTACTGGAGCAACATCATGAAAAGCATCATTGGTCTTGGTTTCGCCCTGTCGGTTCTTGGTGCTACATCCGCCATCGCCGCCCCACATGCCACCTCGCAAGTCGTTGCGGCAGCTAAAGTCCAACCGGCAACACTGAACGTCAACACAGTCAGCGTTGATCACAAAGACAGCCAGGCAAGCAAACTCTACGTCGCTGAAAACCGCCCTGAGTTTGGTTCGAAGTATCAGCGTTATTGATTAACGGCTTTGCGCTGCTTGAAACAGGAAACCCCGGGTAGATCCGATCTGCCCGGGGTTTCTTCGTATCAGGTAATCACCGCTACGGACGGTGCGAGGACGACAGTCGGGATTCAACTACTGCAACAGCAATGACACTTCCAGCCCCGCCAACTTACCCGGGTTACGCATGATAAAAATCCGGCTGGTCGCCCCCCTGCTATGGGCGTTGTTTCAGGCCTGGCCGACCATTGAATTCAAGACGGGCGCCGTGGGGCTGATTATCGCTGGATTGTGTGTCGGGATCGGTACCCGATATGGCTCGGGATGCACTAGCGGCCATGGGGTGTGCGGCATCTCGCGCCTGTCGCCCCGTTCCATCGTCGCGACGTTGAGCTTCATGTTCACAGGCTTTGTGACCGTGTTTGTGATGCGGCATCTGCTGGGGTTTTGATCATGAAAAAACTGACCGCTTTCCTCGCCGGCCTGGTGTTCGGCATCGGCCTGCTGTTGGCCGGCATGGCCAACCCGGCGAAGGTGCTGGGGTTTCTCGATATCACCGGTCGATGGGATCCCTCCCTGGCACTGGTGATGATCGCTGCCATTGCGGTGGCCTGGGCGCCGTTTCATTGGGCGATGAAACACCCCACGTCTTTGCTGGGCGCTCCGATGCAATTGCCGGTCAGTCGTGAACTGGATCGACGCTTGATCGCTGGCAGCCTGCTGTTCGGGGTCGGTTGGGGCATTGCGGGGGTCTGCCCCGGGCCCGCGCTGGTGTTATTGCCAACGGGGCATTGGCAGGCCTGGGTGTTTGTGATCGCGATGCTCGCGGGGATGCTGATCTTCAAAGCGCTGCAGGCGCGCCACTGAATCACCGTAGATCGTAGATTTTGGCGGCGCAGGCGCTGCCAAAGTCTACGATCGTGTTCGCGCTTCAGGCCGCCAACTGGCCGCTGGCAATCGCTGCCGACGCCGCCAGCATCGCCCGCAACAACACCGCACAGCCGGCCGCCAGATCATCCGGCGCGGCGTTTTCGATTTCGTTGTGGCTGATGCCGCCTTCGCACGGCACGAAGATCATCCCGGCCGGGCCGAGTTCGGCGAGGAAGATCGCGTCGTGCCCTGCTCCGCTGACGATGTCCATGTGCGACAGCCCCAGACCTTGCGCCGCGCCGCGTACCGCTTCGACGCAGCCCTTGTCGAAGTACAGCGGCGGGAAGTCGGCGGTGGGCGTGAGTTCGAAGGTCAGGCCGTGTTCTTCGCAGGTGGTTTCGATGACTTCGCGCACTTCGGAGATCATCGAGTCCTGGCGCGCCGGTTCCAGATGCCGGAAGTCCAGGGTCATGCGTACTTCGCCGGGAATGACGTTGCGTGAGCCGGGATAGGCTTGCAGGCAACCGACGGTGCCGCAGGCGTGAGGTTGATGGCCGAGGGCAGCGCGGTTGACGGCACCGACGATCACCGCGGCACCGACCAAGGCGTCCTTGCGCAAGTGCATCGGCGTCGGGCCGGCGTGGGCTTCGACGCCGCGCAGTTTCAGGTCGAACCATTTCTGGCCGAGGGCGCCCATGACGATGCCGATGGTTTTGTGTTCGTCTTCGAGGATCGGGCCTTGCTCGATGTGCGCCTCGAAATAGGCACCGACGGCATGGCCGCTGACCTTGCGTGGCCCGGCGTAGCCGATGGCGTTGAGGGCCTCGCCAACGGTGACGCCATCGGCATCGACCTTGGCCAGGGTTTCTTCGAGGGTGAATTTTTCCGCGAACACGCCGGAGCCCATCATGCACGGAGCGAAGCGCGAGCCTTCTTCGTTGGTCCAGACCACCACTTCCAGCGGCGCTTCGGTTTCCACGCCGAGGTCGTTGAGGGTGCGCAGCACTTCGACGCCGGCGAGCACGCCGAAGCAGCCGTCGAACTTGCCGCCGGTGGGTTGGGTGTCGATGTGGCTGCCGGTCATCACCGGAGGCAGGTTCGGGTTGCGGCCGGGGCGGCGGGCGAAGATGTTGCCGACGGCGTCGATGCTGACGGTGCAGCCGGCCTCCTCGCACCAATTGACGAAAATATCCCGGGCCTGGCGGTCGAGGTCGGTCAGGGCCAGGCGACAGACGCCGCCTTTGACCGTGGCACCGAGTTTGGCCAGGTCCATGAGCGACTGCCACAAGCGGTCGCGGTTGATGTGCTGATGGGTGGACTGCAGAACATCTACGGCAGCGTTCATGGTGATCTCCTCAGGCAGTTCTTATGGATTTCTTCAGGCAATTTTTGGGTGTCTGGAAGGCCGTCTTCGCGAGCAAGCTTCGCTCCTACAAGGAATACGCGAACCTGTAGGAGCGAGGCTTGCCCGCGAAGAGGCCAGTGCTCACACCGCAGATTTCGCAACAGACGGGTTGGGTCGCATCGAGCACAACCCGTAATAAATCAGCCCACCCAGCGCCGAGCCGGTAAACCAGCCATAACTGTAAAACCAGCTGAACGCATCGCTGCCCAGCGACAGCAGCGTCAACGCCACCGGCACGCCAAACGCGATAAACCCGAACCAGTTCCACGCCGGGTACACGTCATCGCGATACAACCCGGCCAAGTCCAATTGCTGTTTCTTGATCAGGAAATAGTCCACCACCATGATCCCGGCGATCGGGCCCAACAGGCTCGAATAGCCGAGCAACCAGTTCGAATACACGGTTTCCAGGCTCAGATCCGAGACGATCAACCCGAGCTTCTTCAACAGCTCATGGGCCATCAGCGCCAGGCCAACCAGTCCGGTGAGGATCACAGCTTTGGTGCGGTTGATGAACTTGGGGGCGACGTTCTGGAAGTCGTTGGTTGGCGACACGATGTTGGCCGCCGTATTGGTCGACAGCGTGGCGATGATGATCACCGCCATGGCCAATGCGACCCAGACCGGGCTCTGGATATGGCCGATCAGGGTGACCGGATCGGAGACGGTGACGCCCACCAGTTTGACCGAGGCGGCGGTCATCACCACGCCCAGCGAGGCGAACAGGAACATGGTCAGGGGCAAGCCGATAATCTGCCCGACGATCTGATCCTTCTGGCTTTTCGCATAACGACTGAAGTCCGGAATGTTCAGGGACAAAGTGGCCCAGAACCCGACCATCGCGGTCAGCCCGGCGGCAAAGTAACTGACCACGCTGGCGCCTTCCGGACGCTTGGGCGGGATCGCCAGCAACTCGGTCATCGACACGTTCGGCATGGCCCACACCAGCAGCCCCACGCCCACCAGCACCAACAACGGCGCCGAGAGGGTTTCCAACCATTTGATCGAGTCCGCACCGCGAATCACCACCCACAGGTTCAAGGCCCAGAACATCATGAAGCCGATCACTTCACCGGTCCCGCCGAGGGCTTTCCAGCCGTCGAACACCGAGCCGAGAAACAGATGAATGGCCAGCCCGCCGAACATCGTCTGAATACCGAACCAGCCACACGCCACCAGCGCCCGGATCAGGCACGGAATGTTGGAGCCGAGGATGCCGAAGGACGAACGCAACAACACCGGAAACGGAATGCCGTACTTGGTACCGGGAAAGGCGTTCAGGGTCAGCGGGATCAGTACGATGATGTTGGCGAACAGAATCGCCAGCAGCGCTTCGCCGACGCTCAGGCCGAAATACGCGGTGAGCACGCCGCCGAGAGTGTAGGTCGGCACGCAGATCGCCATGCCGACCCATAAGGCGGTGATGTGCCATTTGTTCCAGGTTCGCTCGCGCACCTTGGTCGGTGCCATGTCGTGGTTGTAACGGGGACTGTCGAGGACGTCGCTGCCGGCTTCGAGCTCAAACAAGCCGTCGCGCTCGGTCACTTGCGATCTGATCTGTTGCATGGCCGCTCCACTGTTCTTTGAATTATTTTTTGCTCATCAGGGGCTGGCGGCATCAATAAGCGTGCCGGGCACCCCGTTTGCGCATCGGGCAGTTCCACAAAAACTTCGCAACCAACTGATGTTTATCAGTTTTTATATACAGTTCAAATGGCCCCTTGGTTACTTGCCTGTTCACTCAGGCCGAATGCCGGGCAAGTTGTCCGAACAGTCAGGGCTCAATCTGGTGCATGAGTCTTTTTTTCAAAGTTGCGCATCAACCATAGACCATCCTCAAGCAGCTGATTTCACATAAGAAATCTCGTTCATTTTGAGAACCTGTCAAGTGCGTCAAAATGGTTCGAGGCCACCCCATTTTGGTGATTTCACGTTTTAGTCGTTATTTATCAGTAAGTTAAAACAGACATAAGCTTATAAAAAATATTCTTGCTCATTCCATAAACTCAGACTAGCTTCTATTCCTGACAGCGTTGACAGGAATACACCTGTTTGCGCCGGCTTCATATAAAACATTTAGAACCGGCACAAGTCGGTCATTGCCTGCGAGGAACTCGGAATGTCTCTGTTGATCCGTGGCGCCACCGTTATTACCCATGATGAAAGTTATCGCGCCGACGTCTATTGCGCCGACGGCGTGATTAAAGCCATCGGCGAAAATCTTGATGTTCCGGCCGGCGCCGAAGTGCTCGACGGCAGCGGCCAATACTTGATGCCCGGCGGCATCGACCCGCACACGCACATGCAACTGCCCTTCATGGGCACCGTGGCCAGTGAAGACTTTTTCAGTGGCACTGCGGCAGGCCTTGCCGGTGGCACCACATCGATCATCGACTTCGTGATTCCCAACCCGCAGCAATCCTTGATGGAAGCCTTTCATCAATGGCGCGGCTGGGCCGAGAAGTCGGCATCGGATTACGGTTTCCATGTCGCCATTACTTGGTGGAGCGAACAGGTTCGCGAGGAAATGGCGGAGCTGGTCAGCCAGCACGGGGTCAACAGCTTCAAGCATTTCATGGCGTACAAGAACGCGATCATGGCCGCCGATGACACCTTGGTGGCGAGTTTCGAGCGCTGCCTGGAACTGGGCGCGGTGCCGACCGTGCACGCGGAAAACGGTGAATTGGTTTATCACCTGCAACGCAAGTTGATGGCCCAGGGCATCACCGGCCCTGAAGCGCATCCTCTGTCGCGGCCCTCACAAGTGGAAGGCGAAGCCGCAAGCCGGGCGATCCGCATTGCCGAAACCCTGGGCACGCCACTGTACCTGGTGCATGTCTCGACCAAGGAAGCGCTGGACGAAATCACCTACGCCCGCAGCAAGGGCCAGCCAGTCTACGGCGAAGTACTCGCCGGGCATCTGCTGCTGGACGATAGCGTCTACCAACACCCGGACTGGCAGACCGCCGCCGGTTACGTGATGAGCCCGCCGTTCCGTCCTCGCGGCCATCAAGAAGCGCTTTGGCACGGGTTGCAATCAGGCAACCTGCACACCACCGCCACCGACCACTGCTGCTTCTGCGCCGAGCAGAAAGCCGCCGGCCGGGATGACTTCAGCAAGATCCCCAATGGCACCGCCGGCATTGAAGACCGCATGGCCGTGCTCTGGGATGAAGGGGTCAACACCGGGCGTTTGTCGATGCAGCATTTCGTGGCGCTGACCTCCACCAACACCGCGAAGATCTTCAACCTCTACCCGCGCAAAGGTGCGATCCGTGTGGGTGCGGATGCGGACCTGGTGCTGTGGGATCCGGAGGGGACGCGGACCATTTCGGCGAAGACTCACCACCAGCAGGTCGACTTCAACATCTTTGAAGGCAAGACCGTACGCGGTGTGCCGAGCCACACCGTCAGCCAGGGCCGAGTGGTATGGGCCGATGGTGATTTGCGCGCCGAGCGTGGTGCCGGGCGGTATGTCGAACGGCCGGCGTATCCGGCGGTGTTTGATTTGCTGAGTAAGCGGGCTGAGTTGAACAGGCCAATTGCTGTGAAACGCTGACCCCCGATCGTTCCCACGCTCCGCGTGGGAATGCAGCCCGGGACGCTCTGCGTCCCAATGGAACGCGGAGCGTCCCTAGAGGCATTCCCACGCAGAGCGTGGGAACGATCAGCCCATCAGAGGCATCACCTCAATTAACCGTGAGGCCAACACCGTGATCAAGACCCTGAACCACCTCCCGCATCCCTACGAGAATGCGGCCGCCCTCGCCGGCCATTTCACCGACCTGGCACCGCCGCTCAACGACCGTCAGGCGCATCTGGAAGCCTCGCGCTGCCTGTATTGCTACGACGCGCCTTGCGTCAATGCCTGCCCGAGCGAGATCGACATTCCGTCGTTCATCCGCAATATCCACCAGGAAAACGTTCAGGGCGCCGCGCAGAAAATCCTCTCGGCCAACATCCTTGGCGGCAGCTGCGCGCGGGTGTGCCCGACGGAAATCCTCTGCCAGCAAGCCTGCGTGCGCAACAACGATCATGAGTGCGCACCGGTGCTGATCGGCCTGTTGCAACGTTACGCCGTCGACAACGCGCACTTCAACGAACACCCCTTCCAGCGCGCCGCCACCACCGGCAAACGCATCGCCGTGGTCGGTGCCGGCCCGGCCGGTTTGTCCTGCGCTCACCGCAGTGCGATGCATGGCCATGACGTGGTGATTTTCGAGGCACGGGAAAAAGCGGGCGGCCTCAACGAATACGGGATCGCCAAGTACAAACTGGTGGACGACTACGCGCAGAAGGAGCTTGAGTTTCTGCTGGCGATTGGCGGCATCGAAATTCGTCACGGTCAGAAGCTCGGCGAGAACCTGACCCTCAGCGAACTGCATCAGCAATTCGACGCGGTGTTCCTTGGCCTCGGCCTGGCCGCCAGTAAACAACTCGGCTTGCCGCACGAAGACGCGCCCGGCCTGCTCGCTGCCACCGACTACATCCGCGAACTGCGTCAGGCCGATGACCTGAGCCAACTGCCGCTGGCGGACCATTGCATCGTCCTCGGCGCCGGCAATACGGCCATCGACATGGCCGTGCAAATGGCCCGCCTCGGGGCGCGCGACGTGAATCTGGTGTACCGCCGCGGCGTCGAGGAAATGGGCGCCACCGGTCACGAACAGGACATCGCCAAGGCCAATCAGGTGCGCTTGCTGACGTGGGCACAACCTGAAGAAGTGCTGCTCGACGACCAAGGCAACGTGCGCGGCATGCGCTTCGCCCGCACTCACCTGGTGGACGGCCGCCTGCAAATCACCGGCGAAACCTTCGAGCTGGCCGCCGACGCGATTTTCAAAGCCATCGGCCAGGCCTTCGATCCCGGCGCCCTCGCCGACCCGCTGGCACGCGAGCTCAAGCGCCAAGGCGACCGAATCCAGGTCGATGAACATCTGCGCACCAGCATCCCCGGCGTGTATGCCGGCGGCGACTGCACCAGCCTCGATCAGGACCTCACCGTGCAAGCCGTGCAACATGGCAAACGGGCCGCCGAGGCCATCAACGCTCAACTGATGCTCAACGTGGAGGCTGCGTAAATGGCCGATCTCTCGATTGTCTTCGCCGGCATCAAATCCCCGAATCCGTTCTGGCTGGCCTCCGCGCCGCCGACCGACAAGGCCTACAACGTGGTTCGCGCCTTCGAAGCCGGTTGGGGTGGCGTAGTCTGGAAAACCCTGGGTGAAGACCCGGCGGCGGTCAACGTATCGTCGCGTTACTCGGCGCACTTCGGCGCCAACCGTGAAGTGGTGGGCTTCAACAATATCGAGCTGATCACCGACCGCTCGCTGGAGATCAACCTGCGGGAAATCACCCAGGTCAAAAAGGACTGGCCGGACCGCGCGCTGATCGTTTCGCTGATGGTGCCCTGCGTCGAAGAATCGTGGAAATTCATCCTGCCGCTGGTGGAAGCCACCGGCGCCGACGGTATCGAGCTGAACTTCGGTTGCCCCCACGGCATGCCGGAACGGGGCATGGGCGCAGCGGTCGGCCAGGTGCCAGAGTACGTCGAGCAGGTCACCCGCTGGTGCAAGACGTATTGCTCGCTGCCGGTGATCGTCAAGCTCACGCCGAACATCACCGACATCCGCGTCGCCGCCCGTGCGGCCCATCGCGGCGGCGCGGATGCGGTGTCGCTGATCAACACCATCAACTCGATCACCAGCGTCAATCTGGAACGCATGGTCGCCAACCCCACCGTCGGCAGCCAAAGCACCCACGGTGGTTATTGCGGTTCGGCGGTGAAGCCGATTGCGCTGAACATGGTCGCTGAAATCGCCCGTGATCCACAGACCCAAGGCCTGCCGATCTCCGGCATTGGCGGCATTGGCAGTTGGCGTGATGCAGCGGAGTTCATCGCTCTGGGCAGCGGATCGGTGCAGGTGTGCACCGCGGCGATGCTGCATGGCTTCCGGATTGTCGAGGAAATGAAGGACGGTCTGTCACGCTGGATGGACAGTCAGGGTTACGCCAGCATCTCAGAGTTTTCCGGCCGGGCGGTGGGCAATACCACAGACTGGAAGTACCTGGACATCAACTATCAGGTGATTGCGAAGATTGATCAGGACGCGTGCATTGGTTGCGGACGTTGCCACATTGCTTGCGAAGATACCTCGCACCAGGCGGTCGCCAGCCTGAAACAGGCGGACGGAACGCGTAAGTATGAAGTGATTGATGATGAGTGCGTCGGCTGCAACCTGTGCCAGATCACTTGCCCGGTGGAAGATTGCATCGAGATGGTACCGATGGAGAACGGCAAGCCGTTTCTGGATTGGAATCATGATCCGAGAAATCCGTACCATGTCGCGGTTTGAGATGTGCGTCGCCTGAGCTGACGCCTTCGCGGGCAAGCCTCGCTCCTACAGGGTCCACCGTCGATCATTTAATCGTGGATCGACACAAAACCTGTAGGAGCGAGGCTTGCCCGCGAAGAGGCCGGCAGCCACACCGAAAATCTCAAGGCTCCAGCCCAATCCCCCGCAATATCACACTCGTCACCGTCTGCACCGCCCGCTCGAACTGCATGTCCGACAGCGGCTGATGATCATTGAGGATATTCACCTGATGATCAAAGTCCGCGTAATGCTGGGTCGAGGCCCAGATCATATACAGCAGGCTTGAAGGCTCCACCGGCAGGATGCGTTTGTCGTCCACCCACTGGCGGATTTTCGCTTCTTTCATCTTGGCCCAGTCGTACAGGCTCGCGTCCAGCGCGACGCCCAAGGTGGGGGCGCCGTGGATGATTTCATTGGCCCAGACTTTCGACCCATAAGGCCGGCTGCGGGAGTGGTTCATCTTGGCGCGGATGTAGCTGCTGAGTACTACGCGCGGATCGTCGAACATCTCGAAGCACAACGCATCCTGCTTCCAGACCTCCAGCAGATCGAACAGCACTGCGCTGTACAGTTCGGTCTTGGTGCTGAAGTAGTAATGCAGATTGGAGCGCGGCAGTTGCACTTGCGCGGCAATGTCGGCCATGGCGGTGCCGCCGAAGCCTTTTTCGGCGAAGACCTTTTCGGCCCCCAGCAAAATTTTCTCGACGTTACTGCGACGAATCTCGATCTTGTGATTGCCCATGAGGGCTCCCTGACAACAGCGTTGGCCAAGACTAGCATCCGCTCTAGCTCGCGGCGACCTCTGCTTCCGAGCCATGACTCGTCGCCGTATCAGCCGCTGGCGCAACCGATGTTCGCCCTTCAGATATCGGCAGTTGCCTAAGTCATCGTACAACTTCTGATTGACAACCCCTGAAAGCCTCGCAAATAATCGCCACCAATGTTGTACGACGACGTATGACAAAAAATAAAAACAACAAGAAAAAAGGGAGCGTCACTGTGAGCAAACTCGTCCGCAATTCCTTCGCCAGCACCCCTCGCCCGACCTTCGTACGCCGCCACACCCTGAGCCTGATCGGTTGCAGCAGCCTGGCCTTCGCCTTGCCCATGACCAGCAACGCAGAAGGGTTCGTCGATGACGCCAAAGCCACGCTGAACCTGCGCAACGCCTACATCAATCGCAACTACACCAACCCGGCCTACCCACAGGGCAAGGCTGAAGAGTGGACGCAAAACTTCATCCTCGACGCCAAGTCCGGGTTCACCCCGGGGCCCGTCGGTTTCGGCGTGGACGTGCTGGGCCTGTACTCGCAAAAACTTGATGGCGGCAAAGGCACTGGCGGCACACAGCTGCTGCCGATCCACGACGACGGCCGCCCTGCCGACAATTTCGGCCGCATGGGCGTGGCGCTGAAAGGCAAAATCTCGAAGACCGAATTGAAGGTCGGGGAATGGATGCCGGTGCTGCCGATCCTGCGTTCCGACGACGGCCGCTCGCTGCCGCAAACCTTCCGTGGCGGTCAGGTGACGTCCACCGAGATCAGCGGCCTGACGCTCTACGGCGGCCAGTTCCGCCAAAACAGCCCGCGCAACGATGCGAGCATGGAAGACATGTCCATGAACACCAAAGCCGCGTTCACCTCGGACCGCTTCAACTTCGGCGGCGGCGAATACGCTTTCAACGACAAACGCACCCAGGTCGGCGTCTGGTACTCGGAACTCAGTGACATTTATCAGCAACAGTATTTCAACCTGAGCCACAGCCAGCCCATCGGCGACTGGACCCTGGGCGCCAACCTCGGTTATTTCATCGGCAAGGAAGACGGCAGCGCCTTCGCCGGCGACCTGGACAACAAAACCGCGTTCGCCATGCTCTCGGCCAAATACGGCGGCAACACCTTCTACGTCGGCCTGCAAAAACTCAGCGGCGACGATGTCTGGATGCGGGTCAACGGCACCAGCGGCGGCACCCTGGCCAACGACAGTTACAACTCCAGCTACGACAACGCCAAGGAAAAATCCTGGCAGCTGCGCCACGACTACAACTTCGTCGCCCTCGGCGTTCCCGGCCTGACGATGATGAACCGCTACATCAGCGGCGATAACGTGCACACCGGCACGATCACCGATGGCAAGGAATGGGGCCGCGAATCGGAACTGGCCTACACCGTGCAAAGCGGCCCGCTGAAGAACCTCAACGTCAAATGGCGCAACGCGACCATCCGCAAGAGCTTTAGCACCAACGAGTTCGACGAAAACCGGATTTTCATCAGCTACCCGATTTCGTTGTTGTAGACAGACATCTTCTGCAGGTTCACATCACCTGTGGCGAGGGGATTTATCCCCGTTCGGCTGCAAAGCAGTCGTCAATCCAGCTACGCGGTTTGCCTGAAGAAATGAAGATTCAGTTTTGGGGCCGCTTCGCGGCCCAACGGGGATAAATCCCCTCGCCACACGTATTCCCTTTGGCTCAGGTATCTCCTTTGCCAAAGGAAAACACCTTTGCCACAAGACCCTCCGTCATTTTCAACCAAAGTCGCGTTGACAAGACTCGGAAAGCCTAACGATACTTCGACATAGTCATACGACAACCTACAACAATAATTGCGTACTCAGGGACTTCCATGACCAGCACTCCTACAGCCCCTTTCAATCGCCTGCTGCTGACCGGTGCCGCCGGTGGCCTGGGTAAAGTCTTGCGTGAAAGCCTGCGCCCTTATGCCAACGTCATTCGCCTGTCGGACATCGCCGACATGGCACCGGCCGTCGATAACCGCGAAGAAGTCGTCACCTGCGATCTGGCCGACAAGCAGGCGGTGCACCAACTGGTCGAAGGCGTGGACGCGATCTTGCATTTCGGTGGCGTATCGACGGAGCGCTCGTTTGAAGAAATCCTCGGCGCCAACATCTGCGGCGTCTTCCATATATACGAAGCCGCGCGCCGCCATGGCGTGAAGCGGGTGATTTTCGCCAGCTCCAACCACGTCATCGGTTTCTACAAGCAAGGCGAAACGATCGACGCCCACTGCCCTCGCCGCCCAGACAGCTATTACGGTTTGTCCAAGTCCTACGGCGAAGACATGGCGAGTTTCTACTTCGATCGCTACGGCATCGAGACCGTCAGCATCCGCATCGGCTCCTCGTTCCCGGAACCGCAAAACCGCCGAATGATGAGCACCTGGCTGAGCTTCGGCGACCTGACCCACTTGCTCGAACGCGCGCTGTACGCGCCGAACGTCGGCCACACCGTGGTCTACGGCATGTCCGACAACAAGAACGTCTGGTGGGACAACCGTTTTGCGACCGCCCTGGGCTTTGCGCCTCAGGACAGCTCCGAAGTGTTCCGCGAAAAAGTCGAAGCGCAGCCGATGCCCGCCGCTGATGACCCGGCCATGGTTTACCAGGGTGGCGCGTTTGTGGCGTGCGGCCCTTTCGGTGACTGAACCCGCTGACCTCACTTGATCCCCACAACAAAAACCCAAGGGAATGAGTCGCCATGCAAGCCGAATTGATTGTCGATGCCCGTAACGCGGTCGGTGAAAGCCCGGTCTGGGTCCCCGAGGAAAACGCCCTGTATTGGGTGGATATTCCTGCCGGCGGACTGCAGCGCTGGAGCGCCGACAGCGGTCATGTCCATGCCTGGACCACCCCGGAAATGCTCGCCTGCATCGCCCGTCACAGCGACGGCGGCTGGGTGGCCGGGATGGAAAGCGGCTTCTTCCATTTGCAGCCGCACAACGACGGCAGCCTCGACGCCGAGCTGCTCGCGCATGTCGATCACGCCCGCGTCGACATGCGCCTGAACGACGGTCGCTGTGATCGTCAGGGGCGTTTCTGGGCCGGCAGCATGGTGTTGAACATGGGCGCCAACGCCGCCGACGGCACGTTGTATCGCTACAGTTCCGGACAGCGTGGGCCGCTCGAAGCGCGGCTTGATGGCTTCATCGTGCCCAACGGCTTGAGCTTCAGCCCGGACGGCCGGACGATGTACCTGTCCGATTCCCATCCCTTGGTCCAGCAGATCTGGGCCTTCGATTACGACATCGACAGCGGCACCCCGTCCAACCGGCGGCTGTTCGTCGACATGAATCAGTTCCCCGGTCGCCCCGACGGCGCCGCCGTTGATGCCGAAGGCGGCTACTGGATCTGCGCCAACGACGCCGGACTGATTCACCGTTTTACCCCGGACGGTCGACTGGACCGTTCCCTCGCCGTCCCCGTGAAAAAACCCACCATGTGCGCCTTCGGTGGCAGTCGACTGGACACGCTGTTCGTGACCTCGATCCGCCCCGGTGACGACCATGATCCGCAGTCATTGGCCGGCGGCGTGTTCGCCCTCGACCCCGGCGTCAAAGGATTACCGGAACCGTTGTTCAACGATCTGCTTTAACCGCTCCTGCTGCACCGCTGCGCCTTGAATACAAAAAAAATAACAAACTGGAGACACCCCCATGGACTTCAAACGCACCTTGCTCGCCGCTGCACTCCCCTTGGCCTTCACCCTCAGCAGTGCCGCTCAGGCGCTGGAAATCAAATTCGCCGACATCCACCCTGCCGGTTACCCGACCGTGGTGGCCGAGGAACAACTGGGTAAAACCCTGGTCGCCGACAGCAACGGCGCGCTGACTTTCAAGATGTTCGCCGGCGGTGTGCTCGGCTCGGAAAAAGAAGTGGTTGAACAAGCCCAGGTCGGCGCCATCCAGATGGCCCGGGTCAGCCTCGGCATCGTCGGGCCGGTGGTGCCGGACGTGAACGTGTTCAATATGCCGTTCGTGTTCCGTGACCAGGCGCACATGCGCAAAGTCATCGACGGTGACGTCGGCGACGAGATCCTCGACAAAATCACCAACTCCGAATTCAACCTGGTCGCCCTGGCCTGGATGGACGGAGGCACGCGCAACATCTACACGAAAAAACCGGTGCGCAAACTTGAAGACCTCAAGGGCATGAAGATCCGCGTGCAAGGCAACCCGATGTTCATCGAGACCATCAACGCCATGGGCGGTAACGGCATTGCGATGGACACCGGCGAGATCTTCAGCGCCTTGCAGACTGGCGTGATCGACGGCGCGGAAAACAACCCGCCGACCCTGCTCGAACACAACCACTACCAGAACGCCAAGTACTACAGCCTGACCGGGCACTTGATCCTGCCTGAGCCGATCGTGATGTCGAAGATCACTTGGGACAAACTCACCCCCGAGCAGCAAGTGCTGGTGAAGAAAACCGCCAAGGCCGCACAGGCGCAGGAACGCACGTTGTGGGACGCAAAATCCGCCAGCAGCGAAGAGAAACTCAAGGCAGCCGGCGTCGAGTTCATCACCGTCGACAAGAAACCTTTCTATGAGGCCACCGCCTCGATTCGCGAGAAATACGGCGCGCCTTACGCCGACCTGATCAAGCGCATCGAAGCCGTTCAATAACCCTCCCTGCCCTCATGAAAGGCCCGGCGCCGTTGACGTTGGTGAATGTCAGCGCGCGCCCGGTTACGGTGGAACCCGATGAAGAATCTGCTGCTACGCATCAACGACAGGATTTACATGACCTGCATCTGGGTCGCCGGTCTGTCGGTCTTGACGATTTCCCTGATCATTCCCTGGGGCGTCTTCGCCCGCTACGTACTCGGCACCGGCTCTAGCTGGCCGGAACCCGCCGCGATCCTGCTGATGATGGTCTTCACCTTCATCGGCGCCGCCGCCAGTTACCGCGCCGGCGCGCACATGGCCGTGGCGATGCTCACTGACCGCATGGCGCCCGAGTTGCGCAGAGTCATGAGTATTGTTTCCCAGTTGTTGATGGCGACCATTTGCCTGTTCATGGCGATCTGGGGCACCAAGCTGTGCCTGTCGACCTGGAACCAGTTCATGAGCGCCATGCCGACGCTGCGCGTGGGCATTACCTACATGCCGATCCCGATTGGTGGTGTGCTGACGCTGATCTTTGTCCTGGAAAAACTCTTGCTCGGTGACCAGAGCAACCGTCGGGTCGTGCGTTTCGACCTGGTTGAAGAAAGCGAAGGGGCTGCCTGAATGGACGCGTTGATTCTGTTGGGCAGTTTTATTGCGTTGATCCTGATCGGCATGCCGGTCGCCTATGCACTGGGGCTTTCCGCCCTGATCGGTGCGTGGTGGATCGACATCCCGTTCCAGGCGCTGATGATTCAGGTCGCGGGCGGCGTGAACAAATTCTCCTTGCTGGCGATTCCGTTCTTCGTATTGGCGGGCGCAATCATGGCCGAGGGCGGCATGTCCCGGCGGCTGGTGGCGTTTGCCGGTGTACTGGTCGGGTTTGTCCGTGGCGGCTTGTCGCTGGTCAACATCATGGCCTCGACCTTCTTCGGCGCGATCTCCGGCTCTTCGGTGGCAGATACGGCCTCGGTCGGTTCGGTGCTGATTCCAGAGATGGAACGCCGTGGTTATCCCCGTGAATTCGCTACAGCAGTGACCGTCAGCGGCTCGGTGCAAGCCCTGCTGACGCCGCCCAGCCACAACTCGGTGCTCTACTCCCTAGCCGCGGGCGGCACCGTGTCGATTGCGTCGCTGTTCATGGCCGGCGTGGTGCCGGGCTTGCTGATGAGCGCGTGCCTGATGGTGCTGTGCCTGATCTTCGCGAAAAAGCGCAACTACCCCAAGGGCGAAGTCATTCCCTTGAAGCAGGCGCTGAAAATCTGCGGTGAAGCGATGTGGGGCCTGATGGCCATGGTCATCATCCTCGGCGGGATCCTCTCGGGCATTTTCACTGCTACCGAATCGGCAGCGATTGCGGTGCTGTGGTCGTTCTTCGTGACCATGTTCATCTACCGCGACTACAAGTGGAGTGAGCTGCCGAAACTGATGCACCGTACGGTGCGGACGATTTCGATCGTGATGATCCTGATCGGCTTCGCCGCGAGCTTCGGCTACATCATGACCCTGATGCAGATACCGTCGAAGATCACCACGATGTTCCTGACCCTGTCGGACAACCGTTACGTGATCCTGATGTGCATCAACGTAATGCTGCTGTTGCTCGGCACCGTGATGGACATGGCGCCGCTGATCCTGATCCTGACGCCGATCCTGATGCCGGTGATTCTGGGCATTGGCGTGGACCCGGTGCAGTTCGGCATGATCATGCTGGTGAACCTGGGGATTGGATTGATCACGCCGCCGGTGGGTGCGGTATTGTTTGTGGGGTCGGCCGTGGGCAAAGTCAGCATCGAAAAAACCGTGAAAGCGCTGCTGCCGTTCTACGCCGTGCTGTTCCTCGTGCTGCTGGCCGTGACCTACATTCCCGCGCTGTCGCTGTGGTTGCCGCATTTGGTGTTGTAAAACCTTTTCTGTAGGAGCCAGGCTTGCCGGCGAAAGCGTCCCTGAGTGCGCCTTCGCCGGCAAACCTGGCTCCTACAAAAAGCCTGTTCACCCATTACCGAAAAAACCTGAATACCGCGGGTCAACATGACGCCAAACATTGTCGAACTCACAGACGACCTCACCCACCTCACCCTCGCCCCCGAACTCGGTGGCAGCCTCGTCAACTGGACCGTTCGCAGCACCGGGCAACCGCTGCTGCGCCACAACGACGCCCACGCGCTGAACACCGGCCTGCCAGGCAAACTCGGTTGCTACCCCTTGATTCCGTGGTCAAACCGCATCGCCGAAGGGGGCTTCGAATGCCCCGATGGATGGATCGCCTTGAAGCCCAACAGCCTCACCGATCCACTGCCGATTCACGGCAGCGCCTGGCAACAACCGTGGCAGGTGGTGTCGCAGACCCATGACGAGGTCGTCCTGCAACTCAACAGCAAAAGCCCCTTCGCCTATCGCGCCCGTCAGCGGTTTCATCTGAACGAGGGCCGACTGAGCATCGATATGCACGTCACCCACCTGGCCAAACACCCCGCGTGGCATGGGCTCGGACTGCACCCGTACTTTCCGCGCACAGCGAACACCCGGCTACAGGCCAAGGCGGAAAAAACCTGGTTATGCGATGGATCGAAACTGCCAACCGAACGCATCGCACTGCCTGCGGAGTGGGACTTTCATCAGCTCAAAGCTCTGCCCGACACACTGGTCGACAACGGTTTCTGCGAATGGGACGGTCATTGCCTGATCCAGCAACCCGAGCTCGGTTATGAACTGGAATGCCAGGCCACCGGCAGCGATTACTACCTGCTCTATTGCCCGGTGGGTATGGGATTTTTCTGCATCGAACCGGTCAGCCACCCGGTCAACGCCCACCACTTGCCTGGGCGTCCGGGGCTGCGTTTGCTGGAGCAAGGTCAATCCGTCGAACTCGGCTTCAGCCTGCACTATCGCCCTCTTGATCAGCCCAGCATCTGACTCAACACTGCGCGCAACTTGCCGGGTTTCACCGGTTTGTTCAGCAGCGGCGCGCCAAGTCGCTGCAACGAGCGCCGGCATTGATCGGTGCGATCGGCGGTAATAATCACCGCTGGAATCGTCTGGCTGAAATGCTCGCGCAAATGCCGCACCACATCACAGCCAACCACCCCGTGATCGAGGTGGTAATCCGCCAGAATCAATTCCGGCGCCCGTCCCAGCAGGGCCGCCAGCGCTGAGTGCTCATCCGTGGCAATGACCACCTCACAGCCCCATTGCCCCAGCAGCGCGCTCATGCTGTCAAGAATGCTCACTTCATTGTCCAGCACCAGCAGGCGCCTGCCCGGCAACGGATTGCCCGTGCCCGGCTGTGGCGCTGCCAGGCTGATCGGCAGCGGAACCTCATGGGAAATCGGCACATCGATGCTGAACACCGAACCGCGTCCCGGCCGCGAGTGAACCTGGATCCGGTAGTTGAGGATCTTGGCGATACGTTCAACGATGGCCAGCCCCAGCCCCACGCCCTTGCGATCGGCGGCGCGCCCGACATCCAGTTGATTGAATTCGAGGAAGATCGAGTCCAGCCGATCCGCCGCGATCCCGCGCCCGGTGTCCCACACTTCCAGGCGCAGCATGTCGCCGCGCCGTCTGACCCCCAGCAGAATGCTGCCCTCATCGGTATAACGGCAGGCATTGCTGAGAAAGTTACGCAGGATCCGCGTCATCAAACGCAGGTCGGTATGAATCGCGTAATCGCCCATGTGCACCCTCAGGTTCAACCCGGCGGCCTCGGCCACCGACTGGAACTCCGAGACCAGCGGCGCGAGCAATTCGTCGAGGCGGTACAGCGCAATGTCCGGTTTGACGGCGGCCTGATCGAGCCGGGAAATGTCCAGCAAATCGGTGAGCAAATCCTCAGCGCCTTCCAGGGCCTGGTGCGTTCGTTCCACCAACACCTGCTCGACATCCGGCAATTTGCGCTCGCGCAGCGTCGATATCAGCAATCGGGCGGCGTTGAGTGGCTGCAGCAAGTCATGGCTGGCGGCAGCGAGGTATTTGTCCTTGCTGCGATTGGCGGCTTCGGCGGCGTCCCGGGCGTCGCGCAAGGCTTCGGCGATCTGTTTGCGCTGGGTGATCTGCTGTTGCAGGTTGCGGTTGGCTTCCAGCAATTCATCGGTGCGCGCGGTGACCCGCTGCTCCAGTTCGTCATTGAGTTGTAGCAGGCGCTGCTGGGCTAGTTTGCGTTCGGTAATATCGGCGACAAAGCCCTCCACCAGCCCTTCCTGATCGGGCTTGAGCAGCAGGTTCATCAGCACATCGAGGCTGCTGCCGTCCTTGCGCCGCAACTGGGTTTCATAGCCATGCAGGCTGCGCTCGCGCTGGAGCATTTCACGGATTTTCTCCAGCTCTTGAGCGCCGCCGACAAACAGGTTGCTCGCCAGGTCGGCCAGCGAAAACAGCACCTCTTGCGGGTCCTGATAGCCAAGCATCCGCGCCAGGGCCGGGTTGGCGGCGCGCATGCCCTCTGTGAGGCTGGCCTGGAAGATCCCGTGGACGGCGTTTTCGAACAGCCATTTATAGCGATTGCGCTCGGCTTCCAGCTCGTCCAGCCGAGCGGCGAGTTCCGGGTAATGGCTCTTGCGCGCCGAGTGGCTACCTAATCCCAGTAGCCCGGCGAGCGCGCGTTGCTGCTCGTCAGAGGGCTTCGCCATAGACGACCTCGACATCACGCTGGCTGGATTCGCGCGGGTTGGTGAGGATGCACGGGTCGTGCATGGCGTGTTGCGACAGGAACGGAATGTCCGCCATGCTGACCCCGTGCAAACCCAGGGTTTCATGGAAGCCGATCGCGTGTTTCAGGGCGATCAGGTGTTCGACCAGACGCCCGCAGATCTGCCGGTGATTGAGGCCACGGCAATCGATGCCGAAGGTCTCGGCGATCACTTTGAAGCGATCCGGCGCCGAGCTGTAGTTGAACGCCACCACGTGTTCGACCAGCACCGCGTTACACAAACCGTGGGGCAAATCGAGGAAGCCGCCGAGGCTGTGGGACATCGCATGCACTGCGCCAAGAATCGCATTGGAGAACGCCAGGCCGGCCTGCATGCTGCCGAGCATGATTTTTTCGCGCAGGGCAATGTCCGTCGGGTTGGCGATCATCTGCACCAGGTTGCCGTTGATCAGGCGCATCGCTTCCAGCGCATGCGGGTCGGTCAGCGGCCCGTGACCGGTGGAGACGAACGCTTCGATGGCATGCACCAGCGCATCGATGCCGGTACAGGCCGACAGAAACGGGTCCATGCTCAGGGTGGTTTCCGGGTCGATCAGCGACACGTCCGGCACCACGGCTTTGCTGACGATGGAGAACTTCATGCGTTCTTGCTGATTGGAAATGATCACGAATTGCGAGACATCGGCCGAGGTGCCGGCGGTGGTCGGTATCAGGATCAACGGCGGGCTGGGCACGCGGATGGTATCGACGCCTTCGAACTCAAGGATGTTGCGTCCGTGGGCGACGACGATGCCGATGCCTTTGCCGCAATCCATCGGGCTGCCACCACCGACCGCGACGATCACGTCGCAGTGATTTTCCTTGTACAACTCGGCGCCGAGCATGACCTCCTCGACCCGCGGGTTGGGCGACACGTCGCTGTATAAAAAGTAATCGATGCCCTGGGCTTGCAGGCTGGCTTCGACATCGGCCACCCAACCGGCGGCAATCACACCGGGGTCGCTGACCACCAGCACCTTGCGGGCACCAAAGGTCTTGGCGCAGTTGCCGACGTTGTGCCGGCAACCGGCCCCAAAGATGATTTCAGGCGAAACGAATTTACGCAGCTGGCTGAGACTCTGGCTCATTGGAAAGCCTGTTTTTATTGTTTTGAAGGTAGAACCACACTAACCCATCCCGACACGAATGCAATCAGACCAATGGGTAGCGCTCACCCGGGGATTTTGTATTCACCGCAGATCCCCTGTAGGAGCGAGCCTGCTCGCGAAAGCGGTGGGTCAGGCAATGTAGATGTTGAATGTGCGTACCTCTTCGCGAGCAGGCTCGCTCCTACAGGGGATTTGTGTCGTCCTCGTTTTATCCGCGATAGATCAGCCGCGAAGCCTTCTCATTACGTAACGTCAGGTGCTCCATCCCCTGCCCCGGCGCATCCGCTTCATCGCGGGCCTTGAGGATCACCCCGTGGTGCGCCGACTTGCTGCACACCGGGTCGGCATTTTCGGCATCGCCGGTCAGCATGAACGCCTGGCAGCGGCATCCGCCCAGGTCCTTGTGCTTTTCATCGCAGGAGCGGCACGGCTCTTTCATCCAGTCATCGCCACGAAAGCGATTGAAGCCGAATGATTCGGTCCAGATGTGCGAGATGCTGTGCTCGCGCACGCTGGGAAACTCCACCGGTAACTGGCGGGCGCTGTGACAAGGCAACGCCGTGCCGTCCGGGGTGATGTCGAGAAACAGGTTGGCCCAGCCGTTCATGCAGGTCTTGGGGCGCTCTTCGTAGTAGTCCGGGGTGACGAAAATCAGCTTGCAGGGATGGCCCTGGGCCTCAAGACGCTCGCGATATTCGTTGGTGATGCGCTCGGCGCGCTGCAATTGTTCGCGGGTCGGCAGCAAGCCGACGCGGTTGAGTTCGGCCCAGCCGTAGAACTGACACGTAGCCAGTTCGACGAAGTCCGCTTCCAGTTCCAGGCACAGGTCGATGATCTGTGCGATCTGGTCGATGTTGTGCCGGTGGGTGACGAAGTTCAGGACCATCGGGTAACCCTGGGCTTTCACCGCCCGGGCCATGTCGAGCTTCTGGGCGAAGGCCTTGCGCGAGCCGGCGAGCATGTTGTTGACCTGCTCGTCGGCGGCCTGAAAGCTGATCTGGATATGGTCCAGCCCGGCGACCTTGAAGTCGCGGACTTTTTGCTCGGTCAGGCCGATGCCCGACGTGATGAGGTTGGTGTAGTAACCCATATCCCGCGCAGCTTTGATCAGCTCGGCCAGGTCCTGGCGCACCAACGGCTCACCGCCGGAAAAACCCAGTTGCGCGGCACCCATCTCCCGCGCTTCGCGGAACACCCGAATCCATTCTTCGGTGCTCAATTCCTCGCCTTGCTGGGCAAAATCCAACGGGTTGGAGCAATACGGGCATTGCAACGGGCAGCGATATGTCAGCTCGGCCAATAACCACAAGGGTGGACCGGGTGGCTGTTCGATCAGGTTCACAGGGCGATCCCCCGGTGCCAGACATTCTCCGTGGTCACCGTGTGATACGGCGGACGGCCCAGCTCGTAAGCCATGCTCATTGCGTCGAGCATGCTCCACAGCACGTCGAGCTTGAACTGCAGAATCTCCAGCATGCGTTGCTGGCCTTCGACCGTGACGTAGTGCGCCAGAGTGATGCGCAAACCATGCTCGACATCGCGCCGTGCCTGACTCAGGCGCGTGCGGAAATAGTCGTAACCGGCCGGGTCGATCCATGGGTAATGGGCGGGCCAGGCGTCGAGACGGGACTGGTGGATCTGCGGCGCGAACAGTTCGGTGAGCGAACTGCTGGCCGCTTCCTGCCAACAGGCGCGACGGGCGAAAGTGACGTAGGCGTCCACGGCGAACCGCACGCCAGGCAGCACCAATTCCTGAGAGAGGATTTGCTCACGGTCCAACCCCACGGCTTCGCCCAGCCGTAGCCAGGCTTCGATGCCACCTTCGCTGCCTGGGACGCCATCGTGGTCGAGGATGCGTTGCAGCCATTCACGACGCACGTCGCGGTCCGGGCAGTTGGCGAGAATCGCGGCATCCTTGAGCGGGATGTTCACCTGGTAGTAGAAGCGATTGGCGACCCAGCCCTGAATCTGCTCGCGGGTGGCGCGGCCGGCGTACATGGCTTGGTGGAATGGGTGGTGGATGTGGTAATAGGCGCCTTTGGCGCGCAGGGCTTGCTCGAATTCGGCTGTGGACATTGGTTGGTCAGTCATTGCGGTTCTCCGGATTTCGCGGTGTTACGGCTGACGCCTTCGCGGGCAAGCCTCGCTCCTACAAGGTTTCGCCGACCGCAGAAGTGGCGCACGACACAAAACCTGTAGGAGCGAGGCTTGCCCGCGAAGAGGCCATGAGCTACAGCACAAGACTCATCCCATCAAAAGCCACTTCAATCCCCCGCCGCTTCAGCAACGCCCGCTCAGCCGAGTCTTCATCGAGGATCGGGTTGGTATTGTTGATGTGGATCAGCACTTTGCGCTGGCGGCCAAACCCCTCCAGCACCTCAAGCATCCCGCCAGGACCGCTTTGTGGCAGATGCCCCATTTCACTGCCCAGGCTCTGGCCGACTTCGCACACGCGCATTTCGTCGTCGCGCCACAAGGTGCCGTCCAGCAGCAGGCAATCGGCACGCTGCATCCAGCTCAGCACTTCGTCGTCGATTTGCCCAAGGCCCGGGGCATAGAACACGCTGGCGCCGCTGCGCCGGTCTTCGATAAACAAACCGATGGTGTCGCCCGGTTGTGGATTGCCGCGATTGGGCGAGTACGGCGGTGCGTTGCTCACCAAGGGAATCGCCCGAAATTGCAGGTGTTCGCAGGCCGCGATGTGGAACGGCTCACGGTCCAGCCCGACCGGTTGCCACTGCAACCCGCCGTTCCAGTGCTCAAGCATGGGGAACAAGGGAAAGCCGCTGCTCAGGTCTTGATGAACGCGTTCCGTGCACCAGACCGAATGCGGGCAGCCTTCACGCAGGCTCAACAGGCCGGTGCAATGGTCGATCTGGCTGTCCAGCAGCACGACCGCGGCGATCGCCGTATCGCGCAAGCGGCGGGCCGGTTGCAGCGCCGGGAAACTTTCAAGCTGCGCGCGAATGTCCGGTGACGCATTGCACAGCACCCACTCCACACCGTTGTCGCTCAGGGCAATCGACGACTGCGTGCGCCGTTGCGCACGCAGGCTGCCGTCGCGCATCCCGGCGCATTGGCGGCAGTTGCAGTTCCATTGCGGGAAACCGCCACCAGCGGCGGAACCGAGAACGCGGATGTGCATGGGAGGCTCCTGAAGGCATGCCCGGCCAACACGACGGCTGGCCGGGTGGACAATCAACGGTTGGCGAAATACATCGTCACTTCAAAACCAATGCGCAGATCGGTAAACGCGGGTTTATTCCACATGGGTCAATCCTCTTCTTGTGCCGGGTTATTCCGGTAAAGCCATTAATGCACGGGGCGCCAAGTGATCGAATGCTACTTTGGGACGAGGTGGCGGCGTGCGTTGGTAGGGGGTGTTGCGGGGTGTCAGACACGGCCATTCGCGGGCAAGCCTCGCTCCTACAGGTTTTAGGTGATCTGTAGGAGCGAGGCTTGCCCGCGAAGGCCGTTACACGGTTTCGGGTCGAATCAGAAGAACCCCATCGGGTTGATGTCGTAGCTCACCAGCAGGTTTTTGGTCTGCTGATAGTGGTCGAGCATCATCTTGTGATTTTCACGGCCGACCCCGGATTTCTTGTAGCCACCGAACGCGGCGTGGGCTGGGTACAGGTGGTAGCAGTTGGTCCAGACCCGCCCGGCCTTGATCGCCCGGCCCATGCGGTAGGCACGGTTGATGTCGCGGGTCCACAGGCCGGCGCCGAGGCCGAACTCGCTGTCATTGGCAATCGCCAGGGCTTCGGCTTCGTCTTTGAACGTGGTGACGCCCACCACTGGCCCAAAGATTTCTTCCTGGAACACGCGCATTTTGTTGTGGCCCTTGAGCAGGGTCGGCTGGATGTAATAGCCGCTGGACAAGTCGCCCTCCAGACGCTCGGCCGCGCCACCAGTGAGCAGTTCGGCACCCTCCTCCTGGGCAATTTTCAGGTACGAGAGGATCTTGTCGTATTGCTGCTCGGACGCCTGGGCGCCGACCATGGTGTCGGTGTCCAGCGGGTTGCCGCGCTTGATCTTGACGATCTTCTGCATCACCACTTTCATGAAGTCGTCGTAGATCGACTCCTGCACCAGCGCTCGCGATGGACAGGTGCAGACTTCGCCCTGATTGAAGAACGCCAGCACCAGGCCTTCGGCGGCTTTCTCGATGAACTGCGGCTCGGCTTGCATGATGTCTTCGAAGAAGATGTTGGGCGACTTGCCGCCCAGCTCGACGGTGCTTGGAATGATGTTCTCGGCCGCGCATTTCATGATGTGCGCGCCAATCGGCGTGGAACCAGTGAAGGCAATCTTGGCGATGCGCTTGCTGGTGGCCAGCGCCTCACCCGCTTCGCGGCCGAAACCCTGGACGATGTTCAACACACCGGCCGGCAGCAAGTCGGCGATCAACTCGGCGAAGACCATGATCGACAGCGGCGTCTGTTCGGCGGGTTTGAGCACCACGCAGTTGCCGGCGGCGAGGGCCGGCGCGAGTTTCCAGGCGGCCATCAGCAGCGGAAAGTTCCACGGGATGATCTGCCCGACCACGCCCAGCGGCTCGTGAAAGTGATAGGCGGTGGTCAGCTCGTTGATCTCGGCGGCGCCGCCTTCCTGAGCACGGATGCAGCCGGCGAAATAACGGAAATGGTCGGCGGCCAGTGGCACGTCGGCGTTCAGGGTCTCGCGCACGGCTTTGCCGTTGTCCCAGGTTTCGGTGACGGCGAGGATTTCCAGGTTCTGTTCGATGCGGTCGGCGATTTTCAGCAACACCAACGAACGATCCTGCGCCGAGGTCTTGCCCCAGGCATCTGCCGCCGCATGGGCCGCGTCGAGGGCTTTTTCGATGTCAGCGGCGCTGGAGCGAGGGAATTCGGCGATGACTTCACCGGTGACCGGCGAGGTGTTGGTGAAGTACTCGCCATTGACCGGGGCAACGAACTCGCCGCCGATGAAATTGCCGTAGCGCGCTTTGAAGGAAACGACGGCGCCGGGTGTTCCAGGTTGTGCGTAGATCATGGTGGGCCTCTGTCTGGGTCGATGCCTGTCGGGCAAACAGGCGATGAACCGATAGTAGAGAGCCTCGCGCGGCAGACGAATGCGCCGTTGGCAGGGGGACTCTCGTTATTTGGTAGTAGTTTTGCGGCAATGATCGTTCCCACGCTCCGCGTGGGAATGCCTCAACGGACGCTCCGCGTTCGGCTCTTTGGACGCAGAGCGTCCCGGGCTGCATTCCCACGCAGAGCGTGGGAACGATCAGTGGCAGCTATCAGTGCTTGGCGACCAGGTCTTTGGGCAGCTTGAAGGTCCAGAGCATCCCGCCCTGGTTGAAGTCCTTGATGCGCTTGGCCACTTCGCCGCCCCACAACGGCACAGCGCCGCCCCAGCCGGACAGCACCGAGACGTACTGTTCGCCGTCCATTTCCCAGGTCACGGGCGAGCCGAGGACGCCGGAGCCGGTCTGGAATTCCCAGACTTTCTCGCCGGTCTTGGCGTTGAACGCCTGCAGGAAACCTTCCGGCGTACCGGTGAACACCAGGTTGCCCTTGGTGGTCAGCACCCCGCCCCACAGCGGCGCGAAGTTCTTGTGGCGCCAGACTTCCTTGCCGGTCTTCGGATCGATGGCGCGCAGCACGCCGATGTAGTCTTCATTCAATGGCTTGATGGTGAAACCGGCACCGAGGAACGCCGCGCCTTTTTTGTAGGCGATGCCTTCGTTCCAGATGTCCATGCCCCACTCGTTGGACGGCACGTAGAACAGCCCGGTGTCCTTGTTGTAGGCCATCGGCATCCAGTTTTTCGCACCTAGGAACGCCGGGGCGACGAACACCGAACTGCCCTTCGCTTCGGAGCCCGGCGCGCCTGGGCGGCTGGCTTCGTTGTAGATCGGCCGGCCCTCTTTATCGAGGCCGGTGGCCCAGGTGATCTTGTCCACGAACGGGAAGCCGCGGATGAACTTGCCGTTGGTGCGGTCCAGCACGTAGAAGAAACCGTTACGGTCAGCGGTCGCGGCAGCTTTGATCTCTTTGCCGCCTTCGGTGTAGTTGAACGAGACCAGCTCGTTTACGCCGTCATAGTCCCAGCCGTCGTGAGGCGTGCTCTGGAAGTGCCACTTGATGGTGCCGTCGTCCGGGTTGAGCGCCAGACGCGACGAGGAGTAAAGGTTGTCGCCAGGACGCAGGTGCGAGTTCCACGGCGCCGGGTTGCCGGTGCCGAACAGCAGCAGATTGGTTTCCGGGTCGTAGTAACCGCCGAGCCAAGGGGCGGCGCCGCCGGTTTTCCACAGATCGCCGGGCCAGGTCTTGCCGGCTTCGCCGCCGGAGATACCGTTCTCTAACGCTTTGCCGTCCTTGTAGGTGAAGCCCATGTGGCCTTCAACGGTGGGCCGGGTCCACAGCAAGTCGCCGTTTTTCGGGTCGTAGGCTTCTATTTTGCCGACCACCCCGAACTCGCCACCGGCGACACCGGTGATCAGTTTGCCGTTGATCACCAACGGCGCGGCGCTGATGGAATAGCCTTCCTTGTGGTCGGCAACTTTCTTGCTCCAGACCACTTTGCCGGTGTCTTTGTTCAGGGCCACGAGTTTGGCGTCGAGGGTGCCGAAAATCACCAGGTCGCCGTACAGCGCGACGCCCCGGTTGATCACGTCGCAGCAAGGACGGATGTCATCGGGCAGGCGCGCATCGTATTGCCAGAGCTTCTTGCCGGTGCGCGCATCCACCGCAAACACCCGCGAGTAGGAACCGGTCATGTACATCACGCCGTCCTTGATCATCGGCTGTGCTTGTTGACCGCGTTGTTTTTCCCCGCCGAAAGAAAACGCCCAGACCGGCCGCAAGTCTTTCACGTTATTGACGTTGAGGGTGTCCAGCGGACTGTAGCGCTGACCCTGGACGCCCAGACCGTTGGTGACGACCTGCTCCGGGTTCTTGGGGTCCTGGAGAATGTCCTGGTCGGTGACGCCGGCCAGCGCGGTGCCGGACAACAGCATGGCACTGAGCAGCACGCTCAAGACGAAGGGTTGGCGACGTGCGGGTTGGGTCATGACGGCTGCCTCTGCGGTTTTTGTTATACCCGGGAAATTTTCCCGGTCTGGTGCAGATTCTTCGGCGCCGCCGCCCTTGGAACAATTGCCCGCAGTGTTGAGATTGCTAGTTCCTTAGTACCGGGTCCGATTAGACGAACACCGGTTTGATCGTTCCCACGCTCTGCGTGGGAATGCAGCCCGGGACGCTCCGCGTCCCTTCCGGAGCCGAACGCGGAGCGTCCGTTGAGGCATTCCCACGCGGGAGCGTGGGAACGATCATCACTTGCTCGCGGCGGAGTCCACTCGGGTCATCTGCCCGCGTTCGTAACGCGGATACAAATGGCTGACGCTGCGAATCAGCTCGTAACGACTCAGGCTGATCCCGGCGAAACGCTCAGGAATGGGGCTGCGGATCATCTCCCCCATGTCACTGCCATTGGCGGCGCCGTCGCGCATGAGTTGATCGAGCCAGCCGAGGTAGTCGCGCATTTGCTCGAACGGTTGCGGATCGCTGGCCACCGGCCCATGGCCGGGCACGATCAGCGTCCACGGCAGGCCTTGAAGCGTGGCGATGTCCGCCAGCCACACCGACAGCCCCGGACTGTTGGGCGTGGTCAGCGCCCGTTGGTAAAACACCAGGTCCCCGGCAAACAGCACGCCGGTTTGCTGGTCGAGAATAGCCAGGTCCGCGCCGGTGTGCCCACCCAGGCTCAGCAGGCGCAAATCGTGATTCCCAAAACTGAGGACGCCGGGTGACAACGTCCGCGTCGGCAGCAGCACTTCGGTGCCACGCATCCAGTCCCCCACCAGCCGATACATATTTTCGGCCATGGCGTCGCCCTGCCGATGCAACAGCTCGGTGGTGCCAGCCAATGCACCAATCGGCACATCACTGAAGGCCTGATTGCCCAGCACATGGTCCGGGTGGTGATGGGTCAGCAGCACATCAATCACTGGTTTATCGGTCACCGTGGCAATGGTTTTGCGCATCGCTTCGCCATAGCGTTTCGACGGCCCGGTATCGATCACCACCACCCCGCGTTCGGTCACGATAAACGCGGTATTGACGATGTTGCCGCCGTTGGCCTTGGCAAAATTGTCAGTGCTGCCTTCCAGCAGCCAGGTGTCTTCGGCGATCTGCCGGGGCTTGAGCACGTAGACGAGGTCCGCCAGGGCCGGCAGGCTCAGGCTCATGAACAACAGCAGCATCCAGCGCATCGCGCGCTCCTTGGGGTCAGGGTATGGCCGCATCGAATTGATTACCGCTGTTGTCGCGCAACAACAGGCGCGTCTGCCCTGCCCCTTCGATGTCGAAGGCCAGGTTGGGGTTTTCGCTGACGGCGGGAAACAGTTCCAGCCTTGCCAGCAGCTGATCGTTTTGGTCGCGCAGTTCGGCGTGGTTGATGAAGAATTCCGGGATGCCGCTGACCATGCCGTTGTCCATCGGGTGCGCCACTTGCAGGCGCACACGGCTGAACTCGCCACGGGGATAACGACCGCCCAGCACTTCGCCGATGTGCTCTTCCCAGCCTGGCTGAGTGCGCACCACACTCGGCGCTGTGCAGCCGCCGCCCGCCGCATTGATCAGGGTCGAGCCGACATGCCAGAGCCCGTCACGCGTCAGCACCGCCGCGCGCAACGGCGTGGCTTGCTCGATACGGATGCGGATCGACAGCCAGGGCAGCACGCGGTCGAGCGGTTGGAAATCGACGATTTTTGGCAGCGGATTGAGTTCCGCCCAGGCGAGGATTTTCACCACTTCGCCCTTGAACGCACGGGCGTCGATTTCCATTGGCACTTGCCGGGCATCCTCCGCGAACGGCGGCGCCAGCAGCTTGACCCGCTCGTCGAACACGAACGGCGCATCGCCGAGCATCTGCTTGTGATAGAAGGCCCACATCACCGAGGGCACCGGGTCTTGGCCCGGCTCGATATCGGCAGCGTGCGCCGCCAAGGGTAACCAGCAAACCAGCAGACAACCCGCTCGCCAGTTCCACTGTTGGTACATCTCGGGCACGTCATAGCGCAGGCCGTAATGACCATAAATGGTGTTGACTGCACCCTCGCGGATCAACGCTTCCAGCGCCTCTTCCACGGCATAGGCCAGTTGACGGTTGCTTTCGTGCACCGCCATGCCGATCTCCCAGAGTTGCTTGCCCATGTTCGGGTAGGCGTTTTCCGCCAGCGCCACTTGCGGATCGTTGGCTTCGTGAACTTGCCAGTCGATCTCGCCACGCATGGCCATTACTGCATCGACTTCACCGGCCTTCATCGCCGCGAACGCCTGGGGTACACCGGGATAGTGGTGGGTTTTGCCGGCGAGCATGCCGTTGAACACCGAGGTCAGGTAGAACGACGGCACGCTGTCGACTTCAACGCCAATCGTGTGGTGTTCGAACACCGCAACGCTGCCCACCGATTCCAGTCGGCGGCGATCATAGGCGACCTGCCATTGTTCGGTCTGGTACGGCCCGAACATCACCACATGACCGTTTTCCAGCTCACCCAGTTCGTTGCGTTTTTGCGCGTAATCGCGGTCATACGGCACGCGCATCATCAGGTCGGCCAATTGCAGATCATGCAACTGGCTGGCCCGCCAGATGTAGTCGCGCAGGTCATCATCGAGCTTCTCGCCGGCGGGCGCCCAGATCAACGTCAGGCGCACGCCAAGCGCTTTGGCCAAGGCTTCGGCGAGCTCGACATCAACCCCACGAGGCCGGCCGGCGTCTTCAAAACTGTAGGGGGCGAAGTCCTTGTAGACCGCCACTTTCAGCTCCCCGGCAGCGATCATTTCGTCATAGGTACGGACCTGCGCCTGCACCGTCTGGCAGCACAGCAACACAGCGCCGATCAACACAGCGAGCAGGCGCATGGATTACTCCTCGACGTGAACGCTGTCCAGGTAGGTGCGCACTGCCCACAGAGCTTCCTGGCTCAAGAAATCGGCCATTTTCGGCATGTAGACCCGACCATCCCGCACCGCACCGTTACGCACGCGTTCGACGAACCATTCATCACCCGCTTCACCGACATCGAGCATGCGCAAATCGGGGGCAATGCCGCCGGACTTGGCTTCCAGTCCATGACAAGCCGCACAGTTCTGGTTGTAGGCCGAAGAGCCGATTTCCACAGCCTTATCGTGTTCCGGGGAAGTGCGATACGGGTTCACCGCCGCCCAACCATCGGCATCCACCTGCAAGCCGGCGTCCTTGATCGGGGTCAGTCCCTTGGTTTCGATGGCCTGAGGCACCACGTTGCCATGGGCCCAGACGGAGCCTGCACTGATAAAACCGGCCAGCAGTCCGGCAACGAGCAAGGCGTTGCGTTTTGTTGTCATTGTTATGCCCTCAAGATTGCACGCAAAACCTCTTGGCAGAGGCTATGGCACCCATCTTGGTACGGGCTTCGCACGATCCCCATGCTGCTTTGGTGGTCGCCTTCTAGTCCCTTGGTAGTAGGGCTTGGGGCGCACACCCGGATGCGTTACGACCTTGGTACTGGCCCATCAGTACTTTCTGCATATTTCCCCGCCCGTTGAGGCTTCCTATGCTGGCGCTACCTGTAATGGAGTGCCGTTATGCGAACGCTTGCCCCTTACGCCCTGATCTACTTGCTGGCGATTGCCAGCGCCGTCGGACTGGCGACGCAGAGCCAGGCGGCGGATGCGCCGTTGCAGGTGCAGATCGGCTACTTGGGCTATCGGCCTGCCCCTGGCCCGCTGCTTTCCAACGTGATTCCCGAACCGGTCGATGCCGGGCTTCGCGGCGCCGAACTGGCGATCACCGACAGCAACAGCACCGGGCGTTTTCTCAACCAGAGTTACAGCCTCGTCAGCGCCAATGCCGACAGTCCGGATGCCCTGATCGAAGCGGCCAAGGCCCAGCATGCACAGGGTCTGCGCCTGTTTGTGGTAAATGCGCCGGTGGAGACACTGCGCCGGCTCAGCGCCGTGCTGCCCGACAGTTTGCTGTTCAACGCCGGCAGCCCGGATGACAGCCTGCGCACCACCGACTGCCTGCCAAACGTGCTGCACAGCCTGCCGAGCAGGGCGATGCTCGCCGATGCGTTGGCGCAATTTCTGGTGGTGCGAAAATGGCAACGGGCGCTGCTGATCGTAGGCCCGACCCCGGACGATCAAGCCTACGCCGCCGCCCTGCGCCGCGCCGCCAAACGCTTCGGCCTGAAACTGGTGGCGGAAAAAGCCTGGAGCTTCGACAACGATCAGCGTCGCAGCGCCCAGGCCGACATGCCGCTGTTCACCCAGACCGCCGAATACGATGTGGTGCTGGTGGCGGACGAACGCGGCGATTTCGGTGAATACGTGCCCTACCAGACCTGGTACCCGCGGCCGGTCGCCGGCACACAGGGCCTGACCCCGGTGGGCTGGCACAAAACCGTGGAAACCTACGGTGCCGCCCAATTGCAGAAACGCTTCGAGGCCCTGGCCGGGCGCTGGATGAATGACCGCGATTTCGCCGCCTGGATCGCCGTGCGCAGCATCGCCAGTGCGGTGAGTAAACTGCGACAGGTCGATCCTGTGGCGATCCGCACGCTGGAAATCAGCGATCAATTGCCGCTGGACGGCTTCAAGGGTCGCAAGCTCAGTTATCGCCCGTGGAACGGTCAGTTGCGCCAACCGATTCCCATCGTCCAGCCCCGGGCACTGGTCAGCACGTCGCCGCAGGACGGTTTCCTGCACCCCTTTAACGAAATGGACAGCCTCGGCTACGACAAGCCCGAGGTCACTTGCCGCTTTCCCTGATCCAACTTTCCATAAAAACCAAAACAAAAAAGGAATCCACCATGCGCCGCACCCTGCTCTGCCGCTCCCTGCTTTTCTGGGCCCTGCTGCTCGCCGCCGGGCACGCCGCGGCCAGCACCGCCTGGGTCTCCAACGAAAAAGACAACAGCCTCAGCCTGATCGACCTGCAAACCCTGCAAGTCACCGACACCCTGCCCGTCGGCCAGCGCCCGCGCGGTTTGCTGCTGTCCCACGACAACAAGCTGCTGTACATCTGCGCCAGCGACTCGGACCGGGTTCAGGTGATGGACGTCGCCACGCGCAAGATCATCAAGGAATTGCCGTCGGGCAAAGACCCCGAGCAGTTCGCCTTGCACCCCAACAACCGCTGGTTGTACGTCTCCAACGAAGACGATGCACTGGTGACCGTGATCGACACCGAAACCTCGAAGGTGCTGGGTCAGATCAACGTCGGCGTCGAGCCCGAGGGCATGGCCGTCAGCCCCGACGGCAAGTGGGCAGTCAATACCAGCGAAACCACCAACATGCTGCACTGGATCGACACCAGCACTCAGACACTGGCTGACAGCACCCTGGTGGATCAGCGGCCGCGTTTCGTCGAGTTCGCGCCTGATGGTTCCAAGCTCTGGGCCTCGGCGGAGATCGGCGGCACGGTGACCATTCTCGATGTCGCCACGCGGCAGATCCTCAAGACGTTGACCTTCCAGATCAAGGGCGTGCACCCGGACAAAGTCCAGCCGGTGGGCATCAAGCTCAGCGCCGACGGCAAGTACGGTTTCGTCGCCCTCGGTCCGGCCAATCATGTGGCCGTGATTGACGCCAAGACCTTCGATATTCTTGATTATCTGTTGGTCGGCCGGCGTGTCTGGCAGATGTCGTTTACCCCGGATCAGAAGCAGTTGCTGGCCACTAACGGCGTCAGCGGTGATGTGTCGGTGATTGATGTCGACAGCCTTAAAGTGACCAAATCGGTGAAGGTCGGGCGCTATCCGTGGGGCGTGGTGGTGACGCCATGAACGCACTGGAAGTCAGCGATCTGAGCTTCGCCTATGGGAGCCGGGAGGCCTTGCGGCAGGTGAGTTTCAGCCTTGCGCCCGGGCATTTCGCGGCGCTGCTGGGGCCGAATGGTGCGGGGAAATCGACGCTGATTGCCTTGCTCACCCGGCTTTATGATCTTCAACGCGGTGACATTCGGGTGGGCGGCTGCTCCTTGCGCAACGCAGCGCGTCCGGCACTCAAGCAATTGGGTATGGTGTTCCAGCAGAGCACACTGGACCTGGACCTCAGCGTCGAGCAGAACCTGCGTTATCACGCCGCCCTGCATGGCCTGTCGCGGCGCCAGACCGGCCTGCGAGTCGACGCCGAGCTGGCGCGCCAGGCGCTGACCGAACGCCGTCGCGAGCGGGTCCGCGAACTCAATGGTGGTCACCGTCGCCGGGTGGAAATCGCCCGCGCCTTGTTGCATGAGCCACGGTTGTTGCTGCTCGACGAGGCCAGTGTCGGCCTCGACCTGGCCAGCCGGCTGGCGCTCAATCAACACATTCGCGGTCTGTGCCGCGAGCAGCACATCAGCGTGCTCTGGACCACCCATTTGCTGGATGAAGTGCAGCCGAGCGATGACTTGCTGATTCTTCATCAGGGCCGCCTGGTGGCCAGCGGGCGGGCTGATGCCTTGAGCCAGGAACATGGCGGCGACCTCGGTTCAGCCTTCACCCGCCTGACGACATCAGGAGCCGCCCGATGAATGCGTACTGGCAATGCTTCAGCGGTATCGTGCTGCGTGAATGGCTGCGTTTTGTGTTGCAGCGCACGCGGTTTCTCAGTGCGCTGGTGCGGCCGTTGCTGTGGCTGCTGGTGTTCGCGGCGGGTTTTCGCGCGGCCCTCGGGATCGCGATCATCGAGCCCTATGACACTTACATTCCGTATGAGGTCTACATCATCCCGGGGCTGGCCTGCATGATCCTGCTGTTCAACGGCATGCAGGGTTCGCTGTCGATGGTCTACGACCGGGAGATGGGCAGCATGCGCGTGCTGCTGACCAGCCCTCTGCCCCGGACTTTCCTGCTGTGCAGCAAACTGTTGGCCACTTCGCTGATTTCGCTGTTGCAGGTGTACGCCTTTCTGGCGATTGCCTGGGTGTACGGCGTGCAGCCACCGGCCATGGGTTTGTTGATCGCGTTGCCGGCGTTGTTGCTGGTGGCGTTGATGCTCAGTGCCCTGGGCCTGCTGCTGTCCAATGCGATCCGGCAGCTGGAGAACTTTGCCGGGGTGATGAATTTCGTGATCTTCCCGCTGTTTTTCCTGTCTTCGGCGTTGTATCCGCTGTGGAAAATGCGTGAGTCCAGCGAGTGGCTCTACTGGCTGTGCGCGCTGAACCCGTTTACCCACGCGGTGGAGCTGGTGCGGTTTGCCTTGTATGAGCGCTTCAATCCGCTGGCGCTGGCGGTGTGCGCGGGGCTGACACTGGTATTCGCGCTGCTCGCCGTCCTCACCTTCAACCCACAACACGCGGCCCTGCGCAAATCCACCTGACACCGCATCTCCCCAGTACTCGATCGTTCCCACGCTCCGTGGTGTGCACCCCAAAAGTTGGACACGACCGATGGGGTGTTTCATGGGAAAGTACACGATTCAAGCGAAGCTATCAGCGGTACAGGATTATTGC